>CAUPYF010000034.1:0-11977 GCA_963515435.1 uncultured Tannerella sp. | reverse complement strand
CCTTTTATGCGAAAAACTCCTCTTTACCCCATCGCCTTATTTTTCAAAGGTCTTCAATAGACTGTTTACAAATAAGCAAAGCGCCTCACTTCGCATATTAAGAGGGGCGCTTTATCGATCGAGACATTAGGGAGCCTACCCGGGGTAGGGGCGCAGCGGCATACGCCCTACGTGTACCCAACCGCCTGATCATACGCCCCTTGCAAGGCGCATGAGATCGAAGGCGAAGAGAGTGTACTTTAGTACATGACCGAGCCTTCAGTGTCGAAGGCAACGCAACAGATGCACTGCGACACGGAGTTTTCAGAAGTTGATGTTGATCCCCCCCATAAACCCAAACCGCTGCATAGGGTAACCGTACCAAAGGTCTTGACGGCGGAAGAACAGGTTGTTCAGCTTGACATAAGCGCCGAAAGTGTCGTTGAAGTTGTAGGCAGCGATGAAGGTCAGGTCGTAGAGGTCGCTCATCTTGATTTCATCGCCGTGAAAGAGGGTGAAGCGGCCGGCGCCGAGGCTGTAGTTCAGTGTCAGAGAGAGCGGTGCAAGAGGGTGCACGGTGAGATCGGCGTTAACTTCGATGGCGGGTTTTCCGTAGGGCTTCATGCGGGCTAAGCCGTGGCCGGAGAGCCACGAGTCGCCCTCGCCCTGACGGAAGGAACCGCGGTTGTAAACGGCCTTAATGGCGAAGTCAACACGTTGACGGTAAGCGTACTTTAGGGCAGCGCCGATGCGCATCCACGTGGCATCGGGCTGGAAGGCTACGTGGTAGTTGCCGAAGTCGTAGGGGCGGCCGATGTAGTCGGCGGGGACGAAGAAGGGGGCGTTTTTGATGATGGCGTAACCGACGAAGGCGTCGAGCCAGAGGCCGGAGATGAAGCCTGTTCGGACGCCTAACTCAGCGTCGAACCACGTGCGTGAGGGGCGCACCTTGAGCGTGTGATCCACGTAGCGGTTTTGGTCAGCGATGGAGGCGGCGTCGTTCATGCCGATGTGTCCCTCGGCGCGAGCGTAGAGCAGGGTGCGTTCAGCCAGCATGGCGTCGAAGCGGATGGCTGGCCCCGTGAAGAACTTGGCGGAGTCGCCCGTGATCAGTCCGATGTTGAGGCCGAGGCGGAGGCGGAAGCGGTCGTCGGTGAAGCGGTAGTAAGGTGTTAGGGTGATCTGCGCGTGGTTGCGGTAGCCGGCGAAGTCGACGTCGTTGCGGACGGCCGTGGGGTAGACGTAATTAAAGAGGTGCGCCACGGCGTCGAGGCCGAAGTAGCGGTCATTAATGTTGGATAAGAGGTTGAGGCGGAGGGTGAAGCGGTTCTCTTGGAGGCCGTCGATTCGGACCGTGTGGCCGTAGCGCTGCACGAAGCGGAGGTAGGAAAGGTCGAGGCGATAGCTGAAGTCGACGGTGTCGTTGGATTGCAGTCCAAGGTAGGCGTTGAAGGTTTGGTTGCGCTGGTTACGGTCGCGGTCAGCGGGATAGGAGATGGAGGGTGTCAAGGGCCACGAGCCGAGGCGGTAGATGGAGTCGAGGGGGAAACCGTAATAGTTGAAGGTGTTGTAGCGATACGACCCGCCGAGGCGGAAAGTGAGTGGCGTGAATCGGTGGGCGTAGTTGACTACGCCGCGGATGTCGGCATATTTAGCGCGTTGCTTCTCGCGTCCCCAGTCATTGTATTGCACGTCGCCGTGGGTAGACCGGAGGGAGAGGTAGGCGTTGAGGCGGTCGGTCGCGTTGTCGAGGAAGTGATAGCCAAGGTCGCCGTCCATGTTTAGGTATGTGCCCAGGCCATAGTGGAAGTAGCCGCGGCACCTGTTGTAGGGGATGTCTGTCATGACCCGTCCGGAGGGCAGGGTGATGATCTCGCGATCGGGGTCGGTCGTGGTGGTGAAGCGGGAGTATTCAATCTTGTGTTTAACTACCTGCGGATCCTTCACCTCGGGTAGGCGGTTTACCTTGTCGGCATCCTGCACACCGGGATCGTATTCACGTTCGAGCGTCAGTTCGCGGCGCAGCTTCTCGTCCGTATTGTCGCGGTCGTCCTGTGCCCGCAGGGCGGTGCTACAGCAGACCAAAAGCGCGGCCGCCGCGCAGATGCGTATCCGATTGTTTGTTGTCATCATTTTCTTATATAAATGTTGTGGGAGCGTATCGCTGGGGCGCCCCATGATTTTTTGTCCGGATCATTTCAGCGCCGCCAGTCGCTTCTCGATCATGGCGGTGATCTCATCCTTGTTGTTTCCCTTGTAATTCTTTTTGAGGTTAGTGAGGTATTGGCGCGCCTGAAACTTGTCGCCTTTGCGGGTGTAGACGTCAGAGAGGAGGATGAAGCCGCGAGCCAGCCAATAGCTGTGGGGCGTGCCCTGCTCGATGAAACCGAGCATCTCCTTTTCGGCCTTATCGGTCTCGTTACGGTCGAAGTAACGCTGTGCCAAGAGGTACTTGGACTCGGCGCCATAGACCGTGCGCGTGTCCTTGCTCAGCGTGACGAGGTCGGTCTGGGCCTTAGTGTCTTCCTTCAGGTCAATGTATGACTTCATGCGCAGGAAACGCGCCTCGGCCTCCACTTCGGGGCTGAGCTTGGCGTTCTTCAGCAGCTCATCGGCCATCTTGACGGCATCGGCCGATTTCTTCGTTCGGTGGGCGCAACGCAGGGTTCCCAGCCGGGCCGCGTCGCGCACCTCAGCGGTCGTGGCGATGGCGGCTAATCGCTTGAAACTCTCCAACGCCACGGCGTAGTCCTTATTCAGATACTCGATCTCGCCCTTACGCGTCAGCGCCTCCTCGCCAAACTTCGTGTCGCCGCTGTGGACAACAGCCTCGTAATACTTCTTGGCCTCCTCGTAGTTCTTCGCGTCGAAGGCAATCTGCCCCAAATAGTAGTTGGCACGCGAGCTAAAGGCGCCCTTCGGGAATTGCTGCAGGTAGTTGCGAAGGCTCTTTTCGGCGGCACCCTCGCCCCGCAGGAAGAGCTTCTCGGCGGCGAAGTAGGTCAGTGAATCTTGCTCGCTCACCTCGAAACGTGCGGCCATATCACCCAACGAGCGCACGTAAGTGGCGTAACCTGCCACATCATTCATATCGACGTACACCGCCTTGAGGTCTTGCACGGCCGTGCGCGCCTCCTCACTGCCGGGATAGTCGGCGATCACCTTTTTATAGGCCTTGATGGATTGCTCCGAGCGGTTACTGTTGAAGTAGAGCAAGCCGAGTTGCAATCCGGCCTTGCGAGCTAGCGTGTTGAGCGGGAACTTCTTCTGTAGCTGTGCGAAGGCATCCGCGGCGCGGTCCTCGTCTTCGAGCATGACGTAGGCGCGGCCTATCTCGAAGAGCGCGGCAGCGGCGTGGGGCGACTCGGGATATTCGCGCACGACGCGCTCCATGACGGTGATCTTTCCCTGGTAGTTCTTCTGTAACCCGAGGAGGAAGCCCTTGCGATAGAGGGCATAGTCGCCGCTGGAGGGTTGCAGGGCTGCGGCGCGGGTGTAATTTTCATCGGCGGCCTCGAACTGCCGGCTGTGGAAGAGGCAGTCGCCGATGCGATTGTAGGCATCGGCATAGGATACATTCCCCTTTTGTGGCTCTAAACTGACGTAGCGACGAAACTCGGTGAGTGCGTCATTGTAGCGCTGTTGCTTGAAGAGGCAGTAGCCCAGATTGTAGTAGGCTAACGGATAGGCCTCGGAGGATCGGTCGGCAACGTTGCTGAGGTAAGAGCGATAATCGGCAGCGGCGTTGTTGAAATCATCCTGCCGATAGTACGTCTCCCCGCGCCAATAGTAGGCTTGGCTGTAGGCGTTGGCATCGTAGACGCCAAGGGCGATGGCCTCACCGAAAAGGCGGATGGCCTCGGCCGGCTTGCGCCCCGTGAAGGCCTCCACACCCATATAGAGGAGAATGTTCTGCTTCGCAGCGAGGATCTTTTGGCCCGGCCGGTGGATCTTAGCGATAGACTCTAATGCAGCGTCGTAGTTCTTCGTGGTGAGGTAAACCTCGGCCAAATAATCGTTCACCTTGTCGGCATACTTCGAGTCCGGAAAACGGTTGAGGAAGTCCTCAAAGATGGTCACCGACTCGCCAAAGCCAGAAAAGGATGTCTCATGGATCAGCAGGGCGTAGTTATACATCGCCGTCTCCTGCACCTTCGGGTCGAAGGTGAGCGTGGCGGCCTGCTCGAACGACATGCGGGCGCGGTTGCGATCGTCCGTCTTGAGGTAACACTGCCCGAGGAAGAGGCAGGCGTTCTGCATCAGCTCGTCCTCCTCTCCCACCACTTCGGCAAAAGCTTCGATGGCCTCCGGGTAGTCGCCTCGGTTATAGCGGCAGACGCCCAGCAGATAGAGGTCGCCACGGAGGAGCGAGTCGGCCTGCTCCACATATTTATCGAGCATTTTAATTGCCGTCGCCTCGTCGCCCTCGCGATAAGCCACATCGCCCAACAGGCGGTAAGCTTCAGCGTTGTTTCGGCTATCGGGGTAAGAGGCCAAGAGGGTAGCTCCTTCGGACTTCACACGGTCATAACGCTCATCGATATAATGTATCTGCATCAAGTAGTAGAGCGACTGCTCACGGTAGGCGGGTTCGGACTTCAGTCGCTCAAAACCCTCTTCTGCCTTCTTCAGCTGCCCCTCGGAGTAATTGATGTAAGCCAGATAATAGGAGGCCGGCACGCGATATTTCCGGCCTACCTGCTCGATGCGTGCGAAATAATTGCGGGCCGTACGCATGTCGTTCTGTTGGAGAAGGGAGTAGGCCAGCCAGTAAGAGTAATCCTCCTGTTGCTCCGATCCGAGGTGGTCGATGTCGGTCGTGTTGAACCAACGGATGGCGGTCTCATAATCCTCATGCGCAAAATAATAGGAGCCAATGCGGAAAGCGGCCTCGTTGGCGTGGCGCGAGTCGGGGTAGGCGGCCAGATAGCGCTCCATGACGGCAGCGGCGTCCTCGCGCCCCTGCTCAGAGGCCACGACGGCCAGCATAAAATCAGCCTCTTGCACGCGGTCGCGATCGCGAGAGAGTGCCTTGAAGGCCGTCAGTTTGTCCGAGCAACCGGGGTAATTGCGCAGCTCAAAAAACTCTTTCCCCTCTTGAAACAGCCTGTCCGTCCGTTCAAAGCGGTACGGGCGTTGCCCGTTGGCCATCAGGCAGCCCGTCATCAAACACAGCGAAACGACGATTTTTTTCATATTCAATTTGTCCTGTTTATGCCCTCAAAAGCCTGTCAATAGGCCTCTTTTCTATTAATGAGTGCAAATGTAGGCACGAAAAGTGATAATCGAAAAATGGCGGACTGGGGACAAAATCATCGGCTCCTTTTTTCGGTGGCGGCCGTTTTTCAATGATTTTCGGCTCCTTTTTTTCTAATTCAACCAAACGAGGGGATTGAGCTTGTGTTTTTCGCGCCAGAGCTGGAAGTGGAGCACGGTCTCGTCGCTATTTTCGGAGTCGGAGTAGATGCGGCCGATGGCTTGACGCGTGGCGACGCGATCGCCGGCTTTGACGTAGACCTTGCCGAGGTTACCGTAGACGGTGAGGTATCTGCCGTGGCGGACGATGACGTTGTAGTTGTAGCCGGGGAGGACGAAGACGCGTGTCACGGTGCCGGTGAAGACGGCGCGCGCATCGGTGCCTTTGACGGTGCGGATGTCGATGCCGTTGTTGCTGGTGTGGACGTAAGTCCAACGTTTGTGGCGGTGGTCGCCAAAACTTTCGACCACCTTGTAGCGGCCGGCGAGGGGGAAGGGCAGGCGGCCGCGATTGGCGGCGAAGTTGTCCGATAGTTTGTGCTCCTGCTTTGTGGCGGCGTCTGGTTTGCGACGGTTTTTCTTTGGTTGCCGGTCGGACGATTTGGAGCGGGCGTCGGAGAACTCTTCGGAAGCCAATCGCTCGATGCGCCGATCGAGGGCGTCGGCCTGTTGCTGCTGTCGGGCGAGCTCCCGGCTGAGGTTGGCCTTGCGATTTTCTAACTGACGGACGCCCGTGCGCTGCTCGGCTTCTGCATTCCGCAGCCGTCGGTATTCCACAGCGCGCACCTCGATCAGGTCTGACTTTTCGCTGCGGATGGCGGCGAGCGCGGTGCGTTTCTCGTCGATCTCATTTTGCCGATCGATGATGGCGATAGCCTGCCGTTTTTGCCATGAGGCATACTCGTGGAGGTAACGCAGGCGACGGGCGAAGCGGGCGAAGTTGTCTGACGAAAGCAGGAAGAGCCATTTGTTTTGCGGCGAGCAGCGTTCGCGGAGGCTGCGCACGAGGAAGGCATAGTGCATTTTCCGATCGACAAGAAGAGTCTCCAACCGCTTCAGTTCGGCGTCGACCGTAGCGATACGGCTGTCGATAGCGGCGAGGTCTCGGTTCAGGCCGTCGATCATTTGCTTGCGCTCTGCCACCTGTTGTGAGAGTTGCTTGAGGCGTTCGGCTGAGAGGCGCGCTGTGCGGGTCGTCTTGTCCAGCTTGCTGCGAGTGGCCTTCATCTCCGTGTCGATTGTTCGGCGCTTGTTTTTCAGGTGGCGGGCGGACTGCTTCTGCCCAACCATGCCCACCGCCAGACAGAGCGTGAGGATGGCGGCGGCGAAGCGTCGGATGATAGGTCTTAAAAGCTGATGATACTCCATAGCTGTTGAAGGGTAATACGTCTGTAATTATCGGGGATGGGGAAGTTCATTTCCACGGGCCCGTCCATATTCACATTATTGAATTCGATCGAGAGTTTTTTGCGTTCGTCCACCTCCGCCTCCATGTCCATGGGGAAGGGGTGGCCGCTGATGGTGCGGAATTTGGTGTAGCTCCAATGCAGCTCAACAAAGGGATAAGTGATTTCCGTGGCGGTGAGGCGTGCGTGGTTGTCGGTGTCGAAGTGATAAGTGATTCCCTCGGTGTCACGGGCGATGAAAGTGTGATAGCCGAAGGGGTACTTTCGATTGTAGAAACGATCGAGGGCGAGGGCGCTGCCGTCAGGCATGAAAAGGCAGTTGGTGAGGAGTGCCTCGAGGTGCTCGTAGCGGAAGTCGTAAGGGAAGCCGACTTTGACGTACGAGGGTATTTGCTTCTTGATTTCGGCGATGGGCTCGGCCAAGTAGCGCTTCCAGAACCGGTCGATAACCTTCAGGCTATCCCGGCTGACTTCGATGCGAAACATCTCAATGCCGGCCAGTGGGGTGATGGAGATTTGCAGACGCTGGCCGCGGATGAGCTTCAGGCGGGCGCGCGAACTCATCTCGTCCTTCGTGTCGGGATTGATATTGACGTACATTGTGGCCGTGAGCGTACGATAGTCTGGTGTGGACAGTCGGCTGACTTGGCGGACGTATTCTGCCTCGGAGACAGCGGCAGCAGTCTTTTCGGCGGCAGATCGCGTCGTGCGGCAGCCTGACAGCGCAAGCGTCAGCAGGGCGGCGAGGAGGATGGAGATGGATGCTCTATTCATCGTCGGAGCCCTCTATATACGCCTCACCGGCAATTTTGCGCTCGAGCGTCTCCGACTTTTTGCCGGCCTCGCGTGCCTTCATCCATTGCTCGACGGCCTTCTGCTTGTCGCCGTTCATCATGAGTATGTCGCCGTAATGCTCCAGTAGTTCAGGGCTATGCGTCGTGTCCTTCCCGATGGCGTTCTGGATGTAGAGCAGGGCCAGCGGATAGTTCCCCTTCCTGAAAAAGACCCACGCGTAGGTGTCGAGATATGTCGCATTGTCCGGATCGAACTTGATGCAGCGGGCGCTCATCTGCTCGGCCTTGTCGAGGTCGCCGTCCTTGATGAGCGTCAGGTAATAACTGTAATTGTTGAGCACGGCCGTGTTATGATCGTTGTAGCGGAGTGCCTCCTCGTAGGCCTCGAAAGCCTCCTTCACCCGCTTCATTTGGAAATAGATGTCGCCGATCTGCCCGTAGAAGTCTGACCGCATGGCGACGTTTTCTTCCGGAATCTTCGTGAGCCCCTCGCGATACGTATCGATCGCCTTTTCATACTCCTTCTGTTGGAAATAGAGGACGCCGAGGTAGAAGTGATACACGGGCGACTTGGGGAACATTTCGCGACACTTCCGGCAGATGCGCATGGCCTCGGCCGTGCTGTCGGTCTGTAGCGCGATGACAAGCAGTTGCTGCCAAGCCACCTCGTTGTCCGGCTCCATCTCCGTGACCAATTGATACTGGAAGCGAGCCTCTTCCTTCTTGTTCTGAGCAAACAGCAGGCCTGCATAGTAGATCTTGAGCGATGGCTCGTCGGGGTGTTGCGTCTGTAGGGTGCGA
Source organism: uncultured Tannerella sp. (assembly GCA_963515435.1). Lineage (GTDB taxonomy): Bacteria > Bacteroidota > Bacteroidia > Bacteroidales > Tannerellaceae > Tannerella. The sequence continues at coordinate 3,741 of CAUPYF010000034.1, read as the reverse complement.
AAAAGCGTATCGGCCGTCATCATGGCCTCGGGTGACTGCTGTAGTTGGCGGAGATAGCGCGCCAGAATCCTCATTTTCGTATCCACGTCCAGCTCGCGATCCACCAGCGCGGTGCGGATCTGATTTTCAGCCGCGGCACGGTCGCCCACCGCCTCGTAATATTTGGCCATCGAGACGGGGTAGTACGGCGAGGTCGGATCGATCTCATGCGCCGCCTGATAAGAAGACAGCGCTCCGGCCGTATCGCCGTCTTCCATGAGTAGATCGCCGATAAGCATCGGGTAGCGCGCATCTCCGGGGTTATTGTCCGCCAGGCGTTGCAGTTCGTTGTAGGCTTTCTCCTTCTCCTCCATTTGCATATAGAGCTTGTATTTCTGCATCGAGATCGCCTCGATCACGCCCATCGTGTTTTCCAATTCGTTGAAGCGGTCGATCGCCTCACCCGTTTGTCCGATCTGCGTCAGCGCCTCGGCCAAATAATAATTCAGCTCCGGCTTGCCGGGGTTCTCCCGCACCAGTTCACGATACAGCTCCGCCGCCTCGCCATACATCCCCACGTTGAGCGAAAGCGAAGCCAGCGCCAACTTGTAGGTGAAGTTCTTCGGGTCGCCCGCCACGGCTCGGCGCAGATAGTCGAGCGAACGCTCCGGCTTCTTAAGTTGCATGGAGTAGACCGCCAGTTCGTAGAGCGGGGCCGACGCCGTGGAATCAATGCTCAGGCAGTGGTTGAAGAGCTCGTAAGCGGCGTCATATTTTTCGGCGTTCTTCATCTTCAGTCCCTCGAAGAAGAAGTAGTCCACCTTGCGCTGTGTGGGCTGTCGGTCGTCGGCCCGTACCCCCTGCACAGCAAAGGCCGTGCAGAGCACTGCCACCATGACGCCATATATATAATGTGTCATCTCTTTTTGTACCCTGTAGTCTGTGTTTTTATGCTCATTCATATTCCCGTATGTCCGAATCCGCCGCTTCCTCGCTCCGTTTCGTCGAGCACGTCCACGGGCTGCCATTCGACGTGTTCTGCGCGCGCCACGACAAGCTGTCCGATACGTTCGCCATCACGGACAGTGAAGGGCGTGTCGGAGAGGTTGACGAGGACAATTTTGAGTTCGCCGCGATAGTCTGCATCGATCGTCCCGGGCGAGTTCAGCATGGTGATGCCATGCTTGAGGGCCAGTCCGCTACGTGGGCGCATTTGCGCCTCATAGCCCTCGGGCAGGGCGATGTATAGCCCCGTGGGGATGAGCCGCCGCTCCAAGGGCTGGAGCGTGACGGGCGCTTCAAGAAAGGCACGAACGTCCATCCCGGCCGAGAGTGGCGTGGCGTAGCCTGGCAGCGGATGGCGTGATTTGTTTACAATTTTCACTTTCATCTGATTGTCATTATTTGATGGCAAAAGTAGCTGCCTAAAATGCTTTCAAAAAAATGGCTTTATGAACCGCGAGGCCGATCGAGGGATTTCTGAAACACGAAAATGAACCGCGAGGCCGATCGCTGGTTTCCAAAAACGCCTTCCCGCGGCGCGAAACCGATCAAAACTTTCGAAAAACGCCAAAATGAAGCGGGAAATGGGAAAAATTCTCAGAAAAACGGTTTCCCGAGGCGGGAAATGGGAAAAATTCTTTGAAAAGTCATTTCCCGCGACGGGAAACGGGGAAAATTCTCCGAAAAGTCATTTCCCGCGGCGGGAAAGCACTTAAAAGTTTCGGAGATCGGTTTCGTGCGGCGGGAAATGAGGCTTTTTCTCGAAAAAACGCTTTCCGCTGCGGGAAATGTGTGTTTTCTATCGAGGGATGCATTTTGTCGCAAAAAAAGGATTTCCACGATGCGCGACATCTCGCCGCAGAAAAGGAATGCCGCAAACCCGCTAATTTTATCACATCTATGCAGCAAATACAGGTCAATGGACGTCTATCAAAACACGCGATATATCACACCAACACGATCATAAAATGAAGAAACAAATGATGATTGCTGGGCTGACCCTGCTGTCGGCCCTGATTGGCGCCTGCGCCATGAAGAGAGAGAAGCAACAACGCGAGGCGGATGAGGCCTTCCCCACCCCGGCCGAGCCCATCGAACTGAAGCACGCCGACAAGGTGGACGCCGACAACGCCTTCACCTTCGACCTGCTCCGTGCCGCGCGCAAGCACGCGAAGGGAGACAACGTCTTCATCTCGCCGCTTAGCGTCAGCATGGCGCTGAACATGACCTTGAACGGCGCAGCCGGTGCCACGGCCGAAGAGATGCGCGCGGCGCTGCACGAGGCGGGCTATTCGCAGGAGGACATCAACGCCTGCACCCGCGAGCTACGCGAGGCCCTGATGAAGGTGGATCCGAAGACGACGATCAGCATCGCTAACTCCATCTGGCACCGCGAGGGCGAGACCCTCCACGCGCCCTTCCTCGAGGCCAACCGGACGTATTACGGCGCCGAGGTGCGACCACTCGACTTCACCTCGCCCCAATCGCCCAAGCAGATCAACGACTGGTGCGCCAAGCAGACGAACGGGAAGATCCGGCAGATCGTCCACCAAATCCCCGCCGACGCCTTCCTTTACCTCATCAACGCGGTGTATTTCAAAGGCGCATGGGCTAAGTCGTTCGACAAGGAAGACACCCAGCAGGCCAAGTTCCATAAGGCCAACGGCTCCACGCAAGACGTGCACATGATGTTCCGCGAAAGCGATTACGGCTACGGCGCGAACGAAATCTTCCGCTACATCGAGCTGAAATACGGCAACGGGGCGTTCGGCATGGTCATCATGCTGCCCGAGGCCGGGAAAACGACGGACGACATCGTGGCAGCGCTCAATGGTGAGCGTTGGAAGCAGATACAACAGATGAACGAAGAGAAGGTGCAACTCTATCTGCCGCGTTTCCGGGCCGAATGCCAGTACGACCTGGCCGAGAGCGTCCTGCCCGCGATGGGGATGAAGGCGGCCTTCACGCCTGAGGCTGACTTCTCGGGCATCTCCAACAAGCCGTTGCGCATCTCGGGCATCATCCACAAGACGTTCGTTGAGGTGAACGAGAAAGGCACCGAGGCTGCGGCCGCCACCAGCGTAGAAATGGAGCTGATGTCCATGCCCATTGAGGAGAAAGAACCGATCCTCTTCCGCGTCGATCGGCCGTTCGTCTTCGCCATCCGTGAGAAGAGCACGGGCGTCATCCTCTTTATCGGAGAAATCGGGGAGGTGAAAAACGAAAAGTGAAAAACGAAAAGCCTCCTGGCTACAAGAGAGGGACGGACTGCGGTTCGTCCCTCTCTCGTTTTTCCCTTTACCCTTTCTACTGCTCGACGAAAGAATTGGATCCGTTTTGTCGGCAGGCTGCCTGGAAGGACCGTTGCATGCCCCGAAGTCATCGTTTGGGCGTTTGCGGAGTTCCCGCAAGTCTCGCGGGGAATGCTTTGGTGCTTGTACGCTACTGTACAAGGTGCTTGTGCCGTTACCCACCATGCCTTGCGGCGTATGGGAGTGCGCACATACAGCCCCTCACAAAGCCAAAATGTCAGTCCAGTGGCGTTTGGCATTTCTTTTGACCAAGGGCGCCCGCGTGATCCGAACATCACGCTGAACAATGACACATATCATTCAAAACAATAAATAGTATAGACCATTATGGCAAAACAAGAAACGAAGGGGAACATTGGCGTAACCAGTGAAAACATCTTCCCCGTCATCAAGAAATTCCTCTACAGCGACCACGAGATCTTCCTCCGCGAGCTGGTCTCGAACGCCA
>CAUPYF010000033.1:0-12071 GCA_963515435.1 uncultured Tannerella sp. | reverse complement strand
AATGGGCCGAAAAAGTTTTTTTCATGCGATTGACTCAGTCAATGGGCCGAAAAAGAAGAAGCATACGGTCAAAAAAATGTGGTGATTACCACCTTGAGAGGGCTTGTCTTGTTTGTGAGAGGCTTTCCGTGCGCCATTAGCGACTCTCTGTTTATTTGAAGGTATAAGTGTCAAAAGACGAGCAGCGAGATGAGCAGGAGGGTGTAGATCCAAACGTTGCGGGCGGTGAGGCCAAGCACGCGGTTCAGATCGCTGCCGCGGAGGCGGCGCAGGTCTTGCCACGTGATGAGCTCGAAGGTGAGGAAGATGAGAAACAGGAGCCACGTGTAGGTGCTGCGGTAGAGGTAGATGGGCCAAGAGCAGACGACGGCCAGCAGGGCGCAGACAAGGTAGAGTGTCGTGCCGAAGCGGCGGCCGAAACGCACGACGGTGGTGCGTTTGCCAGCGGCGGCATCTTGCTCCTGGTCGCGGACGTTGTTGACGAGGAGGATGTTGACGGAGAGGAAGCCGAGGGCGATGGAGAGCCACACGGCTGCGGAGGGAATGGTGCCAGCCTGGACGTAATAGGTGAGGCAAACGGGGATGGCGCCGTAGAAGAGCAGTACGCAGATGTCGCCCCAGCCGCGATAGGCCAGTGGGTAAGGGCCGGCGGTGTAGGCCGGGACGCAGAGGGCGATGGCGATGCCCGCAGGGAGAAGGATGCGCCAATCGCCGTAGGCCAGCAGGAAGAGGCCGCAGAGGCAGGCGGCACCGAGCGTGACGAGCGAGGCTGTGAGCATGGTGCGCGGGGCGATCCAGCCTGAGGCGACGGCGCGCTGATGCCCTACGCGACGGTCAGTGTCGGCGCCCTTCTCGTAGTCGAAATAATCGTTGGAGAGGTTGGCGGCGATCTGTGCCAGCACGGCCACTAACAGGCAGAGCACGGCGGGCACGAGGCGGAAGGCGCCGTTTCGCCAAGCCAATGCCGAGGCAGCCATGACGGGGCAAGCGGAGGCGGCCAGGGTATGAGGCCGCGCTGCCGTGAGCCACGCCTTCAACCGGCTGACGTCGCGGGAAGGAGTGTGTACCTCGGTGCTCATTTCTGGGGGAATACAGGTTGCTCGAGTGCGGCGGCGCCGTTTCCTCCTCGGATGGGGACGGACTGGGTCTTGACTACGATGCCGCCAGCCTTGCCCATCTCGCTGTAACGGATGATGACGTAGCCCGGGCGCTTCGGGTCGACCTCGACGGGTTTCAGCCCCGTCTTCCACTGGTCGCAGTGGGTGGGGAAGCTCTCGATGGCTTCGATCCAGCGTCCGCCTTGCAGCGTCCAAACGTGATAGTCGGCCCAGCAGCCGTTGAACCAAATGGGCAACAGACCAATTTCGTCGGCGCCGTCGCCGTTCAGGTCGCCGAGGTTATCGGGTGTGCCGTCGATGCAGCGCCTCACTTTAATGGGTGGGATGAGGGGATTAAGGAAGCGGATCGTGGCATCGCACCCACCCAAACAACCAGCGTCCTCGTCGTCGGTTTTGGCAAAGACGGGCGGCTCGAGCCAGACGTAGCCGTGTGAGCCGGAGCCGTTGAAGTCTCCCTCGCTCATGCCGCTGCCACGTGTGCCGCCGAACTCGTTCTTCTTGCGGTTATAGTCGGTGGCGCCATCGCTTTCGGCGGTGATGCGCCAGCCGTCGGACGTCTTCATCATGACTAAGTAGGCGGGATAGTCGAAGACGGAATCGTTCTGCCGCATGCGCTTGATGAAGGAGCAGCGGTAGGTCACTTGGTTGATGGAGTCGTAGACGATCCTGCCGGCTAACTCTTGAACGTAGTCCGGGTGGATTTCCAAATAAGCGCGCTTGTCATTGATGCATTCTTGGGACGTGATGCGTCCGCCGTAGTAGAGCACTTCGCCGTCGATGTAGAGATCGGCTAAGCGATCGACATGTGCGGGGGTGAGCGCATCGTTCCATGCCTCGACGACGGTGCGCAGGTCGGCCTTGGTCTGGAAACTTCCGTCCTGCATGGCTTCGTTGACGGGCAGCACTTCTGACGAGTCTGTGGGGGAGACACTATCCCTCACCTTGGGCACGGGCGGCGGTGCGACGACTGTGGTTGTGTCAGCCTCCGCAGCGTCCTTCGGCGGGATGGAGTACAGCGCTGCGACCCCGGGTGCAGCGACCCAAAGGAACCATACGAGCGCGCCGCAAGCCGCCCTTTTGCAATGGGTTTTGATTCTCTTTTTCATCGTTTTCTGAGTAATGGGTGGATGTTTACTGCTTTTTGCTATCTGTTTTCCACAATGTAGCGCCGGAAGTATTCGCACTCGTGTATGACGTCTTTGTAATACTGTGTATGGGCGTAGCGCTTGAGCTCGCTGAATCCGTTGGAGTGAATCCAGTTGGAGTTCGCGTCGTTGTCGTAGCCGACTACCTCATCCTCTTTGCAGCTGGCGATGCCGCGGAAGCCGGCGATGTAGAAGGCGTTGCGGTCGCATTTGATGGCGAGGAAGACGGCTTTGGCTCGCTCTTCGTCGGTGGTGGCAGCGTTGAAGGCCATGCGGAAATATTTCTTGGCCGTGGAGCAGTCGAGCATCATGCGTCGGGCGTAGCAAGGGATCACCTCCGGGCGTTGAGCTCCGATGAGTTCGCTGCGCCAAAATGGCTGCGCTGTACCGTAATAGGAGACGTTGTAAAAGGCGGTGCCGAGGAGCAAGGCGTTGTTGTAGACGTCTTCGCCACGCTTGATCTTGGCCTCACCCTCCTGCATCTTCCGGAGCAGGCTGAGCGCGGTGTAGCTCGCTTTGGATTTCCTGCGGAACATCCGATCGGGAATGTAGGCGTTGAAGGGATTGGCGTCAAGGCTTCGTGTGCCATACTCACCGGCTTTCGCCATGAGCGACTCGGCCTCACTGAGGCGATCGGCGAAGAGGGCTTGCATGGCTTTGAAGTGGTAGAGATCTTCCACTTCATAGCTGTAGAGGCTGACGAGTAGGCGCTCAAAGGGGGTGCGGGGATTTTCGAGCAGGGCGATCATCTTGTCGAAGGCACCGGGGGTGGCGTAGTGCTCGTCGCTGTGGCTGAGCATTTCGGCATACGCGACGTTGCCAGCGCGGCGGTAGAGTTTGGATAAGTAGTCGCGGCTTTGGCCGCTGGCTATTCCGGTGCGGACGTGGGCTTGATTGCCTTTGTAGAGCCAAACGAGTTCGTCGGTGAGGCGCTCCACGTTGTCGCCTTTGATTGCCTTGATGGCGGAGAGGGAGTTGACTAAGCGGAGCAGGCGGAGCTGGTCGGCGGCTTCAGCGTTGCCGGCGGGGAGGAAGCGGGCGGCCTTGTCGTAGAGGGCAGAGGCGGCGGTGGTGTTGCCTTCTAAGGTGGTGATGTAGGCGGCGGCGGTGTACCAAAGGTAGGGGGCAGCGGTTTTTTCTTCTGAGGCGATGCGCTTGATTTGGGCGATGGCTTCGGCGTTCATCGGGTCGCTCTCGTTATAGTACCGGAGACTTGTGTTGTCTTCGGGGCCGATCAGGTTGTTGCGGTATCGCTCTTTCTTGTTGACGATGCGGGTGAGGAAGAGGCCGAGATGAGGGCTACGGGGGTTGATGGCGTAGATCTCGCGGATGGCTCGGGCGTCGTCGCCGGAGCGGAAGCCGATGAGGGCCCAAAGGGCGGTGCGGAGTTCGGGTGTGGCTTCTCGGAGGCATTCGCGCCAGTCGGCTTCGTCCTTCAGGGTGAAGGAGTAGGCGGCTACGGGGCGCATGGCGGGGAGGTGATGGAAGACTTCGGCGTAGAGCAGGTTGGCGCGGCGTGTTTCGCCGGCGTTGCGTGCCAGGCCGGCGCGGTAGCCGAGGGCGCGGTAGTAGAGGGTGTTGCGGGGCATGTCTTTTTCGACGCGGGTGAAGAAGCGTTCGAAGGCGGCGCGGTTTTCAGCATAGAAGAGCGCTTTGAGGGCTTGGAAGGCGTAGCGATTCTTCATGAAGGCGTCTTTCTCGGCGTCGTAGTGCTTCACTACTTCGTCGGCCAGCGTGGTGGGCAGCGGGGTGTGATTTTCTCTGTTGTTTTCATACCAAGGATCGACGATGGGGGTGCAGGCGTACTCGTCGACGCGGCGGGCGAGGCGGACGAAGCGGTCGAAGGCTTTGACGCGTGGGTCGGTGGAGCGGGCGATGGCTGGTTCATCCTTGCTTTCGAGCAGGAAGGCGGCGATTTTTTCACGTGGGATTTTGCCATCGAAACGGTTGTACCAGTCGGTTGTCACTTCGTCGTTGAAGCGGGAGGGGTGCTCGTTATCGAAGCCGGTGTAGAAGGTGTGATAGGCAGAGTAGAAGAGTGGGGTGTAGTCCGCCGCGTTGAAGAGCATGACTTCGGGGGTGAAGTTTGACGGCGTGTCATCTTCGGGAAACACGCAGAGCGCCCAGGCGAGGCTGGAAGGAATCAGGATGGCGCTAAAAACGGCGCACCAAGTTTTCAAAGAAATCTTTCTCGTTTTCATAGTCTGTATATTTAGAAATGTGATGTTCGTCGAGGTCGAAGAAGATGATTTCGCGTGGCCGCTGGCGGAGGTTACGACGGAGGTCGTTGACCATGCCGCGGAGGTCGCGTGCGGTGACGGCTTCGATTTTCACCTGGTCGCCGGCGGTGTAGTAGCGTCCGCCCATGATGTTGGAGTGGCGTACGAGGATGATGTTGGAGCCGGAGGTGAGGTGGAAGTTTGTGTCGCGCTCGAGAGAGTTGCGGTCGATGCGGTCGATGAGGGCTTTGACGCGCCCGTTGGCGTCGGAGTGTACGCCCCAGGCGTAGAGCGGGAGAGCGACATCGAGCGGCAGTGGATAGCGGCGGAGGCTTTTGATGTATCGGGCAGCGACGACGCGGTCGTAGATGGAGTTGAGGGAGTCGGCCGCGATGGTACCCATGTTGTAGTACATGAGTACGCCGCGGTCGACGTGTGGTATGCGGGTGATGGTGTAGTGTTTGGCTTGGTGGAGGCGTATGGTGGCGGTGAGGGCGGGGATGCGGCGGCGGAGGGTGTCGATGAAGGTCATGAAGCGGTCGCGGCTGCGGGTGGACCAGTCGCAGTCTATCTGCACATCAAGGGGCTCGGGCAAGCCGGTGGTGCGGTTGATGAGGCGGATATAGTTGGCGATGTGGTCGGCGAGGGAGTCGACGGCGAGGTCGCGGCGGAGCATGACGGCGTTGGTGATGTAGACGACGGGGGTGATGCGGATGCCTTCGGGAGGGAGGCTGCGGAAGTGTATGGGGCTTTCGGGGATGGGTTGGCCGGTGTGCGGGTCGAGCTTGACGTCGAAGTAGCGGATGTAAAGGTGTCGGACGCCGCATTTCTCCATCGTCCGTCGCTCGGCGGGGGAGGGGTTGAACGTCGTGCGCCAATAATAGAAGGCGATGTCCGGCGTCGGCCCGTTGCTGCCCTCTCGGCAGGCCACCATCGGCAGCGCGCAGAGGAGGATCAGGAGGAGGCGAATGTGTTTCCGGTTCATTGGTGTTGCGTTGTTCGTTGTTTTTTGTTCCGACGCAGCAAAGATAAAAGAGAAAGTAGGGAGCAGGCCTACGTTTCTGCCCCGGGTGTCTCCTTCTTGGGACACCGTTTGGCGCGGCGCTGCGCGAGGCTCTGCTTGTATGCCGTGCGGATGTGATTCGAGAACTGGTTGATGTTGTTCACTACCTCGGCGACGGCTGCGCGATCGATGGGCGCATTGCCGTCCATGTATGCAAACTGTAGCCGCAGGAGCACATTGTGGTAGACCTTATCCGTTCTGGGGCGGATCTTCGTGAATGAGGGCCGCTCCTTTTTTCTGCCCTGTATGGAGGTTCGTTCAGCTTGCAGCCGCTCAGCCTCTTCGTTGGTTTTTTCAAGCAGGTCGACAGCCTCGCTAAGGCGGAGCAGGGCTATCCATGCGGCCGCTTCCGGCTTTTTGAGGTCGACCAGTAGCGACCAGATGCGTGCAGCCTTGCGCCCTTGGCCTTCGGTTTGTATGCGCTTTTTCGTGCGCGTAATGAGGTACATCCGTTCGGCCGCCTCGGCCTCATCCGCACGGGGCGAGAGACGCATGATGCGCACCACGCCATGAATAAACGACAGCAGGCGGTTGCATTCGGCATCCTTTTTCGTAATCCATTTCGTTTCGCTGACTTCGACCACCTCCTTGATCGCATCGGCCTCGTCGTCGATGCATGTTTGGTATTCATCGAGCAACTCTTGAGGCATGCCGATCTTTTCCGCGTCCGCGGCATGCACTTCTTGGCAAATCAGGCTGTGAAATCGGAAGTGCAGGGCGTTGTCTAACCTGTACTGCCCTAATTTTTGAATCTGAATCACTTGTTCCATCGTAAAATCACTTCGTTATGCTTGGTGCGAATCATGCGGAGAGCCTCAGGCGGCATGTTTTCCTCTCCGCGTGTGCCGCAAAGATAGAAAGTCGCCGCAAATTGCTAATCTTCGTAATAAATCATCTAAATTTGCAATGCAGGTATACTTGATTCATACTAAAACATTATCGCTCGTATTGCAAGTATATATGACACATACTAAAACACTATTACCTGCATTGCATGTATATATGATCTATACTAAAACCTGTCACCTGAATTTCAGATATATATGATTCATACTAAATCACTATCATATGTATTACAGGTAAGTATGATTCATACTAAAGCACTATCGCATGCATTGCAAGAAAATATGATTCATACTAAATTATTTTCACTTGCATTGCATATTGGTGATATTTATAGCAGTACAAGGCATACTGAGCCCATTTTGGGCATTGGCGGGTTGCCGGGAATGCGTGCAGCGATGCGTTTCGGGATCGGACAGCCGTGCGGAAGGCCAAAAGCGGCGCAGCGTATACCTTATATATTATGTAGAACGCAGAACGCGGCGCAATTCGGGGCGGAAAATGACGAACAGGGGTGTGAATAGCTTGAATATCCCTTAAAATGGGGATTGCTCGGTCATATGTGCAGGTTCACCTTTGCGCCGTAAATAATTCAAACAATACACTTATATCTCAATATGAAAAAGATTTTTACGCTATGCTTGATGATCTTCTGCGCCATTGCGACATACGCAACGGACGCGAATGTGGCGGGGCGGATCTACACGGTGAAAGGCGCCGTGAAGGATGCTGCCGGCACGCCTGTACCCTACGCCACGGTGATGGTGCTCGGCACCAACATCGGAATCGCTGCCGACATCGGCGGTAATTTTCGTATTCAATTAGATAAAGGGACGTACCACCTGCGCGTCTCCTGCACGGGCTATGAGCCGAAGATCGTGGAGGTTTCAGCCGAAGAGCAGCCCACCGTGGATGTCGTCCTGAACGAGGCCAAGAACGGCCTCTCCGAGGTGGTCGTCACCGGCACACGCACCGAGCGCATGCTCAAGGATGAGCCCGTCGTGACGCGCGTCATCACGGCCGAAGAGATCAAGAAGCTTGACCCGCAGGACTTCAAAGGACTGTTAGAATATGAGTTGCCCGGCTTGCAATTCAACGGCTCGGCACACGGCTCCGGCCTGCCCGACATCTACTTCCAAGGCATGGATGCCCGCTACCTGCTCTTCCTCGTCGACGGCGAACGCATGGCCGGTGAGGGCGCCTTGGACAATATCGACTTCAGCCGCCTTGACGTGGACAACATTGAGCGCATCGAGGTGATCAAGGGAAGCATGTCCACCCTCTACGGCTCGAACGCCCTCGGCGGCGTGGTGAACATCATCACCAAGAAGGCTAACCGCCCCTTCATCGGCAACATCTCCTCACGCACCACCAGCCGTGGCGACCAGAAGTACTCCCTTTCCTTGGGCACGCGCCAGAACAAGTTCTCCTGGCTCACGTCGGCCACTTACAGCCGCCGCGACCCCTACACCATCAAGGACCGCAAGCCAATGACGACCACCTTCAAGCGCCCCAACGGCACGGACTCCACGGTCGTGGACACGACCCTGCGCAGCTACGACATCAAGGGCTATGAGACCTTCTCCATCGCCCAAAAGATCGGCTACGACTTTACCGACCGCCTCAGCGCAGAAATCACCGGCAGCTTCTATCAGAATCGCCTGCTCTACACCGACTCGGCAGTGAAGCTCCGCGAACGCTTCCGTGACTTCGCCTTCGGCAGTAAGCTCAACTACATCATCAACGAAAACAGTAGGCTGGACCTCTCCTACCGCTACGACCATTATTATAAGGACGATATCTACCCGATGCTCAACGATCTCTCGGCCGTGAAGTATCGTGACGTCACGAACAATGTGCGGCTGAACTACAGCCTCCTCCTGGCTGACCGCCACGCACTCACGGCAGGCACGGAGCTGAACACGGAGCGCATGAGCAGCAACTGGTTCAAAGACACCTCCTCCACCCACTTTTCAAACTATGTACTCTACGTGCAGGACGATTACCGCGTCACCGACAACCTGAGCATCGTCGGCGGTCTCCGCATGGATTACCACTCGGAGTATAAGGCACACGTCAGTCCGAAGCTCTCCGCCATGTATCGCCTCGGGCACCTCACGCTGCGCGGCGGCTACGCAGCCGGATTCCGCTCGCCCTCGCTCCGCGAGCTCTACGCCGAGTTCAACCATGGCGGCATGTTCAAGATCTATGGCAACCCCGAGCTCAAGCCAGAAACGAGCCACCACGCCTCCCTCTCGGCCGAGTGGGCCGCGGGCATCTTCAACGCCTCCGTCACGGGATACTACAACTGGTTTGACAACCGCATCGCCATGACCGTACGCATCGAGGAAGGATCCACCAAGAAGTACCCCGACTATACGTATAAGAATGCCCAAAAGGCCAAGACCTACGGCTTCGACGTCAACGCGCAGGTGCGCCTGCCCTTCGACCTCACCCTCCGCGGCACCTACTCCTACGTCAACGACGACGAAAAGGTGCAGGGCAAGCGCAGCTCCTACATCCGCCCCCACACAGCCGTGATGCAAGCCGAATACAGCCGCCGCTTCGGCAAATGCCGCGCCTATCTTGGGCTCAACGGACGTTGGATGGCCGCCACAGACTATTGGTCGTACAGCAGCCGTCGAAAGAGCATGTACAAGATGGAGCTGGAAAGCCGCATGCTTTGGAAGCTGAACGCCGGATGTTACTTCCCGCGCGGCATCGCCCTCAACGTTGGCGTGGACAACCTCTTTAACGCAAGGGATAAGAACATCAACTACGACGTCTACTCCGCCACCCTCACTCGCGGTACGGAGTTCGTCGCCAACCTCTCCGTCAACATCGCGGAGCTGATCGGGAAATGATGAGGGGCACCGCATCGGTATATTTTGGGACACGACACTCCTCGGAGGCGTCGTGTCCTATTTTTTGTGTGCAGAGCGCAACTGCCAGAGCTGCTTCCCAAAAAGGAGCACGCCCCCCCAGGGCGGATTCCCCTCTGGGCTGCATGAAATAAAAACGGGCAGACACAGAGTCTGTCCCTACATATATAATCACCCCGTAACCCCGGGCGGACACTTGAGATCCGCCCCTACATACCATACTAAATGAAAAGAAAGATTTATCTGTGGATTGGGATCGTCGCTGTCGTCCTGGCAGCGGCGTTTTTTGCTTATTCCAAATGGATGGCACCCACACGCGTGGCCTTCGTGAACTATCAGGCCATCTCGCTTGGCAGCATCTACAAAGCCAACGACAACTCGCACATCAAACTCGTGGAAGTCTCCACCGACGAGCTCGACAAGCTCAAAGACTTCGACATGGTCTTCGTCAACGGCATGGGCCTGCGCATCGTCGAGGAGCAACGCGAACAGCTGCAACGCCTGGCCGACAAGGGAGTGCCCATCTACACCTCGATGGCCACAAACCCCGACAACAACATCTGCAACCTCGACTCCGTGGTGCGCGACTCCATCAAGACCTACCTCGACGGCGGCAGCAAGAAGAACTATCGCAGCCTGCTCAACTACGTCCGCAAGGTGATCGACGGCAAACGCTTCTTCATCAACGAGCCTGAGCCGGCCGTGGAGCGTGCCGAGGACATCATCTACCACCCCAACCCCAGCGGCAACGACCGCGACGACGACCTCGAGTTCCACTCCGTGGCCGAGTATGAGGCCTGGCTCAAGAAGCAAAACCTCTGGCACGAGGGCGCCCACAAAATCGTCGTCACCGGACAGATGGCCGACCCCACCGGCCTGATCGATGCGCTGCAAAAGGCGGGCATGAACGTCTATCCCATCTACGCCCGCGAGAAATGGTTCGACTACCTCAACGCCATCAACCCCGCGATGGTGATCAACATGGCGCACGGCCGCTTGGGCGACGAGATGGTCGATTGGCTCCGGGAGCACAACGTGACGATGCTCGCACCGCTCACCGTCAATCGCCTCGTGGAGGATTGGGAGAACGACCCGATGGGCATGTCCGGCGGCTTCATGTCGCAGAGCGTCACCATGCCCGAGATCGACGGCGCCATACGCACCACAGCGCTCTTTGCCCAGTATGAAGACAAGGACGGCTACCGCCACTCCTTCGCCGTGCCCGAACGCCTCGAGACGTTCGTCGAAACCGTAAAGCGCTTCCTCGAGCTGCGCACCAAGCCCAACAGCGAGAAGCGCGTGGCCATTTATTACCTCAAGGGGCAGGGCCAAGGCGCAACCATGACAGCCGGCGGCATGGAGGTCGCTCCGTCGCTCTACAACTTCCTCAAGCGACTCAAAGACGAGGGTTACAAGGTGGACAACCTGCCCGCCAACCATCGCGAGTTGGAGAAGATGATCATGCAGCAAGGCGCCGTCCTCGGGGTCTATGCCGAGGGTGCGATCGCTGAGTTTATGAAGACCGGCAACCCGGAGCTGATCAAGAAGGAAGATTATGAAGCCTGGGTGAAACAGGCGCTCCGCCCGGAGAAATACAAGGAAGTGGTGGCCGCCAATGGCGACTTCCCCGGTCAATACATGGCCACGGCCGACGGCCGACTGGGCGTGGCCCGACTGCAATTCGGCAACGTCGTCGTAATGCCGCAGAACGCCGCCGGATCGGGCACGAACGCCTTCAAGATCCTCCACGGCACAGACGCCGCGCCGCCGCATCCTTACATCGCCTCCTACCTCTGGATGCGCTTCGGGTTTAAGGCCGACGCGCTGATCCATTTCGGCACACACGGCAGCCTCGAGTTCACGCCCCGCAAGCAGGTGGCGCTCTCCAGCAACGACTGGCCCGACCGACTCGTGGGCCCGCTACCCCACTTCTACGTCTACACCATCGGCAACGTCGGCGAGGGCATCATCGCCAAACGCCGCTCCTACGCCACGCTCACGTCATACCTCACGCCGCCCTTCATGGAGAGTAGCGTGCGCGGCATGTACCGCGAGCTGACCGAGGCGCTGAAGATCTACGACCACCTCGCCGAGGACATCAACGAACGCCGTGAGCAGGGCAAGGCTCCGGACGCTCGTTTGGAGGACGACCTGAAGCGTGCCGCGATCAACGTGAAGGCGGCCACCGTGAAGCTCGGCATCCACCGCGACTTGGAGCTGGACAGCATCGCCGGTAAGCCCTATTCGGAGGACGAGATCCGCCGCGTGGAGAACTTCGCCGAGGAGCTGGCCACGGAGAAGATCACCGGACAGCTCTACACCATGGGCGTACCCTACGAGCCCGCTCGCATCACATCGTCCGTCTTGGCTATGGCCACCGACCCGATCGCTTACGGCCTCTGGGCACTCGACAAGCAGAAGGGACGCACACACATTGACGCCGATCGCGACCGCGTGAAGTTCACGCAGCTCTACTTAGATCCGGCAAAGGAGCTTGTGAACCGTCTGCTCACCCAACCGACGATGGCCACGGACGAGTTAGTCTGCCGCACAGCCAAGATCACCCCCGAGGAGCTGGCTAAGGCGCGCGAGATCATCGCCGACCGCAACGCCCCGCGGGGTATGGCGGCCATGATGATGATGACGGGCAACAAGAAGAAAGGCGGTATGCCAGCCGGTATGCCAGGAATGCCACCGAAAGGCATGGGCGGTAAAGCCGACGCCAAGCCCACCGGACATCCCGGAGGTATGCCGGGCGGTAAAGCCGACGCCAAGCCCGCCGGACATCCCGGAGGTATGCC
>CAUPYF010000032.1:0-12322 GCA_963515435.1 uncultured Tannerella sp. | reverse complement strand
GCCCGAGACGCACCCCAGCTTGGGTCACTTTGGAAAAAGTAGTCCGAGACGCACCCCAGCTTGGGTCACTTTCGCAAAAGCAACCCGAGACGCACCCCAGCTTGGGTCACTTTGGAAAAAGTGACCCGAGACCCGGCGAGGATTGCCTCACTCCGATAGATACGAACCCTAAATGAAACAGAAACGATCCCCCTTCCTCATCCCCGCGGGCGCCGACCGCCTGCTGCTGCATGCCTGCTGTGCGCCTTGCTCCAGCGCCATCTTGGAATGGATGCAGGCCCGCGAGCTGCGCCCGACGCTGTTCTTCTGCAATCCCAACATCTTCCCCTTCGAGGAATACACGAAACGCAAAGCCGAACTCATGCGCCACGCCGAGCGCCTCGGTGTGCCCTTCACTGATGCGGATTATGACCATGCGGCCTGGCAACAGCGCATCCGCGGCTTGGAGCATGAGCCGGAGTGCGGCGCACGCTGCCTGTGCTGCTTCCGGGTGCGCTTAGAGATGGCCGCGCGCTACGCCCATGAGCACGGCTTCCGCGTCTTCACCACCACGCTGGCCTCCTCTCGCTGGAAGAGCTTAGCGCAGATCACGACTGCGGGCGAGGCGGCCGCGGCGCGCTATCCCGGCCTCACCTTCTGGGCGCAGAACTGGCGCAAGGGCGGCCTCAGCGATCGCCGGCGTGCGCTGATCAAGGAGTATGACTTTTATAATCAAACCTACTGCGGCTGCGAATTCAGCATCCGGCGGGAGGGAGAGGGGAGGAGGCAATTGTCAATGAGTAATGATCAAGCAAAAATGGTTTGCGAATAGGCATGTACTCGATGCGGCCTGAAGGGCCGCTGGATGATAGCCCAGGGCAACGCCCTGGGACAGGCGCCCCAACAAAATATTCCGCGCTCTGCATACCATTTCCAATCGATAAAAACATCACCACCAACCCTTATGAATAAAGAAAGAAACCAACCCACCCAGCCGCAGATCGTGTTGCCCGCCGAATGGGAACCACAGAGCGGCATCCAGCTCACCTGGCCACACGCAGAGACGGACTGGGGCACGATGCTCGACGAGATCTCCCGCTGCTACGCCCACATCGTCCGCGAGATCACCCGCTTCGAGCCCGTCTATATCATCACCCCGTATCCCGAAAACGTCCTCCATTACCTCAATGATACCCCCCATCCAGACCGCATCGCCCTCTGTGAAGTCTCCAACACGAACGACACTTGGGCCCGCGACCACGGCGGCATCACCGTCATGGAGGACGGACACCCCGTGGTCTGCGACTTTGTCTTCAACGGCTGGGGCATGAAGTATCCCGCCCACTTCGACAACCTGATCGTCTCTGAGATAGCACGCCATGCCTTCGCGAGCGGCGTCAGAGTCAAGCGCATTCCCTTCGTGCTCGAGGGCGGAAGCATCGAGTCCGACGGCCGCGGCACACTCCTCACCACCGCGAGTTGCATCTTCTCCCCCAACCGCAACGACCGCCTGAGTCGAGACAATATCACCGCCTTCATCAAAGAGATATTCGGCGCCGATCGCCTCCTCATCCTCGAGCATGGACACATCGAAGGCGACGACACCGACGGACACGTCGACACGCTCGCCCGCTTCTGCGACCCCCAGACGATCGCCTACGTGCAATGCACCGACCCGCGCGACATCCATTTCGACGGCCTCCAGGCAATGGAGCGCGAGCTGCGCGCCTTCCGCACTGCCGACGGAGAGCCCTACCGCCTCATCCCCTTGCCGATAGCCGAGCCCGTCTACAACGAAGACGGCGAACAGCTGCCCGCCACCTACGCCAACTTCCTCATCCTAAACGGTGCCTTGCTCGTGCCTGCCTACGGCAACGCCAAGCGGGACGAGATGGCGCGCCAGGCGCTCCGCCCAGCCTTCTCCGGCCGCGAGATCATTAGCATCGACTGCCTGCCGCTGGTCAAGCAGGGCGGCGCCATCCACTGTGCCACCATGCAATATCCCACGGGCGTGCTCAACGTCACCCCCAACGCCTAACAACCCACCCTCTATCCTCTAATGAAAACAGCATTAATCCAACAGCATAACACGGCCGACAGCAAGGCCAACATCACCCGCCTCAGTGACTCTATTCGCGCCTGCGCTGCAGAGGGCGCCGAACTCGTCGTCCTTCAGGAGCTCCACAACGGCCTCTACTTCTGCCAGACGGAAGACACGGAGACCTTCCGCCTCGCCGAACCCATCCCCGGCCCCTCCACGGAGCACTTCGGAGAGATGGCGCACGCATGCGGCGTCGTGCTCGTCCTCTCCCTCTTCGAGCGCCGCGCCCCAGGGCTTTATCACAACACAGCCGTCGTCATCGAACGCGACGGACGCATCGCCGGCCGCTATCGTAAGATGCACATCCCCGACGATCCGGCGTATTACGAGAAGTTCTACTTCACCCCCGGCGACCTCGACTTCCGCCCCATCCCCACCTCCGTCGGGCGCCTCGGCGTGCTCGTCTGCTGGGATCAATGGTACCCCGAGGCCGCCCGCCTCATGGCCCTCCGCGGCGCCGACCTGCTCATCTACCCCACCGCCATCGGTTGGGACAGCGCCGACACGCCCGACGAGCAGCGCCGCCAGCTCGATGCCTGGCGCACCGTGCAGCGCGGCCACGCCATCGCCAACGGCCTGCCCGTCGTCACAGTCAACCGCGTGGGCCACGAGCCCGACCCCTCGGGTCACACCGCCGGCATACAGTTCTGGGGCAACAGCTTCGCGTGCGGCCCCCAGGGTGAGCTCCTCAGTGAGCTCCCCACCGACGCCGAGGCCATCCGCATCGTCGACATCGACCTCCGCCGCAGCGAGCACGTCCGCCGCTGGTGGCCCTTCCTCCGCGATCGCCGCATCGACGCCTTCGCCCCCCTCACCCGCCGCTTCATCGATGAGGAGATGGTGGGGATGATCAATGATTGATTATTAACGTGAGTTCGATGGATGAATAAGGCCAGTGGAGCTCCTATGGTGGCTCCGTAATGGCCAAAATCGTTTTCGGAAATGCTGGCATGGTCACGTCAGACACTCCGAAAAGGCCATGCAAGCCTTGCGTGATCATTTCACACACTGTGAAAAGGCCGTGCAAGCCTTGCGTGATCATTTCACACACTGCGAAGACGCCATGCAAGCCTTGCACAGTCATTTCACACACTGTGAAGAGGCCGTACAAGCCTTTTCAAAAACGGTTTTGGCCTTCGTGAAGCTTCCGTAGACACTCTCCGGGCTTTATCCTCGGGTCGAACTCACGTATTATTACTGATTACGAAGAGGCGGACACATGTTCCTCTGTGTGTAGTAATGCTGTAATACATTGTTAGGTAATGATGACTTACCTAACGCCTGACCACTTAATCCCCCCCCTTTCCCTGACCATACAAAAGCATCGGGCGCCTCTTTCATTACGAAAGAGGCGCCCGATTGGCGATGTGTGCGGGGGGATTTGCTTGAATAAATCCCAATTCCGGAATTGGCTTACCGACTTACTTGATCAGCGTGAATTTATTACCGATCAGCGGCAGCGGCTTCATCTTTCCACCAGCCGCGTTGATGATGCCCATAACGACGCATACGATCCAGAAAATGTATCCGACGATGGCGATGATCCATCCCAGCACCGGAATCACGGCTAGAATGCCGCATACGAACATGAACAAGAACAGGATGAGGCCCTGATTGGTATGAAACCTTGCAAAGGGCGACTCTTTGGCAGACAGTAGCGGGATAAGGAACAGAATTCCCAAATAGGCCAGTATAGCCATCACTTTGTTGCCCTGTACGTCATTCTGATCGGGCGTAACGTTTACTTCTTCCATACTTTATTGTTTTTTTAAGTGGGGTAAAAAATGACTTGAATCGTCTCCTCTCCATGTCTTCCATCGTGGGTTTCAGGGAAGAAGACGGCGACAAAGGTAAGATCCTTTCCTAAACAGCAAAAGGGTGCAAACAGGTGGATTAAAAATGGGTTACTACCTTTTCTTGTCTTCCTTTTTATCCTCTTTCTGCTATGTCTATACGCCATTTTGTCCCTTACAAATTGTCCTACCTTTGCCTTCCGTTGAACGAAAGACAACATAAAACCCAGCAGAAAAATGAACGATTTTTTAGATGATCTTCTCGTGAGGCGGCAGCGAGTGCAGCAGGCACTAAGCGATGCCGGAGCGGACGGAGCAATGCTCACGTCCGACGTCAGCCTCTTTTATCTCACCGGGCGTGTCTTCAATGGTTGGCTTTATCTGCCGACGGAAGGCGCGCCTATCTCTTTTGTGCGTCGGCCAGTGGACTGCGATGTTCCGGATGCCGTCAAGGTGCACCGCACAGATGATATGCTCCCTCACCTCCAAGAAGCAGGTTGGGCGCCCGATAAGTACCTCCTGCTCGAGGGCGACGAGCTTTCATACAATGATTATATGCGCCTCTTTAATCTCCTTCAGCCGGGTAAGGCGGGCAACGCGTCGGCCATGATGCGGCGTGTGCGCATGATCAAGACGCCGTGGGAGGTGGAGCGGATGAGGCTGTCGGCCAGGCAGCATGAGGCGGTCTACGCTGAGATACCTGAATGCTTCCGCCCGGGCATGACGGACTTGGAGCTGCAAACGGAGATCGAACGGCGGATGAGGCTGCATGGCTCCATCGGTGTCTTCCGCACCTACGGGCCGAACATGAACATCTTCATGGGCAGCCTGCTGGCGGGCGATAATGCGCAGGCCGCATCGCCGTTTGACTTTGCGCTTGGTGGTGCTGGCCAGTCGCCCATCTGCCCCATCGGTGCTAATGGCACGAAGCTGGCGGATGGCATGGCCATCATGGTCGATATGGCGGGCAACTTCACGGAGTATATCTCAGACATGACGCGCGTCTTCTCCGTCGGGCGACTCAGTGAGAAGGCTTACAACGCACACCGTACGGCGTTAGACATCAAGGCGGCGGCAGAGGTAGCCATGCGTCCGGGGTTGGCTTGCAGCGAGCTGTACAGCTTGGCGATCGGCATGGTGGAGAAGGCTGGGCTGACGGATTACTTTATGGGTACTCGGCAGCAAGCCAAGTTTGTGGGTCATGGAATTGGCCTTGAGATCAACGAGCCGCCTGTGCTCACGCCGCGATCAAAGGATGCACTGCAGCCGGGCATGATCATCGCCTTCGAGCCGAAGTTCGTCATCCCCGGTGTGGGCGCTGTGGGCGTGGAGAATAGTTACCTCATCACTGATACTGGTGCTGAGAAGCTGACCCACTTTGAAGAAGAAATCATCTCGCTGACGTGAAACGAAAAACAGTCAGGTACACCTGTAGGGGCGAAAGATTTTTCGCCCCTACTACATAGGACAAACACAAGGGCTGCATCTAACGTGAGTTCGACGTAAGCCCAATAGACTCGATTTTAGGCAGGCAACCTGTGGAGGCTGTGAAAGGCTTTCATAATGTTTTTAGGCACTCTGCAAAGCGCTACCAATTATTGTTCTTCAACAGACTGAAGAAAGAATTTCTCCAACCGTTCTCGCCCAAAGGTTGGTGCTTGCATATCCATTTCCATGGCGGTTAGGAAGAATTCAAGAGGTCCGTACGTTTTGGAGGAAGTGAATGTATGCAAGAGGAAGAGGATGGAGCGGCGTACGGCATCGGGAAGATGGTGAATAGCTACAGGCTTACCACAAGCCTGCAATGCCAGTTCTGCAATCTGATTATAGGTCAACACCTCCGGTCCGCCAATACAGAGTTCCTGTTGGTCACTTTGTAAGACATCGACGATTGCCCGGGCAAGATCGCTACCATGGATTGGATTCATACGCAATTCACCGCGTCCGAAGAGCCATACGCTCCCATGCTTTGCCATTTGCAAGAAATCCCTCATATCAGAGAAGAACCCTGTTGGACGAACGATGCAATAGTCCATCCCTGAACTTTTGAGATAATCGACCAGCCGCTCTTTGGCTTCGCAGATTTTCAGATGTCGCATTTGTTCACCGTTGAACACGGAGACATAGACAAAGCGTTTCACACCACTGCGACGCGCTTCATCTACCAGATTAGCATTCGCTTGAAAATCCACATCCATATAGGTCTTCCCCTCTTTCTGCCGTGTGATGCCGACGGTGCTAATCACTACGTCAATACCTTCACAGATGCCTTTCAGCGTATCAGCTTGTGTTACTTCGCCAGTCCTGATGTCTAATTGCGGGTAGGTACTGATAATGCGTGAGGGATTTCTCACCACTACTCTGGTGGCATAACCTTGACAAAGGAGTTCTTCCATTACAAAGCCTCCGAGATAGCCTGTTGCACCCGCCATCAGCACACGGCATTGTGATGCAGGAATCGCATGATGGTTGGTTTTCATCTTGTTACTGTTTGCTTATTTATAAATTCGGCAGCGAGGCAGAGCACTGTTTCCACTTCCGCGTCTGTGAACATCGTTGCCCTTGCCACTTCGTCGGAGAAGTTGCGGCGGTCGATATGCTGATGTTTTCCCAGCCATTAGAATGAAGAACTTATCCTTCCCTCGGCACCGTTTTTAGTATCTGTCGGCAAATACACGAAAATATGACGTCATATTTGCGAGAAAATGACGTCATATTTTAATGTAACTACTCAAGTATGAAAAAGACAACCTCCTTTCTGCTGCTCCTTGCGCTGGTTGTGGCCGGGCGCCTGAGCGCTATCGATCCGGCTGACGTAAAGCCGGTGAAAAACCTGATTGTATTGATCCCCGACGGCACGTCGATCGCGACCGTCTCCACCGCCCGCTGGTACCAATGGTACACGCACCCTGATCGGCCCAACTTGGCCATCGACCCCTACCTCTGCGGCACGGTACGCACCTTCTCTTCCAACGCGCCCATCGGCGACTCCGCCCCGACAACCTCTTGCTACATGACGGGGCACCCGAGCCGCACGGGCTACATTGCCACCTATCCACCAGCCGATCCGGGCAACGACATCTTCCCCGTTGACTCCACACGCGCTTACCAACCCATGATCACGCTCCTCGAGGCCATGCGATTGGTGCAGAACAAGGCCACGGGATTGGTCTTTACCTGCGAGTTCCCCCACGCTACGCCGGCTGACTGTTCGGCGCACAGCTACAGCCGCAAACGCTACGAATGGATCGCGCCGCAGATGGTGTATAACGATGTGGACGTGGTGATCGGTGGCGGAACCTCCCTGTTAGATGCTGACGGCGAGGCCTACCTGAAGTCGCGCGGATACAATGTGTACCGGGATGACTTAGCCGGCATGCGCGCTGATGGCGGCAGCAAGATGTGGGCCCTATTCGGCAACCGCGATATGGATTACGACTTAGATCGCGACCCGGCAAAGCAGCCTGCGCTGGAGGAGATGGCGCGTAAAGCCATCGAGAAACTGTCGAAGCATGAGAACGGCTTCTTCCTCATGATCGAGGGGAGCAAGGTGGACTGGGCCGCGCATGGCAACGATCCAGTGGGCCTCTTGACCGACTATGTGGCCTTCGACAAGGCCTGCGCCGTAGCCCTTGACTTTGCCAAGAAGGACGGACAGACGCTCGTCGTCGTCGTGCCTGACCACGGCAACAGCGGATTCAGCCTCGGCCGACGCGACTGCAAGGGGTATGATAAGCTGACGAAAGACCAGCTCTTCAGCTTCGTCACGAAGGTGAAATGCACCGCCCAAGGCTTTGTCGACAAGCTCAATGCCGCGCCCGCCACAGAGGTGCAACGAATCTTTCGCGACAACGCCGGCTTCGAGCTGACCGAGGAGGAGTTGCAAACGCTTTACAACTGCAAAGACTACAAGAACAGCCCCATCCCCGAGGACAAGCGATCGGAGAAGGAGTCGCTCGCGGCGCTCTACAGCAACTCGCTCTACGGCTTCGTGGCCAAGCTGCTCACCTCCAAGACCTGTTTCGGCTTCACCACCGGCGGCCACACGGGCGAGGACGTCATCCTGGCTGCCTACCACCCCGCCGGCACCATCCCCACGGGCGTCAACACGAACATCGATCTGCACCGCTACATGGCGGCCGCCCTCGGCCTCACAGGCAAACCCGACCAACTGACGCAGGAGTATTTCGTGCCCCACACGGAGGTGCTGAAGGGGTATAAGTACACCATCGTGCCCCCGAAAACGGAGAAGGACAACCCCACGCTCGTCGTCAAGGGGCGCAAGCAGCAGCTGACGATCGCGCCCTTCACGAACATCATCCGCCTCGGCAAGAAGGCCAAGGACGAGGCGCGCCTCTCGACCGTCATCGTCTATGTGGACAAGAACAACACCTTCTACCTGCCGCGCTCCATCACAAAATATTTGGAGTAATTCGCACCGGAACGATTCCAACAAGGAATCTTCTCATATGCTTACGTAGAGAGAGGCCTACCCGCGATGGGGCGGCCTCTCTTTTTTATGCCCGGGCATCCGTCATTCCCCCGTTTAGATGAAGTTTTTAGGCTCCGGAACGCACCATTTCGTCTCTGAGACGAAGTTTTTGGGCTCGATGATGAAAAATATACGTCCGGAGACGTAATCAATCCCTCACAGAGCCTATTCTTTCGCTCTTTTCGCGTAAACGGAGGCACAGGCGCCCCAAAATTTTCATGGCCGCAATGAAACGAATAGCCAGCCGACCCCGTCATCGGTTCCGTATGACGAAAAACAGATACCCAATGGCACTTTCGCACGTCTCGAAGCCCTTGCCGCGAAACCTTTTCCCCAATTATTGGGTATTGTGGACGGTATCTCTCCTCGTCTATATTTGCCGCCCTATGTTTAACAAGATCAGCCCGGAGCGGCTTTATATGACAAGAAGAATGAAGAAGAGAAACACCTTATTGACACTTATCGTGTGTCTGATGGCCTTCGCCTGGGGACAGGCCGAGGCGCAGACAGCACGCATCACGGGCGTCGTGGTTGACGCTGCCAACGAAGAACCGCTCATCGGCGCCAGCGCCTACATCGAGCAACTGAAGACGGGCGAAGTGACTAACCGCAATGGCGACTTCACCCTCAACGGCCTCCGCGCGGGCACCTACACCGTGCGCTTCGACTACATGGGCTACGAGCGCCTCACCGAGCGCCTCACCCTGCGCGAGGGCGAGACACGCCGCCTGAAAATCCGCCTCCAGGCCGAGGCCAAATCCCTCAGCGAAGTCGTGATCACCGCCAAGAGCGAAGCCCGACAGCTGCGCGAACAGGCCATGCCAATCGCCGTCATCTCCATGAACCAGCTGGCCGGCACCGTGGCCGGCGTGGCCGACATCTTAGCCAAGACCGTCGGCGTCACCCTCCGCTCCTCCGGCGGCGTCGGCGGCGCCACCCGCCTCTCCGTCCGCGGCTTAGAGGGCAAACGCATCGGCTTCTTCATCGACGAATCGCCCATGAATGACAACTCCGACTTCATCGATATCAACGACATCCCCGTCGACATGATCGACCGCATCGAGATCTACAAAGGCGTCGTCCCGGCCAAGTTCGGCGGCACCGCGATGGGCGGTGCGGTGAACCTCGTACTCAAGGAATACCCCGCCCGCTACGCCGACGTGAGCTACTCCATCGAATCCTTCAACACGCATAAGATCCAGAGCGTACTCAAGCGCAATCTGAAGAATAAAGGCATCGTCTTCGGCATCGGCGGCGGCTACACCTACTCTGACAACAACTACACGATGGAGTCGCCCTACATCGACGGACTCAAGATCCGCCGCGACCACGACGCCTACAACAAGCTCCTCCTCGGCGGTTCGCTCAAAGCCTACAAATGGTGGTTCGACGAGGTCGAGTTCGAGCCCGCCTTTGCCAACACCAACCACGAGATCCAAGGCATCGAGTCCGACATCCGCCAGGCACGCACCCATTCGCGCGCTTACATCCTTTCCAATAAGCTGAAGAAGGAAGACTTCTTCGCCCCCGGCCTCGACCTCGACATGACCACCGCCGTGGCCTACACCGAATACGGCCTCGTCGACACCGCCAAGCAGTGGTACGACTGGCAGGGCAACGCCTACCCCTCGCAATCGATCTACGGCGGCGAGCTCGGCAACCGCTACGCCTCCAACTCCGCCGACAAGAAGTTCACCATCCTCAACAAGCTGAACCTCGAATACCTCCTCCACAAGCAGCATTCGCTCAACTTCAACTCCTACTTCACCCTCGCCAACGGTTATCCCAAAGACGACCTCCGCGAGCTCAGCATGGGCAAACGCGTCGTCTTCGACTCCCGCATGCGCAGCTGGTCCTCCGGCCTCACCTACAACTTCCGCACGCCCACTGACCGCTTCCTCAACTCCCTCACCGCCCGCTATTACCTCTACACCATGAAGACGCGCCAGAGCAACATCTTCGGCATCGGTGAGATACAAGACATCGACCTGCACAAGAGCGACATCGGCATCAACGACGCCCTCCGCTTCCGCATCATCCCTGACCTCATGGCCAAGCTCTCCGCCGGCTACGACGTCCGCATCCCCTCTGAGACCGAGCTCCTCGGCGACGGCTACACCATCTCTCCCGCCGAAAACCTCCTACCCGAACGCAACACCAGCGTCAATGTGGGTCTGCTTTACGACCTCACCGGCAAGGCGGCAAGCAACCTCCAGATCGAAGTGAACGGCTTCTATATGTACCTCCGAGACATGATCCGCTTCACGAAAGGCATCATCGGCGCGCAGTATCAGAACTTCGGCGAGATGCGCACACTCGGCGTCGAGGCCGAAGTGAAAGCCGACATCACCCCCTGGCTCTACGGCTACGTCAACGCCACCTTCCAAGACCTGCGCGACGTCCGCGAACATGACGAGGGCAGCTCCCTGCCTAACCCCACCAAGGGCCTACGCATGCCCAACATCCCTTACCTCATGGGCAACGCCGGCCTTGAGTTCCACCGGGAGAACCTCTTCGGTGGACGCGGCCAGAACACGCGCCTCTTCTCCGACCTCTCCTTCGTGGAGGAGTACCTCTACGACTTCGAGATGGCCGCCAACCAGCGACGCATCCCCCGCAGCACCACCATCGACCTCGGCCTCGAGCACAGCTTCTTCAACAACAGCCTCTACCTCTCTGCCAAGGTCAAGAACCTCACCGACGCCCGCGTCCTCAGCGAGTTCAACCGCCCCCTGCCCGGCCGCAGCTTCGGCGTGAAGCTGAGATACGTATTCAAGTAACCAGATAACCTGAAATATTCACTCTAAAAACAAAATTGAAATGATGAACAAGAGAATGATGTGGGCAGCCTGTGCTGTTGCCCTTGCAATGACAATCGGATGCGGCAAAGACAATCCGCCAACTCCTGGCCCTACCCCCGGTGGCGACACGACAAAGATCGCAGGCGGCAAAGGGCAATACCTGATCGAAACGACCGTGAAGAATGCTGACGGACAGAGCGGATCATCTTACATCCAGTTGACCTCGAAACTCTCTGGCTCGATCGACAACTCGAAGGCCATTCAAATCGGCTTTGCCAGCATGATCTCCGTGATCGACAACTACATCTTCGTCCTGCCCACAGGCATGGGCAAAGACGCCGAATTCAAGGTCCGCCGCTACACCTACGACCCCGCCAAGCAGACAATGGGCGACCTCAAGACGCTCGACGTCCCCGCTGGCGCATCGCCCTTCAACATCCAAAAGTTGACCTCGGAGAAGGCCTACATGCCCAACTACTTCCTTGGCAACGTCTGGATCATCAACCCGAAAACACTCCAAAAGATGGGCGAGATCGACCTCAAGAAGTACGCCTACAAGGACGCCAGCCCCGAACCCAGCTACGGCATCCTGCGCGGCGATCGCTACTTCCTCACCCTGAACCAAATCGGCAGCTCCTTCATGCCTTACGAAGACCGTCGGCAGGTGGAAGTGGCCGTCATCGATCCCAAGACGGACAAGGTGCTCAAGGTCATCACGGAGAACAGCCTGAAGCTCTCCTTCCCCACCCGCCCGCTGTATAAGGACATGATCTTTACCGACGAACAGGGCGACATCTACATCGCCTGCACCGGCTACTTCGGCTACAACCCGAAGTATCGCGAGAACGGCTTCGTCTGCATCCCCGCTGGCAAGGACGAGTTCGACGCCAAACGCTCGTGGGACATCTCAGGCGTTACGATCGAGGGTTCGAAGTATAAATCGTCCTCCATCCTCAACTGCAAATACCTCGGCGGCGGTAAGGTGGTGGCCTTCGTAGCCATCCTCGAGCTCAACGGTGCCAATCTCTACACCTCGAAAAGCGCGATGGCCGTACTCATCGACCTGAAGGCGAAGACGGTGAAGAAGATCGACGGCATCCCCCTGACCGACGGCCACAGCACCGCCATCGAGACGCAGGGCAACATGGTACTCTTC
>CAUPYF010000031.1:0-12348 GCA_963515435.1 uncultured Tannerella sp. | reverse complement strand
CGCGCAAGCACCTTGTGAGGTAGCGCGCAAGCACCTTGTGAGGTAGCGCGCAAGCGTCTTGTTCAGAAGGGATAGCCTAAGGCCAGGTGGAAACCGAGGGCATCGCGGAGGTTGGGGGTGTTGAAGTAGCCGCGGCGGCCGGTGTCGTAGGGGAAGTGGAGGGCGTAGCCGATGTCGAAGCGGAAGACGAGCAGGTTGATGTCGTAACGGAAGCCGATGCCGGTGCCTAAGGCGATGTCGTTGAACAGATGGCCCCACTCGAGGCGGCCTCCGGGGCGTGCGGGGTCGTTGCGGAGGAGCCAGACGTTGCCAGCGTCGAGGAAGAGGGCACCGCCCAGATCGCCGACGAGGCGGAAGCGGTATTCGGCGTTGCCCTCGAGCTTGATGTCGCCAATACGATCGATGTAGTCGTAAGGGTCGGAGACGTCGGGGACGGTGCGGCCGGGGCCGATGCTGCGGATGGTGAAGGCACGAATGCTGTTGGCGCCGCCCACGTAGAACTGCTCGCTGTAGGGCGCCTGGGTGGCGTTGCCGTAGCTGTAGACGATGCCGCCGCCCAGCCGGAAGGCCAGCCGCTGGTGGCGGTCGATGTAGTGGTTGTAGCGCAGCTCGGTAGTCATCTTCAGGAATTGCGAGAAGGGATTCCGGAACATCGTCTTGCCCTGCTCGCTGAAGGGTCGACCCAAGAGGGCGTGAGCGGCGGAGAGGAGGTTGCCCGACTCGGCCACGGAGAAGTGCCAGCGCGTCTTGCTGCGCTCATCGCGCACGGAGGTGTTATCGAGCGTGTAGGTGTACTCGATGACGGGGATGAACTGATCCTGAAGGCTCTGACGGATGGAGGGGTTGCGGGTCACAATGCTGTCGAAGGCGGCCGTGGTGCTAAGGAGGCGGGAGAAGGTGAGGCGCAGCGGCGTGAAGGTGTGGCGGCGGATGGGGTTGGGCACGAAGTCGTAGGAGAGGCTGCCGCCGAAGGTGAGTTGGTTGAAGAAGCGGGCGCGATTGAGGACGGCCGCCTGAGCCTCGAGGCGTGTGGAGGCGGTGAAGTCGTAGTCCGTGTGGCCGAAGCGGGGCAGGACGAGGCGCGGGAAGGTGAGCGAGCCACGGGCGCCGATCTCGTAGTTGTTCACGAGCCCCGTGTGGCCGGCAGCACGTGCGCCCGTCTGCCATTCGTAAGAGCCATAGAAGGAGGCGGAGAGGTTCTCGCCGCCGCGGAACATGTTGAGGCGGGTCAGAGCCAGCGTGAAGCCGGGGCCGGCGTAGCGGTTATCGTTGACGGTGCCCTTCACCTCAAGGCGGCTGTTGAGGGGGTAATCATACGTGGCGCGGATGCGCACATTCATCGTGTCGCATGTGGAAGAGGTGTCCGTGGGCGTGTATTGCATGTCCACGAAGCGGAAGGTGCGTAGCTTGCCAAACGCTGCCTGCGTCTCATCCTGCCGAGCTAAGGAGTAACGCTCGCCGGGGCGGAAGCGCAGCAGGCGGTAGAGCGTGGCGGGGCGGAGGCGCAGCTCGCCCTCGTAGTGGATGGTGACGTCGCGATACGTGAGGCTGTCGGTGGGCTCCTCGCCGTCGTAACCGATCAGGTGGATGGAGGTGCGCCCCATAAACCACGGCTTGCGGATGAAGTCGCGGGGCACATCGCGCCGCACCCGCACGCGCAGATCGACCAAGTGGTCGCCCTTCGTAGAGTCGGCCTGCACCTCGATGTATTCCGGCCGGAAGTAGAAGTACCCATTGTCGCGCATGATGGAGGCAATGCGTTGGCGTTCGGCCTCGAGGCGTTCGACGGAGAAGAGGTCGCCGCGATGGAGCAGCCGGTCTTCGTCGCGCCATTTGATGGTCGTGTCGCTGCGATCCTGCATGCGCCGGAAGCGCACAGAGTCGATGGTGTAAGGCTCATTGAGGGTGATGCGATAACGCACACGCGCCTTCAGCGAGTCCTTGCGGTCGGGGATGATCTCGTAGTCCGTCGATCCGCGGAAGAAGCCGTTCTCGTGCAGGATGTTCTGCGCCGCCAGCGCGCGGTTAGCCGGCTTGACGGTCGTGAGCGTCACCGGGCGGGCAGCCAGCCAGCGGTACATCCACTGGTGGAAGCGCCCCTTCTTCCCCACGTGTGCGTTGTACATCCACAGCCCCAACGGCAGCGGCGTGCGCGTGGTGGAGCTGCCTAACAGGGCGTTGTTCGGGGGGTAAGCCAGCGCCTCCTCCACCTTGCCTAACACCTCGTCGGCGCCGCGCCGGTGCTTGTTGGCAGGGTCGGTCACGACGATGCGCTCGATGCCCGTGTAGAGCACTTCGCCCTTGGAGAGCATCTTCGTCGTGGAGCAAGACGCGCTGAGCAAGAGGATCAGGCAGCAGGGCAGGAGGGGGAGGCAGGGGTTACTCTTCATCTTTCTTGGTTGGTTCGTTAGGGGTATCAGTGGCGTCCTCACTCAGCCCATCTTCCTGCTGATCGTCCGCGTCGTCGGTGTCGGGCAGTGGCGTCTCTTCTTCCGTCACTGTCCGGTTGCGACGCTTACGGAAGTCGAAGAGGTCGGACAAGCGCTTCACCTTACGTCGGAAGATGGCGCTCACGCCCGTCTTGCGGATCTCGCCCTCGAAGAGGTTCTCGTAATCCGTCTGGTTATACACCCGGACAAAGCGCGCGCCCTCGGCGTCGAGGCGGTATTCGAGCGAAGCCTCGTCGAGATAGAAGCGGTTGCCCGTCACCGGGTCGTTCGTGGAGTAACGCATACCGAGGGTAGTGTAGAAGCGATCCTTGAGGAAGCCCATGTAGAAGCGACCGAGGTAGTCGATGCGTCGGCCCTTGCCGTCGGTGCCGTCGTAGGTGTTCACGTCGAAGGAGAAGGGCACTTCGCCACTCAGGCTGCCTAACATGTTGTTGATCTCGCGTTGCAACAGGCTGCTGATGGCCGTACCCACATCCAAGCGCTCGTTGCCCGTGCCGCTCTGTGCCAGATAGACACCCGTCACAAGGAGCCCGATGGCTTGCTTGCTGCGCTCCTCTTCGCCCATCGCGGCCAGCTGCGTTTGCACGGTGCCGTTCTTGGGTGCCTCAAGGATGAACTTCAGGGCGATGTTGCGCAGCTGTTGCCGCACCTGTAGGCCCACGTTGAAGTCGACCATCTGCGATCGGCCGTCGAGGTTTACGGTGGAGCGTTGGCGCGTGAGCGCTGTCAGGTTCAGGTAAGGGTTCATCAAGTCGCCCTGCCACTCCACATAGCTGCCATCCTGAATGGTGAAGTCCGTCAGCGGGATCACGGGGATGCTGTAGCGCAGCTGTCCGCCGGAGATGGCGTATCGCCCGCTCATCGTCATGTCGCCGAGCGAAGTGTAATGGAAGGAGAGGTCGCCGCCGCCGCGCAGATCGATGCGGTTCGATCGCTCGCCGCCGCCCATGTCGATCTTCAGGCGTGCCGTCGGGTCGATGCGCAAGGTGAGCAACGCGTCCATGCCACCGATGGAGGCTGCGCGCGCCGCGTTCTGTCGCTCGATGTCGCGGATGCGGCGGGGCACCGTGTCGGAGAAGTAAGTGAAGGTGACGAAGTCGGAGAAATCGTTATTCAGCTCAGAGGCTGCGTCAGGCATCACGTAAGTCACGTTCGTACCTCTGCGCACATGCACACCGCCGCGGATCTTAAGCGAGCGCAGCGGGCCGCGCGCCGTCAGGTTTAGGTCGACAGGTAACCGACCGTAGATCATGGCTCCGGGTGCCTCCGCGGCATCGATTAGCAACATGTCTTGCGCCAATAGTCGCAGGTCGGCCGTCTCCTTCATCGGCTTGCTAATGTCCACCGTGCCATTGATCGTGAGCGGATTGCCACCCGTGGTGTATATGCCATACTTGGTGAAGCGCAGCTTACTGTTCTTAATATCCACCTCTTGGTCGTCGAAGCGGAAGCGCGTGCCCACGGCCGTGACGTACATCGACGTAGAGTCGAGCTTCAAGAAGCCGTTCCATATCGGCCCGTGCTCACGGCTCTCTAACGTCAGCCGGCCGCGCAACACGCCCTGCATGTCCACGGCGCCACCGAAGAAGGGGTTCAATTCATTCAGCGGGATGCGATCGAACTGCATGTTGCCGTCTATCATTCCCGGCGCCTGCTTCTGCCGCGGCTGCCGATAGATGGCAGAGGCCACGGCCAGTTCCGACTCGTTGTGGTAGAAGTGGGCGTCGAAGCGATGACGGTTGTTGTCGAGGGGCAGGTAGACGCCGTTGAGCAAGAGCTCACCCACAGGTTGGCCGCGGAAGATCAGGTTGTCGATGTTGGCGTCAGCGGCAATGAGGTACGACACGTCGGAGGGCACATAGCGCAAAGCCACGTTGATCCGCCCCTGCATGTCGGGGACGGCGGCGAAGCGCGACAACTGCTGAAGGTCGATTTGGTTCATCTCGACAGCCAGCTCCGTAGAGTCCGCATTGGAGTGTATCCACAGCGCAGCATTCTCCGGGCCAGTCAGCTTCAGGTCGGCAGAGATGCTCTTCAGGCTACGCACCTCCACGTAGTTCTCGGGGTTCAATTTAAACGGCATGAAGGCCAGCACGGGCTCGTCGGGGATGAAGTGGAAGCGATACGCCTTGCCCTGCTGCTCAGCCTGCACACCGAGTTGGAGCCCCGTGTCGCCACGGCTGTCACGATAGAGCGCGTTCACCTCTGCCACGCCGTTTAACAAGTGCCCACGCAGCCCGGCGGTAAAGGCTTCCTGCTTGCGGAAGCGGTTCTTAATCACATCGACGGCATAAGTCAATCCCTCGATCGAATCACTGCGGATGTCGAGGCAGATGGTGTCGAGCCGCATCGTGTCCTTCATCACGGAGAGCAGCTGGGCGTTGGCTTGCAGCCCATCGACGGGAGAGGTGGAGGCGTGGACGGTGAGCCGATCGAAGAAGATGTTTTGTTCCTGTAGGTAGTTGTAGAGCGGATTGTCTTGCGCGGCCTCAAGTTGCAGGTCGAGCGTGGGCAGCAGCGGCGTGAGGCGCTCGATGTGGGCGGCACTGTCGCGAGCCATCAGTCCGCGGAAGGCGTCGGAGATATTCCCGAGTTGCTGTAGGAGCGTCGGAGCGTCGGCGTTACCTGTGGCAATCAGCCCCATGTCGCCGGCGTGGAAGGAGAGGCGCGTCGTGTCGTCGTCGCTGACGGCGTGTAGTGTGAGCATCTTCGGGCGATACGTCTGCTGCCCCGTGGTGATGGCCCAGTTTCCCAAGGTGAGATCTAACCGATGGCGCCGTTTGAGGTCGGTCTCCATCTCGGAGAACAGCTGGAAGGAGCCGGAGAGGGGATCGCTCGTGATCTTCAGTCCGTGTAGGTCGAGCGTATCCACGTCAGCGATCATCATGCCTGCCATACGATCACGCCGAACGACACCGTCCACTGTGATCTTACCTTTTATATAAGGCGACTGGCTGCTGAGCACAGCCTGCGCTTGGTGGTTGAGTAGCGAACCGTCGAGCGAGAGGCCGGAGAGGCGGTAAGATCCATAATGCACATCGGCCACGGAGCCACGCAGGGCGATGCGCGTGTGCGGCGAGAAGATGTCTGTGCCTCGCCCTTCAGCGTGCAGCACGGCCGTGAGCCGATAGAGCGAATCCTTCGGCAGGAAGTGCACCGGCTTGAGGCTGTCTATGCGCATGTCGACGGCATACTCGTTCCGCAGTGAGTGGTAACGCCCTGTCAGCTCCACGCGCCCGCCCGACTCCTCGGCCGTCATTCGCCCTTGGTATTCGCCGCCCTTCATCGATGCCTCCAACTCCATCCGCACACGCTCCGGCAGGCGGAAGCGTCCGCCGGAAACCTTCGGGATCCATCGGTTCAAATATTCCCGACTCTCAGTCTGTAGCCGGGCGTACACCTGCCCCGACCGCCTCCGGTCGTCCATCAGCTGCTCCATCGTGCCGTAAGCCTCCAGTGTAAAGACGCCCGGCAAGACGCCCGTCAGGTCGTGCACGCGCAAGCGATTCATGTTGCCTTCGATTAGCCCGGAGATGAACAACGTCGTGTCTGGGCAGGCGTGCATCAGCTTCGGGCTTTGCTCGCCCATTGCAGTCAGTACGTCTTGCCCATCGATCGTGGCGGCCCACTCCGCCTGCAAATCCGCCGTGGGCTGCTCCGAGAGCGCCGCCCATGGCACATGTGCCTGCAACTCGATATACGACCGCGCCGTTTGCAGTGTACACTCCGAGACGGAGACGGCTGTGCTGTCGATGTGCACGTAGGCCGAAACGGTGGCGATGGCCAACCCCGAGCGTTCGTCGAGGGAGCCGTCGCGAAGGGCGAGGCGGATGTCGCCGGCGTGGTAGCGGACGGAGTCGAGCAGCAGCGCGATGTTCGATGCCGTGATGTGCTGCGGGTCGAGGCCTTCTGTGCGTGGACGGTCGCTGGCGTCGTAGGAGGCATAACCCGCAAGCAGGTTCAGCCGCGCGGCGCCGTAACGCTCCGCGGCAAGATCGGCATAGCCACCTGTGAGGGTAGCATTGCCAAGGTAGGTGGTCAGGTAGAGTGTGTCCTTCGGCATTTGCAGGGTGAAGCCCACGCGCTGCAGGTCGAGCCGGGCGGCCTCGATGCGCCAACGGTTGACGGTCGTGTCGGTCGTGTCCGAAGGCGTTATGGAGTCGATGCGCAGCGTCACGTTCGCATCAGCCAGCAGCACACTGTCTAACCGTAACTCCTCGCCCTTGATGAAGAGTCCGGCGTCGGCCGTAGCCAGCCGCCCCACGGTGCCGTCGAGCTGCATGCCCTCGATCATCCCTTTGCTGTGCACCTGTGCGCTGTCTAACCGCAGCTGCGAGATCAGCACCTCGCCCCGCAGCAGCGGCCACGGCCGCACGTTGACTAACAACGCACGCACATTGAGCAGCGTGTCACACACCGAATCGCGCACCGAGACATCGCGCAGCGTCAGGTCGAGCGGGTACGACAGTCGCACATACCCCACGGTGATCTCCATGCCCACCCGGTCAGACACGTGCCGCAGGACGGCCTTCAGGACAACGTTTTGCACCGCCGGCACATACAGCAACACCGACGCAGCCACCACCGCCCCCGCGGGCGCCAGCAGGCACGTCTTCACAGTGCGTTTAATCCATTTAGCCATCGTTTTCGCTCCGTCCGTTCTTTACAGCGGGCAAAAATAGACGTTAGCGGGTAGGTGCACCCGAGGAACACTCGACCTGTGTGCAAATTCCCCCTGATGTAAGTGGCAATGATTGATTATAGAGCGGCGTCATGCCGTCATGCCTCCGGAATCATCATTGATAATTAACGTGAGTTCAATGTGGGGTAATTCATTTATATAGGATGGGACTCCCTCGCACGATGGCTGCAAGCCTGCTTGCACGATGATTGCAAGCTACCTTACACGATGCCTGCAAGCTACCTTGCACGAGGTCTACAAGCATGCTTGCACGACGATTGCAAGCCTGCTTAAGATCGCCTCTTAAGCCTGCTTTGTCTGTGAGCCATTGGGAAGGGTGTCTTCCCCGAGGCGGGAAGGGTGTCTTCCCCGGTGCAGGAAGAGTGTCTTCCCCGAGGCGGGGAAGGGGTTTCCCCCGATGCGGGGAAATGGATTTCTTACGTCGAACTCACGTTTGAGTAGCTTCTAATTCATCGCGCCCACAAGTGCAGCTGCGAAGACGAAGATGAAGTAAAGCAAGATGAAAACACCACCGATGATGGTCGTCCAAAGCGCCCATTTCTTGGCATCCTTCGAGGCCTTCATAGCACCCTCATAGTCGCCGGCAGCATAGGCGGAACTGACTTTCGAGGAGTTGATGATGGCCATGATGCCGAGGGGGATACAGCAGAAGATGGTGGCAAGGATCGCCCAAACGAGGTAGTTTTCCGGCATGGGCGGACGGGGCACATTCGGATTGTATGCCGACGCAGTGTTCGTTTTTCCAGCCGCTTCAAACGCCGATGGGGCGGGTTGCGGAGCAGAGGAAGTGACGGGGCGATCGGCTGCGGTGTTGTAGTTCGGCTCCCTGCGGTTGTAGTTCGCTTCGGCCGCGGTTCCGTTCGATGTTCCGTCGGAAGCGAAAAGAGCTTGTAGCTCGGGCAGAGTGCGTGCGGGTACCCAATCGGGCAACGCAGAATGCCATACGAGCGTGTCAGGGTTGATCGGCGCTTTCTTCAGCGCCTCGAAAGAGAAGGGACCTGTTTTCGTGTCCCCATTGAGGTAAAAATATTCCTTATCCATTGTGATTTAGGGGTTGATGATTTCGTTTTTCGTTTTTCGTCCGGCCGTAAGCTCGAGCACGCAGACGAGGGCAAAGCCAGCCACGGCCAATGCTACGCCTTCCCACAACAGGTGGTCGGGCAGGATGTTTGTCTCGACTAACGCACGGACTTCGCCGTGGCTGTCGACGTACGTCTCGACTGTCTCTTTCCACGGCCATAC
The DNA here is from genome assembly GCA_963515435.1 of uncultured Tannerella sp. Classification (GTDB taxonomy): domain Bacteria; phylum Bacteroidota; class Bacteroidia; order Bacteroidales; family Tannerellaceae; genus Tannerella. The sequence goes on along the minus strand of CAUPYF010000031.1, from coordinate 3,954 downwards.
TTTGTTGAGCGACCCAAGCATGAAGCCGCTCAGGATGGTGATCGTCACGTTGTGAAATCGATGCAGAGCATAGGAGAGGGCGTGCGAAAAGACGGAGATGCCGATAGCAGCACCGACTGCGAAGACGAGCATCACGGGCACATTCAGCGATTTGACAGCCTCCATGATGTAGAAGTATTTGCCCAGCAACACGAGGATGAAGCTGCCTGAGATGCCGGGAAGGATCATTGCGCAGATGGCGATAGCGCCACAGATGAAGATAAACCACAGCCCACCGGGAGTCTCGGCCGGCGTCATGACCGTAATGAACCACGCTGCTACAGCGCCCGCTACGAACTCAAGGAGGCTCTTGGCGTCCCAGCGGGTAACTTCGCGCGACACGAACCATGTGGAGGCCAGTACCAATCCGAAAAAGAAGGCCCACACGAGAACTGGCTGATGGGTGAGCAAATACGTGACTAACCGTGCCAGCGAAAAGATGCTGATACCGATACCGGCCACAATGGAAAGCAGGAAGTTACCGTTTGCAGCCTTCCAAAATGCGCCCAGACGGAGGGTGAAGAGCAGCCGTAGCGAAGCCGACGAGCCGAGGCGTTTAATGGAATCGATCAGCTCGCCGTAGATGCCGACAATGAAGGCGATCGTCCCACCGGAAACACCCGGGATAACGTCCGCCGCGCCCATTCCGATCCCCTTAAGGACTAACAGTGCATAGTCTTTCAGTGTACGTCTCATGATTCTTTGCGTGCGTCAGTTCTGATAAAACTTATTCTTCATAATCTCCTCTGAAAGCCGGTTGCCGGGGGGCAGCTTGTCCGAGGGTTGCCGGTTCAGTTCGCCAAAGCGGAGGAATCGGAGATCTTCCAGCATCTCCACATCCCATTCCCGCCCGCTTTTACGTATGGCACGGGCCTCGAGGATCAATTTACCGACGATGTACTTGATCTTTTCGACATGCTTTCGACTGAGCGCGGACGTCATGTTCTCAATGTCGGGATGGCCTTCGGTGAGGGTGAGGAGCAGGTTGGGTATCGACCCAAAGAGGCGATGGAACTCCTGACCGGCCTTCTCTAAATCGTCGTAGTCGAGATCATACTTTTCGGTAAAATTCCGCAGCTGTTCGTTGACAAACTTCTCGTCCGTGATCAGCTCGACGTACGCCTCGATGGCCTTCTCAAAGTTGCGATTGACATAGAGCGCATAGGCCCGGAGCAGCTTGGCCTCGATGTCGTTCTCGTTGCAGGTCAGGGCAAATTCGAGCGAGCGGATTGCGCGATCGTAGTCGCCTAACTTGGCCATCAGCCGGCCGTGCATGAACCAATAATCGCCCGAATAGGGGTCGATGTCGATCAGTTCTTCACACTGTACAGCCGCTTCTTCCCAATTATTCTCACGCTCGGTATGATAGCAGCGCTCCTCCTTGAGGGCGACGTTTTCAGGGAAGAGTTCGAGCCCGTGCGTGATGGCCTGCATTGCCTCTTCGTTACGACCGTTCTCAGCTAAGAAGGAGGTGAGGGCTTCGTAGATCTCTTCCGTCTCTTCGTCCACGGGCAACCGAAGAAGCAGCGCATTGGCCTCGGCCGTGCGATTAGTGACGTAGAGGCATTCTAACTCCATTGCGACCAGATCTACATCGTTCCCCGTGGTGTTGCGCAGCTCGTCGATCATTTGTAGGGCTTTGTCATACTCCTCGTCGTAGATATATAGCCGACATTCCATTGCCCGTATGTCCGGATCTTCGGGGTGGAGCCTGAGGCCGAGCTCGAGTGCCTGAGTGTATCCGTTACGGTCGTCTTGTTCGTCGAAATGCTCGATTAACTCCACGAGTTCTTCGGCATCGAAGTAAGCCTCCGTGCCTTTCTCGAGCATTTCGTTAAATCGTTCCAGTGGGGTCATTTGTTCTTCTTCTTGCTCCAGGTGTCGCGCAAAGGGACAGTGCGGTTGAAGACGAGGTGCCCGTCGCGGCTATCGGGGTCAAGGTTGAAGTAGCCCACGCGCTGGAATTGGAAGTGGTCGTAGGGACGAGCCGTGGCCAAGTCTTCCTCCACATAGCAATCCTTGAGCACCTCTAAAGAGTTCGGATTGAGCAGCTCAAGGAAGTCACGATCCTTCTCTTCCGTTGGGTTTTCGGCGGTGAAGAGTCGGTCGTAGAGCCTCACCTCGGCCTTCAGTGCGTACGATGTAGATACCCAATGGATGGTACCCTTGACGCGGCGATTACTCTCCGGCATGCCCGTCTTCGTCTGCGGATCATATTCGGCATAGACTTCCGTCACCTCGCCGGCCTCGTTCTTCTTGCAGCCGGTACACCGGACGATGTAGGCGCAGCGCAGGCGCACTTCCTGCTCGGGCGTGAGGCGATAGTAATTCTTGGGCGCCTCCTCCATGAAGTCCTCGCGCTCGATGTAGAGTTCGCGAGTGAAGGCGATGGGGTGCGTGCCCTCAGCGAGGTTCTCAGGGTTGTTGACCGACTCCATCATCTCCACTTGCCCCTCGGGATAGTTGGTGATGATGAGCTTCACGGGGTGTAGCACGGCAGCCACACGTCGGGCGGTTGTGTTCAGATCCTCTCGCACGGCATGCTCAAGGAGGGCCACGTCGATGACGCCGTCATACTTCGTGTAACCGATCATGTCCACAAAATTGCGGATGGAAGCAGGTGTGAAGCCACGGCGACGATAGCCGCAGAGGGTGGGCATACGCGGGTCGTCCCAGCCGTTGACGCGGTGCTCCTTGACGAGTTGCAGCAGCTTGCGCTTGCTCATAACGGTGTAGGTCAGGTTGAGGCGATTGAACTCTGTCTGACGGGTGCGATAGTTGTCCTGGGTTTTGAAGGGGCTCTCGATGAGGCGGTCGATGAAGTAGTCGTAGAGGGGGCGATGGACTTCAAACTCGAGCGTGCAGAGCGAGTGGGTGACGCCCTCGAAGTAGTCGCTTTGGCCGTGGGCAAAGTCGTACATGGGGTAAACATTCCACGTGCGCCCCGTGCGATGGTGCGGCGTTTTGATGATGCGGTAGATGATCGGGTCGCGGAAGTGCATGTTGGGCGATGCCATGTCGATTTTGGCACGGAGGGTCATGGCGCCCTCGTCGAACTCGCCGCTGTTCATGCGCAGGAAGAGGTCGCGACTCTCGGCCGCGGGACGGTTGCGGAAGGGACTTTCGTATCCGGGCTCTGTGGGCGTACCCTTCTGTTCAGCGATGGCCTCGGCCGTTTGTTCGTCCACATAGGCATGACCGTGATCGATGAGCCAGAGGGCGAAGTCGAAGAGCTGGCTGAAATAGTCGGAGGCGTAATAGATGTTTTCCCACTGGAAGCCGAGCCACTGGATGTCCTCTTGGATGGAGTCGACGTACTCGACGTCTTCCTTGATGGGGTTGGTATCGTCGAAGCGCAGGTTGCATGTGCCGCCGTACTTGCGGGCGATGCCGAAGTCGAGGCAGATGGCCTTGGCGTGACCGATGTGTAAATAACCGTTCGGCTCGGGTGGGAAGCGCGTCTGTACGCGTCCGCCGTTGCGACCTTCAGCGAGGTCTTTTTCTACCATTTGTTCGATGAAGTTGAGGCTCTTTTTGCCTTCCTCTTGGGGGGTAATCTGTTCAGCCATTATGATTGTGTGCTATGCATTTACAAATCCTATCTCGTTGAGGGCGCAAATGTAGTATGCGAATCGAGTTTCTCCGGGGGCGTAATCACATCCTCTGGATAGGTTCCAAACGTAGTGGTGATACGTTCCGAAGTGGTCATCGATAGGTTCCGAACGTGGTCTCGATACGTTCGGAACCTATCCACACCACGTTTGGGAATAGGTGCTCCCAGCCGAAAGGCATCCACCCTTTACCCGCGGTGGAAGGTGCGTGCGTCGGCCTGAACGGTGGGCATGACGAGGATGTCTTGCAGGTCGACGTGCGCGGGGGCGGTGAGGGCGAAGCGGATGGTGCGGGCGATGTCGT
>CAUPYF010000030.1:0-12552 GCA_963515435.1 uncultured Tannerella sp. | reverse complement strand
CGAGGCGGGAAGGGTGTCTTCCCCGAGGCGGGAAGGGTGTCTTCCCCGAGGCGGGGAAGGTGTTTCCCCCGAGGCGGGGAAGGTGTTTCCCCCGGTGAGGGGAAGGTGTTTCCCCCGGTGCGGGGAGATGAATTTCTTACGTCGAACTCACGTGGGTATAGGGCCTATTCGCGAATCATTTTTGTTTGACTATACACACGCAGCCCTTCGTAAGCAGCGACTTACTCTTTGGCAAAGCTGAAGAAGAACGAGGGGTAGCCCTCGACGCTCACCACGGGCCCGGCCACCTTCTTGCTCGCCGGATCGTAGGTGTAGAAGCCGTTATGCTCCTTATTGGCACTGCCGAACACGATCATCCCCTTGTGTCGCCCGATGCCTTCACCGAAAGGTGCAGACACGGGGAAACCCTCGATCCGCTCGATCGTTTGGGCCTTGAGGTCGATCACTACCGGCACTCTCGACAGGGTCGTGTAGGGATTCTTGTTCTGCGTGTCAAGGGCGTAAGCGTTGGCATAGGCGTAGAGTTTGCCCTTGCCGGCATAGAACACGGCAGGCAGATAATCGGCATAATCCACCTTGAGGCCGACAATCTTCGTCTTGTCAAGGCGTATGCAATACGTCGGGTCAATCTCATGCATGCCCTTCTTGATGCGTATGATGCCGGCCGGATGGCGCTTCGGGTTAGCCCCGAAGGCGGAGATGCAGTTGATGTAGATGTCCTGCTGTTCGTCCATAAAGATGGACTTAGCGTCCGTCGGGCGCGTGGGAACGCTTACGCCCAGCGTCTCGTTGACGATCACCTTCTCCAATTCATCCTTGGCCGTGTTGATGAGGGCGATCTCCACCTTGTTCTCGCGCGGCTGCCATTTGCTGTCGAACTGTGAGAGGCCGACGTACAAATAGCCGTCGCGGATGATCATGGCGGCGGGGGAGACTTTGGTGTCGGCGTGGCTGAGCTTGTTCAGGTCGATGGTTTTGATGAGCGTCATCGTCTCGGGGTTGAAGACGTAGATCAGACCTAAGCTCTGCAACGTGAGGTAAGCCTTCTGCGCATTCAGCTTGACGATGCACGATGCGCCCGACTTGGCCGGCAGCGCCAGTGTGCCCTTGCTCACGAAGCGCAGCTGCTCGTCGAGCCGATAGCGTGTGACCTCGGCCTTCGTACTGCCGTCGTAAGCGGGCAGCACGAAGATGTCTCCGTCAGGAAACGCGATCGGCGTGGCAGCGAAGCCTGCGGGGATGCTGTTCTTGTTGTCATACTTGGCCGGATTCAAGTTTGCGACGGCCTGCAAATAGACACTCCCCGAACTTCCCTCCGGGTTCGGAATACTCGTAGCAAAGACGACGGCCTCCGTCGACCCTTTGGGCGTGGGAGGTGTAGGCGATGGGGTATCGTTGTTACACGAGGCAAAGAAGGTGGCGATCAACATCGCCGGAATCCAATTTCTAACATTCATAATCTTGCATTTTTAGGGGTTAGGTTATTATTTAAGTAGGTATCTGATCTTGAAACTCACCGAGCGCCCCGGCAGCGGCCTGTTTAACTCAGACCAAACCTCCCTATCGGTGAGGTTCTTCAGCTTCACGGAGAACGTCCACTTGTTGTTCATCAGGCTGTGCTCGATTCCCGCATCCACAGTGAAAGAGGTCGGGATCTTGCGAATCTGATTGGCGCTCACTTCAAAGTCGTAGAAGTATTGGTGGATGTAGGAGGCATCGAGGAGGATGCGTGTGTTCTGCCTCTTTCCGCCGAAGAGGTTTTCGCGGTGAAACTCCACGCCGCAGTTTCCCAATAAGTACGGGACGTTCGGGATGCGTCTACCCTTCGTCGGGTTCTCGACGCTTGTTCCGGGGATGAGTGCACGCGTATCGCGGAGGTCCTGATAGGTGGCGTTGGCATACATATAAAGGTATGGCAGGACGTCGCCCTTGACTTCGCCCTCGATCCCGTACGTGCGCACACTGCCGAAGTTTCGGTAGCGCGCCATCGAGGGCAGAAGGTCTTGGGTAAACCGGATCATGTTGTCCAGCTGGTTGTAAAACCCATTGATCTCCACTTCGAGCAGTCCACCCGCCTGTTGGTCTTTGTGATAGAGAAAGCCTAAGTTGCAGCCCGTAGTTCTTTCCGGTTCGAGTGCGATCGAAGGAAGAATGGAGTATCCGTTGCCCAGCAGCTCCTCACTCGTGGGGATCCTGACCTCAGAGTTAAAAGAAGCCTTCACGAGCAACTTGGGAGACAGCCGGTAACGCAGCGACTCGCTCCAGCCCACGTGGTTTCGGTCTAAGCTCACGGCCTGTAGCTCCTTGATGTTGAAGCTCTCTAACACCTTGGCACGGGAGGCGAAGAAGAAGTCTTTCAGCGTAAAGGCGCTTTGGATGCGGTTGTCAAGCAGCGTCAGGTCGTATGAGAGGCCCACGGTCAGGCTGTTCAGGTAGCCCGGGTGATTGGCGGCATAACCCAACGCCCGATCCATCAACTCGTCCTTGGGCAGGAGATGCGTGTGATTCGCATAGGCATTCAGGTTGATGGCGTGGTGGCGATCCAACGTATAGCAGAGATTCAGCTTCCCATAAGCCTCGTGCGATCGGTTCTGCCCGTCGGAGGGGAAGTTGCCCTGCTCCCCGCCGTAAGTCGAGACGGCTGGATAGCGTCTCCCGTCCCAGTCATAGCGCTGCTTAGCCGTGTCCTTCAACCCGTACCAACCGTAATTATAGACCAGATCGAAATCGAAGTCCAAGCCGTCAGCGAAGAAGTCCTTGCGCTTCAGGGTGAGCTCCGTAATGACGGATGAAGAACGGTTGAAAGCCTCCCGGATGTCCATGTCGATGCCCTGAATCTGCTGCCGGGTGCTGGAAAAAAGCAGCTCGTATTTCAGCTCGTCAAACCACCACTTCGTCGCCTTGGCCGATGCGCCCACGAGCAGATTGCTGAAGCGGTCGTGGGAGCGTCGGACGATGCGATTGTCGAGGTTGACAAGGCGCATTCGGTAGTTATTGTCCGAGTAGGTGTAATAACCGCCCACGCCGAATTGTATCCCCGTCTTTGCATCGGTGCGCTTCAGGATGGCATTCAGCCGGTGTGTGTTGAAAGAGCCCACCTCGTAAGCCCCATCGAAGTAGAAGGGCGGATATTCCTTCGTGACGATGTTCACAGCCCCTCCCAGCGCAGAGCCACCGAATTTATAGGGCACGATACCCTTGTACACCTCGATTCGCTCGATCATGTCCGTCGGAATATCATTCAGGCTGACATAGTTACTCATCTGCCCCATCGGCGATTCATCGATGAAGAGCCCCATCCGCTTCCCCTCCAATCCGCGCACCGATATGCGCGATGCACTGCCGATGCCGCCCGTATTTCGGACGGTCACTCCCGTCGTTCGCGCCAGCACCTCATTGACCGAGGCGGCCGTTCCCTGAAGCTGATGCTGCGAGATGACAGAAATAGGCATCGCGCCCTCCCGCAGCCGCCGTGCCTCGCTGCGAGCCGTCACAACCACCTCATCCAATGACTTTTCAGACATAAAAAGAGACACGTCGCACCGGACAATCTTGTCGCGAGCCGTCACCCTGCTTACGACGCACCCCGTCTCATATCCCAACGACTTGAACGTGATCTCAAACGCCTTCCCCAAGGGGAGTTTCAGGCTATAAGTGCCGTCAGGCTCGCTGACGGCCGCCACCTTATGATTCATCATAACATGCACCCCGCCAAGCACCTCGCCCGTCTGCCCGTCCGTAATCTTACCCTGCACCACGCCCTCCTGCGCATGCACACACAGCGGAAAAAGAACGAATACGAACAAGAAGACACAAAACGACCGCACCCTGAATAATGAATCCGCCGATAAAATATTCCAAAAAAAAGAGTGCCACATTTGCATGCAGCACTCTTTTGAGACAACAAGGGAGAGCCTCTCCCGCCTAACTTTTCCTTTTATCATATACGCATAAAGCCATCATTGTTTTGAATGGCGCAAATGTAGAGCGGTATCCCAATCACGCAAGACTAGCGGCCCAATGCTCCCCGCCACATCGATGAAACGCGCCGGCGACAGAGTCGTCAGCCCCCCTTCGATGAAGCCGCGGACAGCTCCGTAGGGGTTACACAACCAATCCGTTCCGGTTGGTGTACCTATTCGATTCGGTTAAGGAATCGAATAGGTTCCAATCTCCAACGGAAAAGCTCGGAACCCCAACACTTTATCTTTTCTCCACAAAAGATTGCGGAAAAATTTCTCTATTTCCTTGATGGCGTTTCAAATTTCGTTTTATGTTTGCGGTCGAGTTGGTGATCCGATCGCCACTGTTCGGAAAGATCGGATTGAAAAGGGAACCCGGTGCGAATCCGGGACTGCGTCCTCAGCTGTAAGTTCTTAACAAAAGTGATTCCGCATCCGCAAGTGTCACTTTTTCATGCAATGGAAAGGGAAGACCCCGCGGGATCAGGAACAAGTCAGAAGACCTGCCATCTCAGGCATGATTTTTTGTTCGGGGAAATGCGAACAAAGAATTTGACATAGTAACGTTTCAAAGACATTCAAACGAAGACGGGCTGAGCCCCGCTCCTTTACGTCGTGCGCATCAAGGAAAAGATGCGGCATGCCTTTTTTTCAACCTGACTCGATCTAAGCAGACGAGGGTATGGAGAGAAGGGATGCGGTGCAACCAGGACTGTAGGTTGGAGAATAATGCTTGCCCGGCAAGCATGCGGAGGTGTGTGCATACCGATCGCCGTGTCATTTTTTTTGCAGGGGTGGAATGTATCGTCTTGTGTGAAGTGTGTCGATGAACAGAACTATTTCGATCATAACTGGAAATAAAGAAATAGAGACATTGTGGTTTTGTTATACTAAAAATTCAGAGTTTATGATGACACGAGACGAGTACATTGCGAGCCTTCGCAAAATGAATTTGAACGTCTACTACATGGGCGAGAAAATCGAGAATCCGGTGGATCACCCCATGATCCGCCCGTCCATGAACTCAGTAGCCTTGACTTACGAACTGGCAGAACAGGACGAATACAAAGACCTGATGACTGCAACCTCCAACCTTACCGGGAAAACGATCAATCGCTTCACGCACTTGCACCAAAGCGCCAACGACTTGGTGAAGAAGATCAAAATGCAACGCCTGATGGGGCAGAAAACGGCCTCCTGCTTCCAGCGTTGCGTAGGGTTAGACGCGTTCAATGCGATTTACGCCACGACTTACGAAATCGATGCCGCACACGGCACAGAATATCATCGGCGATTCGTGGATTACATGAAATATGTACAAGACGGTGACCTCGTAGTAGACGGCGCCATGACCGACCCGAAGGGCGACCGCTCACTTTCGCCCTCGCAGCAAGAAGACCCGGATCTGTATGTACACGTGGTGGACGTACGTCCGGACGGCATCGTAGTCCGTGGAGCCAAGGCGCACCAGACGGGGGCTGTCAACTCGCACGAACACTTGATCATGCCGACCATCGCACTGAAGGAGGCGGATAAGGCTTACGCCGTATCGTTCGCCGTCCCGGGCGATGCCGAGGGGGTGATCATGATCTACGGACGCCAGTCGTGCGACACGCGCAAGATGGAGGACGGTGCCGACATCGATGTGGGTAACTCGCAATACGGCGGCCACGAGGCGCTCGTCATCTTCGACGACGTCTTTGTCCCCAACGAACGCGTCTTCATGTGCGGCGAATATGAATTCGCGGGCACGTTAGTGGAGCGTTTCGCAGGCTATCATCGGCAGTCGTATGCCTGCAAGACGGGCGTTGGCGACGTGTTGATCGGGGCTGCGGCGCTGGCGGCCGATTATAACGGTGTGCCGAAAGCGAGCCATATCAAAGACAAACTGATCGAGATGATACACCTGAACGAGACGCTGTGGTGTTGCGCCGTGGCCTGCTCGGCGATGGGGCGCGCCATGCCCGCGGGAAATTTTATGGTAGACTTGCTGTTGGCGAATGTGAACAAGCAGAACGTGACGCGATTCCCGTACGAGATCTCCCGGTTGGCGGAAGACATCGCTGGCGGACTGATGGTGACGATGCCGTCGGAACAGGATCTGCGCCACGGAGAAATAGGGCCGTACGTCCGCAAGTATTTGCAGGGAGCCGTGGGTAAAGACACGGAGAACCGCATGCGTGTACTCCGCCTCATCGAGAACATCACGCTCGGAACCGCCGCTGTGGGCTACCGCACCGAGTCAATGCACGGCGCGGGATCGCCACAGGCACAGCGCATCATGATCTCCCGACAGGGTAATCTGAACGCAAAAAAGGAATTGGCGAAACGGATCGCCAAGATCGACGAAAGCAAAGACCGCAAATAACGATGCCGGACGTCGATACGTTAAAAGAAAAAGTCGAACGGGTGATCGAGAAGAAAGTCCGTCCTGCACTTCGTTTCCATGGTGGCGATATTAGACTCGTTGAAGTGACAGGGCGCGATGTAAAGGTTCGTTTGCTGGGCGCTTGCTGTTTCTGCCCCTCTGCACAATCTACGATGGAGGATGTCGTAACCGGATCGCTCCGGAAAGAATTAGGCGACGAGATTGGTCGCGTGATTCTTTGGGATGCAATTAGCGACGAGCTGCTCGATTTCGCCCGCGACTTTTTCAAACGCAAACAAACACAAAAACAATAAACACAACATGACCATGAACAGAAACAAACCGTTGGCCGAAAAGACCGTCACGGCCGACGAGGCCATCCGCGCAATAAAAAGCGGCAATCACGTCGTCTTTTCGCATGCCGCCGGCGCACCGCAGGAGATTCAGCAGGCGTTGGTGAGGCACAAAACGGACTATTCCGGAGTGGAGATCTTCCACATGATCTGTTTAGGCAACGGGGAGTATATGGCCCCGGAGATGGAGACAAACTTCCGCCATTGCGCCGGATTTGTAGGGGCCAATTCGCGCCAGGCAGTGGCGGAGGATCGGGCCGACTTCCTGCCCTGTTTCTTCTTTGAGGTGCCGAGCTTCTTCCGGCGCGGATTGTGGCCAGTGGATGTGGCCATCATCCAAGTTTCCCCACCGGATCCGATGGGCAATTGCAGCTTCGGTGTGTCGTGCGACTATACGAAGCCTGCGGCCGAGGCGGCGCGTGTCGTCATTGCCGAGATGAACGACCAAATGCCGCACATCGGCGGCGATAACTTCATCCATGTATCGCAAATTGACTACATCGTACCCTGCTCTTACCCGCTGCCCGAGGTACCTCCGGCCAAGACGGGCCCTGTAGAAGAGGCCATCGGGCGACACTGCGCGGAATTGGTGGAGGACGGATCGACACTGCAACTCGGCATCGGCGCCATCCCTGACGCGGTGTTGAAATACCTGGCAGACAAAAAGGACTTAGGACTCCACACAGAAATGTTTGCTGACGGCGCCATCGACCTCATTGAGCGGGGTGTGATCAACGGCAGCCGCAAGACGCTTCACCCAGGTAAGCACGTGGCCACATTCCTCATGGGCAGCCGTCGGTTCTATGATTTCGTAAACAATAATCCGGACGTCGAGATGCATCCGGTAGATTATGTCAACAATCCCTATGTGATCATGAAGAACGAGAAGATGGTGAGCATCAACTCCTGCATCGAGGTAGATTTGATGGGGCAGGTGACGTCAGAGTGTATCGGCATGAAGCAGTTCAGCGGCCCGGGCGGACAGGTGGACTACGTGCGCGGGGCGGCGCTATCGCCCGGTGGCAAGTCGATCTTAGCCATGCCCTCAACGGCGGCCAAAGGCACTATCTCACGCATCGTGCCATTCCTCTCCCACGGTGCAGCCGTGACGACTTCACGCAACGACGTGGACTATGTGGTGACCGAATACGGAATCGCCCACCTGAAAGCGCAGACACTGAAGGAGCGCACCAAACGCCTCATCGCCATCGCACACCCCGACTTCAGGGACGGGCTGATGGAGGAGCTTCGGAAGCGCTTCAAATAAGCAGAAGCCCCCACGTGAGCAATAAGAAAACTTCCTAATAATATATGTACTATGCAATTGTTCAAACTGAGAAGTAGACTTCATGAGTTTACACGGTTCGCCGACTTTGCCGACGAATTCCGGTTGAATGAAAAGGACTTGGTCATCACCAATGTCTTTTTGTACGATCCGTTTATGAAACCGCTTGGCCTGAAATGCCACTTCGTCATGCAGGAGCAGTATGGCCTGGGCGAACCTTCGGACGAGATGATGAACGCCATCCTGCGCGATGTGAAACCGTTGTCGTTCGACCGTGTGATCGCTATCGGCGGGGGCACCGTGATCGACATATCGAAACTTTTCGTGCTGAAAGGTGTGGATAATGTGGTCGACGCCTTCGAGCGCAAGATCCCGTTAGTGAAGGATAAGCAGCTCGTCATCCTGCCTACGACGTGCGGGACAGGAAGCGAAGTGACTAACATTTCGATCGCCGAAATCAAGTCAAAGCATACGAAGATGGGTCTGGCCGACGATGTGCTTTTCGCTGACGACGCCGTGCTGATCCCTGAGTTATTGCAGGGGCTGCCGTACCGTTTCTACGTGGCGAGCTCCATCGACGCGCTGATCCACGGCATGGAGTCTTACCTCTCACCCAAGGCCAACCCTTACACGCAGCTCTACAGCAGCGCCGCGATCAAGAGCATCATCGACGTCTTCTCCATGATCGCCAAGCAAGGTGAATCAAGCCGCTTCGAATGCTTGGGCGACATGCTGATGGCGAGCAACTATGCCGGCATCGCGTTCGGAAACGCCGGGGTCGGCGCCGTACACGCCCTGTCGTATCCGCTCGGCGGAACATACCACGTGCCACACGGCGAGGCCAACTATCAGTTCTTTACCGAGATCTTCAAGCTCTACCAGTTCAAGGCCCCCCACGGAAAGATCGAGGAGCTTAACCGCATCCTCTCCGAATCGCTCCAATCCAACGGTTGGGGCGGGGTCTACGATCAGTTAGACGAGCTGCTGTCTCATCTGCTCAAGAAGAAACCGCTCCGGGAGTACGGCATGAAAGAGGCGGACATCGAAGGTTTCACGCAAAATGTGCTCAAGACGCAGCAGCGCTTGCTCGCCAATAATTACGTGGAGCTATCGGAAGATGAGATCCGCGGTATCTATCGCAAACTGTATTGATCGCCGCTTGCAACAGTGTTGCAAACGCCAAAATGGAGAATTTGGCCTTTGCGGAGCAGCCCGAGAGCCCCCCAGAAGAATTTACACTACACACCCGAACAGAAATTTCAACACTACACACCCAAACAGAGATGGAAATCAAAGAAATGATCGCTCGCGCAAAGAAGGCGCAGCAAGAGTACGAGGAGCGTTTCAACCAGGACGCTGTCGATGAGGTCGTCAAAGCCGCGACCAAGGTGATTTATGACAACGCCGAGATGCTGGCGCGTTTGGCCGTGGACGAAACCAAGATGGGCGTCTACGAGCATAAAGTGGCTAAGAACCGCAACAAGTCCAAAGGCATCTGGCTGAACCTGCAAGGCGAAAAGTCAATGGGCGTGCTCGACATCGACGACCGCACGGGGCTTATCAAGATCGCTAAGCCCGTGGGCATCGTGGCCGGCATCACGCCGATGACTAACCCCATCGTCACGCCGATGGCCAACATCGCCTTCGCACTGAAGACGAAAAACGCCATCATCATCGCCCCGCACCCCCACGCCCGTAACTGCTCGACGCTCACCGTGAACATGATCAACGAGGCGCTGGCGAAGCTCCACGTACCCGAAGGATTGGTGCAGGTGATCGAGGAGCCGACGATACAGAAGACACAGGAGCTCATGTCGCGCGTCGACGTCGTCGTGGCCACCGGCGGCATGCAGATGGTACACTCCGCCTACTCCTCCGGTAAGCCCTCCTTCGGCGTGGGAGCCGGCAACGTGCAGGTCATCCTTGACCGCAACATCGATTATGACGAAGCCGCCGACAAGATCATTACCGGCCGCGCCTTCGACAACGGTATCATCTGCTCCGGCGAGCAGTGCTTCCTTTATTATGAGGAAGACAAGGAGGAGATCTTCAAAGCCTTCCGCAAGCATGGCGCCTACTTCGTGCCCGAGAAGCAGCGCGACCAGGTGGTGAACGCCATCTTCAGCGACGGTGCCATCTGCCGCGACATCGTCGGCCAAAGCGTTGTGACGATCGCGAAAAAGGCTGGCATTACGGTGCCTGACGGTACACGCATCCTCGTTGTCGAGGCACACGGTATCGGCCGGGAAGACCTCATCTGCAAGGAAAAGATGTGCCCCGTCATGACCTGCCACCCCTATCATTACTTCGAGGAGGCCCTCGGTTATGCCAAAACGAACCTCTTCATGGAGGGCAGCGGACACACCGCTGGCATCCACTCCAACAATCAAGCGAACATCATCAAGGCCGGCATGGAGATCTCCGTCTCCCGATTGATCGTGAACGCCTCCTGCTCCATTACGGCCGGTGGATCCATCCAGAACGGCCTCTCCGTGACCACCACATTAGGCTGCGGAACGTGGGGAAACAACTCTATCTCCGAGAACTTCACCTACAAGCACCTACTGAACATCACCCGCATTGCCCAACTCTCACCGCATATCCAAATGCCGAGCGACGAGGAAATCTGGCAGATGAAATAACCCCACGCCTTATTCTAATCACAACATGGATTTCAATCTGACCAAGCAGGAAGAACTGTTCCTGAAGATGATCCGCGAGTTCGCGGAGAAAGAGGTAAAACCCCTTGCCGCCGAGATCGACGATCAGGAGCGCTTCCCGATCGAGACGGTCGAAAAGATGGCGCGCATCGGCCTCATGGGTATCCCCTTCCCCGTGAAATACGGCGGCGCAGGCGCTACGAATCGTATCTACTCGATGGCCGTTGAGGAACTGTCGCGCGTCTGCGCCACGACGGGCGTGGTGGTCTCTGCACACACGTCGCTTTGCTGCTCTCCCATCTTTGAGTTCGGGACGGAGGAGCAACGCATGCAATACCTGCCCAAGCTTTGCGCCGGTGAATGGATCGGCGCCTTTGGGCTGACCGAGCCGAACGCCGGTACTGACGCCGCGGCACAACAGACCACGGCTGTGCTCGAAGGGGATCATTACATCCTCAACGGCAACAAGATCTTCATCACCAATGCCGAGTATGCACACGTCTACATCATCTTCGCTATGACCGACAAATCGCTCGGCACGAAGGGCATCTCTGCCTTCATCGTGGAAAAGGGCATGCCCGGTTTTCAAGTGGGCAAGAAGGAGCTGAAGATGGGCATCCGCGGATCGGCCACTTGCGAATTGATCTTTGAGGACTGCATCGTGCCGAAGGAAAACCTCCTCGGACGCATCGGCGACGGCTTCCGCATCGCCATGAAGACGCTCGACGGCGGACGTATCGGTATCGCCTCGCAGGCGCTCGGCATCGCCCGCGGCGCACTCGAAGAGACGGTGAAATACGTCAAGGAGCGCAAGCAGTTCGGGCGGTCTATTGGCCAATTCCAGAACACGCAGTTCCAGCTGGCCGACCTTAGCGTCCGCACCGAAGCAGCAGGCCTCTTGGTGTATCAAGCCGCTTGGATGAAGGACAACGGCGTACCCTATTCCGTCGCAGCCGCCCGTGCCAAGCTCTATGCTTCCGATACGGCGATGGAGGTTACGCGAAAAGCCGTGCAATTCCACGGCGGATACGGCTACACGCGTGAATATCCGATCGAGCGCATGATGCGCGACGCCAAGATCACGGAGATCTATGAAGGAACGTCCGAGGTGCAACGTATAGTCATCGCGTCGAATTTATTGAAGTAATAACAGGCATTTATAGAAGAGACATGAACATCATCGTTTGCATCAAACAAGTTCCTGACACAACAGAAATCAAGTTGGACCCCGTAAAGGGCACACTCATCCGAGAAGGCGTACCCAGCATCATGAACCCTGACGACAAAGGCGGACTGGAACTGGCATTGCGCCTTAAGGACTTGCACGGAGCTACAGTCACGGTCATCACAATGGGTCCGCCACAGTCCGAAGCCATCTTGCGCGAAGCCTTCGCCATGGGAGCCGATAAGGCTGTTCTGCTGAGTGACCGCAAATTCAGCGGGGCGGATACATGGGCCACCTCCTATACGCTGTCTGCTGCGCTGCGCAAACTCGACTACGACCTGATCATCACCGGGCGCCAAGCCATCGACGGAGACACAGCGCAGGTGGGCCCGCAGATAGCCGAACAGCTCGACCTGCCGCAAGTATCCTATGTGGAATCGGTCTCTTTGCAGAGCGACGGCCGTACTCTGCATGTGCGCAAAGCCACAGAGGAAGGCTATCAACGGCTCGAGGCGCCGCTGCCCTGCTTGCTCACTGTGCTGGCCTCAGCTAATAAGCCCCGTTACATGTCGGTCCGCGGCATCATGGAGACGTTCGACCGCGAGATAGAACGCCAAGGGCTGGCCGACGTGGACGTGGACGAGACTAAGATCGGCCTCAAGGGATCGCCCACACGGGTAATGAAGTCCTTTACCAAAGGCGCCAAAGCCAAGGGGCAACTGTATGAAGTGGATGCCGAAGAAGCGGCCGACATTATTG
>CAUPYF010000029.1:0-12598 GCA_963515435.1 uncultured Tannerella sp. | reverse complement strand
CCTCGTCTGTGATCGTTATTTCCACCCCTTGCACATCGTCGGGCAGGAGGTTGTGACCATTCGTGTCGATATATTGCAGGCGGAAGGTAGGTACCCAAGGTACGCCCTCGTCTCTATCACTGCATCCGGCCAACGTTAGGCCGCACAGGAGGGCTGCTGCAAGCATGAAAAGTCTCGTTCCGTTCATTTCGTTCATTTTCTTCTGACAATTGACATATCGGGGAAGTATTTGTAGTTAGAACTTCCTTTTTCATTGGAGTCATCTACATAGATTATCTTTTTCATTTTCGTATATGGTTAAAACGGCTGTAAATATAGAATCACTTTTGGGCGAGTGAAATAAAATCGATGTTCTTTTTTGAGATATAAGCCTTCGCCCTAAGCATTCTCCCCTCCGGATCCATGATCAATGATTACCCGGGGACCGAACTGGATTGAGCGCGCGCGTATACATTATATATGGTGCTCCCCTTGGGCATGCAAAAAAAAAGGGCGCCAACAAGAGCCCCCCCGACGAGGGGACACCGGCTAATCATTGATCATTAAACATTCCCCCGCAGATTGTTTCCTTTGTGCCCCCCACACACGTAACTATAGAAAGATGAAAAGACAATTCCTCCTTTTGTGCTGCGCGCTGACAGCCTTGGCCGCCGGATGCAGCCGGACGAACCAGCAGACGGCAACGCACACCTTCACGCCCGCCGCCGTGCCCGCCGAATACTGCGAACCGCAGGCGCGCGCCGCCTACTTGGCCCAGCACTACTGGGATGGCTTCGACTTCCGCGACACGGCCTTCACGGGCTCCGCCGCCGACGTCACCGAGCGCGCCCTCATGGACTACTTCAACGCCGTCTTCCCCAACGTCCCCTACGACGCGGCTGCCGCCAGCATCCGCCACCTGCTCGACCGCGCCGTCGCGAGCCGCGCCATGTACGCCTTCTTCACCTCCAAGATGGAGCAATACCTCTTCAACCCCGCCTCGCCCATGCGCAACGAGGAGTATTTCATCCCCACGCTGAGGCACATGCTGGCCACCGATAGCCTCGACCAATACCGCAAGGCCCGCGCTCGCGCCATGCTCGAAGAGGCCATCCGGAACCGCCCCGGCACCCCCGCCGCCGACATCCATTACACGACCGCAAGCGGCGCCACCGGATCGCTCTACGAGCTGAAGACGGACTTCGTGCTCATCTTCTTTCACAACCTCGACTGCGGCACATGCCGCGAGGTCAGCGCCGCCATCAGTGCCTCGCCCACCGTCAGCGAGCTGATGCGTCAAGGCCGCCTCACCGTCCTGGCCATCTACCCCGACATGGCGGCCGACATGTGGCGCCAATACCTGCCGCAGATGCCCGCCGCCTGGACGCACGGATACGACCGCGACCTGGAGATCGCCAATCAGCACACCTACATCCTGCGCGTCCTGCCTGCGCTCTACCTCGTCGGCCGCGACCGCCGCGTCATCATGAAAGACGCCGCCTTCCCCTACGTCGAGCAATACTTCGCCAGCATCCTCAATCCCCCCGCCATCATGCAGCCGCGCGCAAACAAGTAGTTACGCGCCTTGCGGCGCGGGTAGTTATGCGGCCTGTCGGTCGCAGATAGTCAGGTAGGTTCTACCCCTTTAACTACCAGGCGCCCACAAGGGGCGCCCCTACTACCGCGCCGCAAGGCGCATAACTACCCGGCCGCAAGGCCGCATAACTACCCTCTAACTACCCGGGGCGAGAGCCCCGTAACTACCGCGCATCAAGGCGCATAACTACCCCTAACTACTTATTATAATATGAAGAAAAGCATCATCTACACCGGCGGCGGCGACAAAGGCACCACCGCACTCGTGGGCGGCTTCCGCGTACCCAAGACTCATCCACGCCTCGAAGCCTACGGCACCATCGACGAGCTCAATTCGCACATCGGCCTGCTCATGGCCGAGACGAACGACCCCGAGACGCTCGACATGCTCCGCTTCGTGCAACACAAACTCTTCACCGTCGGTTCCTACCTCGCCACCGACCCCACCAAGACCGAGTTCCGCATCGAGAGCCGCGTCACCCCCGAGGCCATCCACCACATCGAATCTGCCATCGACCGCATCGACGCCCGGCTGCCTCGCCTCAACGCCTTCGTGCTGCCCGGTGGCAATCGCGCCTCAGCCCAGGCGCACGTCTGCCGAACCGTCTGCCGCCGCGCCGAGCGACGCATCTACAGCCTCACCGAAGAGGCAGAGGTGGAAGATCCTGTTCTGATCTTCATGAATCGCCTCTCCGACCTCCTCTTCGTCATCGCCCGCAACGAATGCGTGATCCGGGGGGACGATGAGGTGATTTGGGACAGCACGGAGACCTTCGCATAGCGCCGCGCCGGGGAAGGTGTCTTATTCTTGCGTGTGAGATTAATAAATCTACTTTTGCGCGCCTTTCGCACAGACCCTTTCACCACGGCTGTGCAACAAGGAATATTTCAAATTGAAACACCGTTAAAAAGGAACTATGTATTGGACATTAGAGTTGGCTTCCAAATTGGAAGATGCCCCTTGGCCTGCCTCCAAGGACGAGTTGATTGACTATGCACAACGATCCGGCGCCCCACTCGAGGTGATCGAGAATCTGCAAGAAATGGAGGACGAGGGCGAGGTCTACGAAAGCATAGAGGACTTGTGGCCAGATTACCCCAGTAAGGAAGACTTCTTCTTCAACGAAGAGGAGTATTGAGACAAGGAGTTGCAGGCAAACACGCTTGCAACTCTTTTTTCATCTGCTCATACACAATTTTACACGCCGCAGGCAGTTGTATCTACACGCACAATGCGTAGACACGCGTTGACTCTCAGTGTAAGAATGAAGGATTATCGGTATTGGATAGTACAGCTCAGCCTCCTCATCTGTGCGACGACCGCCGCTGCACAGACGGATGCGCAACTAAATCATTATTTCATGGCCATGGGCGCCTACAATCCCGCCTCGGTGGGGATGAAAAGCGAAATCGGACTGACGGCCCTCTACCGCCTGCAATGGTTAGGCCTGGACGAGGGCGCGCCACGGTCTATTTTCGTGGCTGCCGATATGCCTTTCCGCTTCCGAAAGACTGAAAACGGCGTAGGAGTAATGGTCTTCAATGACGATAAGAGCACCCTCTATAAAGACATGTTTGCCGCCGTGCAAGTAGCCCACAAACGCAAAGTAGGCAAGGGCGTCCTCAGCATCGGCCTGCAAGCCGGCATGATCAACAGCACCTTCCAAGGCTCCAAAGCCCGCCCCGTTCCCGAAGGCACAGAGGGCAGCACCGATCATTCGCAGGATGACGACGCCATACCCAAGGAAGACCTCACCGCCAAAGGCCTCGACGTAGCCGTGGGGCTGATGTATTCCACGGACCGATACTACGTGGGCCTCGCCTCGACCCACCTCACCTCCCCCACGCTGGATCTGAGTGACAACTTCGGGCGCAAGGTCTACCGCGGATATAATTTGATGGCAGGATACAATATCCCTTTGCGCAACCCGTTGGTTGAATTGCGGCCGTCGCTATTGGTACAGTCTGACCTGCAAATGTCCGTGGGCGACGTGACCTTGAGGGCCGTGTACAAGAAGATGTTCAACGGGGGGCTGGGCCTGCGTATCTCCGACAGTGGAACAACAAACGGTATCCTCTACTTAGGCGCGGACATCGCCGGCTTTCGCGTGAGTTACGCGTATGAATACCCGTTTTCGGCACTTTCGAGAACGACCTTCGGTAGCCATGAGGCGGTCGTCACCTATCGGGTGCAACTGACCAAACCGAAGGAAGGAAGAAACAGGCATAAGAGCATCAGAATATTGTAAGAAAGAAATAGACAATCAGACAGAGAGACGATGAAGAAGATTGCGATCATTTGTGTGACAGTTACACTGCTCACGGCGTGCGGAAAGTTGCTCTCCGGTGACGGCGGCGAACTGGTCGGCGTCAAAATGGCTTCATATAACGAGCCGAATCCTTATGGAATGGTGTTGATCAAAAGGGGATCCTTCGATATGGGGCCTTCCGACAAGGACAGTTTATGGGGATTCGACGCTGAGACGAAAGGCGTTTCGTTTGAGTCCTTTTGGATGGACGAAACGGAAATCACCAATGCACAGTATCGCCAATTTGTTTACTGGGTGCGCGACTCCATCATCCGCACCCGCCTGGCCGATCCCGCCTACGGTGGCAACGAACTCTACATGATCACCGAGGATAAGTTCGGCGACCCTGTCACTCCACACCTCGACTGGTCGCGCCCCATCCCTTGGAAGCGCGCCAACGAAGATGAACGCCGCGCCATCGAAAGCGTCTACTACACCCATCCCGTCACCGGCGAGCGCGGCCTCGACCCGCGTCAGATGAATTATAAATACGAATGGTATGACTACACCGCCGCCGCCCTGCGCCGCAATCAGCTCGACCCCGCCGCCCGCGAACGCAACACGGACATTGAGGTGGATCCAAACGAGGTGGTAATGATCTCGAAGGATACCGCCTTTTTCGACGCTGACGGTCGCCCCGTAAACCAAACCATCACGCGCCCGCTGAGCAGTCCTTTCGACTTCCTCCATACGCGCATCATCAACATCTACCCGGACGAAACGAGCTGGGTGAACGACTTCAAAAACGCACACAATGAGCCCTATCTCAAGATGTATTTCACCCATCCCGGCTACGACGATTATCCCGTCGTGGGCGTCTCATGGGAGCAGGCCGTGGCCTTCTGCGTCTGGCGCACGGAGTACTACAAAAAGTCCATCAACCTGCCCGCGGGCATGACGATCGAGCCCTACCGCCTACCGACCGAAGGCGAGTGGGAATACGCCGCTCGCGCAGGCAAGAGCGAGAACAAATACCCCTGGTCGACCAACGAACTTCAGAACGCCAAAGGCTGCTTCATGGCCAACTTCAAGCCAGGCGACGGCAACTATACCGAAGATGGCCACCTGATCACCTCGCGTGTAGCCACCTTCGCACCGAACGAGTTCGGGCTCTACGACATGGCTGGCAATGTGGCTGAGTGGACCTCGTCGGTTTATACCGAGTCGGGCCTCAATCAGGCGAGCGACCTCAATCCAGATCTGCACTACAACGCGGCGAAGGAAGATCCGTACGCAATGAAAAAGAAAGTGGTGCGCGGCGGCTCGTGGAAGGATGTAGCCGAGTTCATCCGCTCCGACCGTCGCACGTTTGAGTACCAAAATGAGACACGCTCCTACATCGGTTTCCGCTGCGTGCGCACGCAAGTCGGATTCTCTAACACCAAGGGCAAAGGCGGCAAGAGCAAAATCAAAAGCAAGAAGAAGTAAACACACATAAGAGAGAGCCCTCTCTCCCCCCTCCAATAAATCCTCAGCGATATGGGAAAATATAGAAGATATAAGAACCGGATGGAGATGTTCCTCTCGTCCGAAAACGGCAAACGGACGTTGAACTTTGTCTATAGCTGGGGCGCATCCATCGTCATCATCGGTGCATTGTTCAAGATCCTGCACCACCCGCTGGGCAGTCCCATCCTGTCCGTGGCGATGGTTACGGAGGCCCTCGTGTTCTTCATTTCAGCCTTTGAGCGACCGTCCAACGAATACCATTGGGAAGAGGTCTTCCCCGTATTGAAGTCCAAGAATCCACTCGACCGACCCGAGTTTGGCGGCAGTGGCAATGGCGGGAGCAACGGCGGCGGATCGATCGTAGTCGGCGACTTATCCGGTCTGCAAGGTCTTGGCGGTAGCGACAGCAGCCAGGGTCTGGGCGGCAGCTCGATTGTCCTCGGCGATTTGTCGGGCTTGCAGGGTGGAGGCGGTGCGCCGCTCACAGGCAATGCACGCGCTGCTCGTAGCGCTGAGATCGGTATGGCGGCGATGGGACTGAACGTCTCCGAAGAGGATACGCGCAGCCTTAGTGAGAGCATCAAGAAGCTGGGCGACGCCGCCGAGCAGATCGCTCACATGGCCGACCTGACGGAGGCCACAAAGACCTACATCGAGCAGATCACGGGCGTATCGGCCAACCTGGAGCGCTTCAGCACCGTGACGCAATCGCTGAGCGACGTCTCTGACACGATCGTCAATTCCTATCGCTCCATTGCTGCGGCCACGACGACCGAGGGCACGGAGGAGCAGACCGTCGGTTATGTGCAGCAGATGGAACAGCTGAACCGCAGCCTCTCGGGCATGAACGAGTTCTATTCGGCCCACCTTGACGGTCTCCGTGCGCAGATGGACACCATCCGACAGATCAACGACGGCTTGGGTCGCATCCGCGACATGTACAACAACTCCGTGATGGACAGCACCGCCTTCCGCAACGAGAACGAGCGTATGGCGCAACTGCTCTCGCAGCTGAATCAGGTCTACGGCCGACTCTTGCAGGCCATGACGATTAACATGGCGGCTCCGGGTGGCAACATGTATCCCCCGCAGCAGCCCATGTATCCGCCCCAAGGTGCACCGGCCGCCTATCCGCCGCAGGGTGGCTACGCGCAACAGCCGCCCTACACACAACAGCCGATGAGATAATAGTCGACGAACAGAGACCGATCTACCCCACAGTATAATGTCAGGAATATCAAACAATCCCAATTCGCCGCGCCAGAAGATGATCAATCTGATGTACCTCGTTTTCATTGCCATGATGGCTATGAACGATACATCGTCGGAGGTGCTCAGCGGGTTCGAGCTGGTGGAGAAAAGCCTGCGCGAATCTGCCGCTACGGCCGCCGATCGCAACCGCAAAACGCTGGAGGAATTGGAGGCCGCCAATCGGGTGAACCCGACCAAGGTCGGCGAGTGGTACAAGAAAGGCGTGGAGGTCAAGAAGCAGTCCGACGAACTCTTCGAGTACATCCAGCAACTCAAGCTCCGCATCATTCGCCAAGCCGACGGAAAGGATGCGAACGTGGACCAATTACAACACAAGGAAGACCTCGACGCCGCGTCGGAGATTATGCTCTCACCGATGGGCAGCGAGGCCGCTAAGCTGAAGAAGCGACTGGAGGCTTACCGCGCGGCGATGAGTCGCATGGTGGACGACCCCGAGAAACGCGCCATGTTGGAGCGGGCGATCGACACGAAGGTGCCCGGCAAGTCGGGCCTCAACCTACGCTCGTGGGAGACGGCGCTCTTTGAGAACATGCCCATGGCGTCGGCTGTCACCATACTGACGAAGTATCAGAACGACATCCGCTACGTCGAGGGAGAGGCCCTCGCGTCCATCGCTCGCAGCGTGGATGTAGGCGACTATCGCGTGAATAAGATCGTGGCGCAGGTGGTGCCCAAGAGTCAGATTGTCATGAGCGGCACGCCCTACGAAGCGGCCATCGTCCTCTCGGCCATCGACTCCACGCAGCGCCCGCAACTCTTCATCGGTCCGCGCGGCAGCGAGCGCGAGGTGGTCGGCTACGACGGCACGTACACCGTCGGCACCGGATCGACCGGCACGTTCCCCGTCCAGGGCTACCTCAAGGTGCCCGGCAAGGATCCGTATTACTTCAGCAGCGAATACTCCGTATCGGCCAAGACGGCCACCGTGGCATCGGCCCTGATGCGTGTGCTCTACGCTGGTCGCGTGCGTGAGAACGAGATCGAGATCGCCGTGCCGGGCGTGGCCAGTGGCGACGTGACGGCCACGATGACCAACGGCCAGATCCGCACCGAGAACGGCAAGCGCTACGCCGTGCCCAACATGGGCGCTCGCGAGGCGGTGATCTCCGTATCGGCCAAGATCGGCGGCGTGTCGGCCAAGATCGGCGACTTCACCTTCAAGGTGCGCCAGCTGCCCAAGGCCCAGCCCTACATCTTATATAAGGATGCCAACGGCACCACGCGTAAGTTCACCGGCGGACGCATCTCCAAGCGCGCCCTGCTCGACGCCGTCGGCCTGCAATCGGCCATCGACGACGGCATCCTCGACATCGAGTGCCGCGTGAAGCAGTTCACACTCACCTACTCCGACTCGATGGGCAACTCGCTCATGGAGGTGTCGCAGGGCGGCTCCTTTACCGAGCGGCAGAAGAACTACATCCGCAACCTGCAACGCGGCAAGCAGTTCTACATCAAGTCCGTCTCCGTCACGCCCGAGGGCGTAGAGCAAGAGCCGATCGTCTTCGACGTCATTGTGCAGTAAGAGGGTAGTTAGAAGTAGTAAGAAGGTAGTAAGAGGGTAGTTAGAAGTGGGCTTCAACGTCGCTCAAACAGATAAACGCATAAACAGATAAACAGATAAACGAAGACATGAATCGGATTGGCTTTTTAGCGCTCCTCGCGGGCGTTTGGATGATGCTCACCCCCGCCATGCAGGCGCAGGAGGACGGCGGACGGCCCGCGCGCCGATCGCCACAGATGGGGCGTAGCAGCGAACGTAACCGACAAAATGACAGCGACGGCGATCTGCCCGAGCTTACCGTCCGCGCCCAGCACCTCAACGATCAGCTGACGCAAGAGGTGGGCAACGCCCGCTGGATGCGCATCATCTACCGCGAGCTGAACATGCTGGAGGACAAAAACGCACCGCTTTATTATCCCGTCACGCCGATCAATGGCACGCAAAACCTCTTCACGACGATCTTCCGACTCGTGGCCGATGGCAAGCTGCCGGCCTACGAGTATTTGGACGGTTACGAGGCCTTCGACGACGCGCATTTGGTCGATTTCAAGTCTGTCCTGGATCGCTTTTCGATCATGTTTCAAACCTCATCCGGGCGCGACGGCCGCACGCGTTATGTGATTAACGACAGCGACGTGCCCTCTGGCGAAGTGCGCGCCTTTTACGTCAAAGAGGCGTGGTATTTCGATCAAAACAACTCTGTCTTCGACGTGAAAACGCTCGCCATTAGCCCCATCATCTTCTACGAGGGCGACATGGGCACGGAGCGCACGCCGATGTTCTGGGTGCTCTACGAAGAGGTGCGGCCGTACGTCTCGAACACGTATATCATGACCTCGAACATGAACAACGCCAAGACGTTCACCATCGACGACTACTTCCGCCGCCGCATGTTCGACGGCAAGATTATCAAGACTGAAAACCTGCTCAACATCCCGCTCCAAGCCTATTGCCCGACACCCGACTCGATGGCGCACGAGCAACAACGGATCGAGGATCAACTGCAGGCCTTCAACAAGAATCTTTGGTTCCAGCCGGACACGACCGCGCAGGTGGCCGCCACCGGTAAGTCGAAAAAGAGTGCTCGCCGCGGCGCTTCGGTGAAGAAGAAGGAGGCCGCCGAGAAGGAATCGAAGGCCAAGGCGAAGCCCGAGAAGGCGCCCAAGGCACCGAAGGCTCCCAAAACAAAGGCCGAGAAGTCAGCCGGGGCCACCCGCAGCGTGCGGCGCAGGCGATGATGTAAGGTGAAAAACGAAAAGTCCTGCCGAGCGGTGGATCGCATCCCCGTCAGCAGGACTTTTTTTTGTCGTTGAATTGAAGGATATAGGCTCAGAGATGAAAAATATATTCCGGAGGCCAAGCTCTTGGGCTTGGAGATGAATTTATACGTCCGGGAACGTATTCATTTAGGCTCGGAGACGTAAAAATTTCGAGTCTGAACGTAAAAACTTCGATCCGGCGCCGAAACACTTCGTCTCAGCGCCGAAACGGATCATCACTGAGCCGATCCCATTGCTTGCGCAGCCGCTCTATGAGTAGTTTGAGCCGAACGACAACGAAGGCGTAGGCCAATCGCGGCAGGATGATCCAGAGCCACGGGGCGCCGAGGGCGGCGAAGAGGATGGTGTCCTCAAGAAGCGAGTGCGAGACGGCCATGTGGTGGTTCAACAGGTCGCAGCTGCGGCGCGAGATGGAGTTTTGCTTCAGCTGCTCCATCATGATCGCGCTGCCGTAGCTCAACCCCACGATGTTGCCCACTAACCAAAGGAAGGAGCACTCGCGGGGCAGACCGAAGAAGTCCATCACCGGGGCCATGCGGCGCGAGAGGCCGCGTAGCAGGTCGAACTCGTCGAGCACGTAGTGCAGGATCATCAGCGAGGGGACGATGGCGGCGAAGAGCAACGCGATGCGGAACGAACTGTGCAGCCAAAGCATCAGAACGTCCGTGAGTGAGCTGCAGACGGCGACGGTGCCCGTGATTCCAACGGGCGCGTCGAAGGCGCCGTGGGGCATCAGGTGGTGCACAGTGAAGGCCATGACGAAGCTCATCGTGACGCGCAGAGCAAACATGCCGAAGAAAGTCGACCCCGTGCGGCTCTGCACGGCGCACTCCACAGGCAGCGAGTGCGACAGCAGGCACATGAGCGAGAGGATCGTCAGTTGGCGCACCGTCAGCGGCATGGAGGTGATCAGCGCAATGGGCGCGTAGAGCGGCGTGAAGATGCTGGTCAGGAAGACGATCGCCGCCTCGCACGGCAACCCGATCAGCCCGAAGGCGGGCGCCAAGCATCCTGACACCGCGCCCAGCAGCCCCGAGTATTGCAGCAATCGCACGGCCAACGAGACGGGCAGGATGATCTCCAGTAGCCAGAGGCACGTCCGCGCTGCCTTGGGCAGCGCCCGGCAGACGCATCGCCACACCCTCCGCCCGATCGATTCTTCCCGGTGCGTCATTTCGTCAGGCTACTTCTTGAACATGCGGTCCATCTCGCGGCGGTCGTCGCGCTCGCGGATCGACTGCCGCTTGTCGTACTCCTTCTTGCCGCGCGCGATGGCCAGGACGAGCTTCGCCAGCCCGCGTTCGTTGATGAAAAGGCGCGTCGGCACGATCGTGAAGCCGCGATCCTTGGTGGCCGTCTGTAGCCGTCGGATCTCCTTGCGGTTCAGCAGCAGCTTGCGGTCGCGGCGCGGTGCGTGGTTGTTGTACGTCCCGAAGGCATACTCGGCCACGTACATGTTTTTCACCCACACCTCGCCCCGCTCGACGATGGCAAACGTATCTACAAGACTCGCCTTGCCCAGGCGGATAGACTTGATCTCCGTGCCCGTCAACACGATGCCCGCGGTGAAGGTCTCGAGCAGCTCGTAGTCGAACGAGGCGCGCTTATTCTTTATCGTAATCTGGTTCGTAGGTTTCTCTTTTGACATAATCAATGAATGTTGTGGGGGCGAATCGCATACCGCCCGCAGGTGAATTAAAACCGTAGCCCCGGCATGAGCGTAAAGAGCAGGAAGGAGATAGCCGCCGGTGCACCGATGATGATAAGCGAGGCGATGGTTGTGAATTTCATCTGCACCTCGCCATCCACCTTCAGGTAGTTCACCGCGCCAGCCCAGACAATATATATGGTATACAGCGCCGGGATCCACAGGAAGATGAGGTCAGGGAAGAACGACAAGATGATCTGCAACACAAACAGCAGCGACGAAGCGTAACCCACGAACGACTGCATGAGCCTCATGTCGCGCTCTCGCTTGAACCAGCTTCCCCACAGCTCGTTCAGCAGATACGACGCAAGGAAGACACCCCCGGCCGATGCGGCAATCGCCTTGATGGACGATTTGAGCGCGATGACCACGTCAAACTCATGACCGGCAAAGAGCATGCCTGCGAAAGCCGCCAAGGCGATCAGCCCGATCAGGGGGTAGAAGAAGTGGGAGAGGAAGTCGTCGCTGTCCTTCACCCTTTTGCGACCCAGCGCCTCCCAAGCGTCCATGGGGCGAAAGATGAAGGCTACTAAACGGAGGTATATTGCTTTGAACATAGGTGTTTATTCTATTTGAGAGCGGACAAAAATACACTCGTCATCAAAGTATTCGACAGGGGAGATGTAGGGGCATATTGCATAAGCCCTCAGGACACACTGTCCCCGTCGCCCCCGCCCGGTATTTAATCTTAGTTTTGTGCCATCAACGAGCAGTTGATCAAGTGTTTCATCTAAAAAATAAATCATTATGAGTAAGACAAGAGAATTGTTAGGTGCACAGGCAGACTACTACCTGGGCCATGAGTGCAAAACCATCGACAAGAAACTGATCTACGCGCCCGGTCCTGACGCCATCGACCGCATCTGGCTCGATTCCGACCGGAATCCGCAGACGCTCAATAGCCTCGCAGCCCTCTACGGGCATGGCCGCCTGGCCGGCACGGGCTACGTCTCCATCCTCCCCGTCGACCAGGGCATCGAGCACTCCGCCGGTGCATCCTTCGCCCCGAACCCCATCTATTTCGACCCCGAAAACATCGTCAAGCTGGCCATCGAAGGCGGCTGCAACGCCGTGGCATCGACCTACGGTGTGCTGGGCGCCGTGGCACGCAAGTATGCCCACAAGATCCCCTTCGTCGTGAAGATCAATCACAACGAGCTGCTGACTTACCCCAACACCTACGACCAGGTGATGTTCGGCACTATCAAGGAGGCTTGGGACATGGGCGCCGTGGCCGTGGGTGCCACCATCTACTTCGGTTCCGAGGAGAGCCGCCGCCAGATCGTGGACGTGGCTAAGGCTTTCGCTTACGCACATGAGCTCGGCATGGCCACCATCCTCTGGTGCTACCTGCGCAACAACGGCTTCAAGAAGGACGGCACGGACTACCACGCTGCCGCCGACCTCACCGGCCAGGCCAACCACCTTGGCGTGACCATCCAGGCCGACATCGTGAAGCAGAAGCTCCCCACCAACAACGGCGGCTTCAAGGCCATCAAGTTCG
>CAUPYF010000028.1:0-12665 GCA_963515435.1 uncultured Tannerella sp. | reverse complement strand
ACTGTACACGCACCTTGTACGCTACTGTACACGCACCTTGTACGCTACTGTACACGCACCTTGTACGCTACTGTACACACACCTTGTACGCTACTGTTGCGTCACTCACAACGCTACTGTTGCGTCACTCACAACGCTACTGTTGCGTCACCCACAATAAATGAATAAGAGTATGAAGAGAAGAACGCTATATATAATAGGTATAGGGATGGCGACTCTGCTACTGGCTGTCGGCAGCGCATCGGCGCAGAAGGCCGAGCGGTCGAACATCCGCCGCGGCAACCGGTTTTATCGCAACGAGAAATACACCGAGTCCGAGATCGCTTATCGGAAGAGCATCGAGGTCAACCCGCGTTCCGTGGAGGCGGCGTATAACCTCGGCAATGCGCTGTATAAACAGAAGAAATACCCCGAGGCGGCCGAGCAATACATGCAGATCGTAGGGCGGCGCGAGCAGTTGCTGGCCGATAACCCAGCCAATGGCAAGCGACTGGCAGAGGTCTATCACAACCTCGGCAACATACAGATGCAAGGCAAGGATTACGCCAAGAGCGTGGAGGCCTACAAGCAGTCGCTGCGCCTGAACCCGAAGGACGACGAGACGCGTTACAACTTAGCGCTGGCGCAGAAACTGCTCAAGAATCAACAGCAACAACAGCAGAACCAACAACAAAACCAGCAACAACAGCAGCAGCAACAAGAACAGCAGCAACAGCAGCAAAAGGAAGACAAGCGCGAGAACAAGACGCAGCAAGAGAAACAGCAGAACGAACAGATGAGCCAGGACAACGCGCAGCAGATACTCGACGCCTTCCTGCAAGACGAACGCGACACGCAGGAGAAGGTGAAGAAGGCGCAGCGGCAACAACAGGAACGACGTAAAACAGATAAGCAATGGTAAACGCAACGAAGCAACTGATTCTATTCCTCGCCCTCTGGCTCACGGCCGGGGCAACGCACCTCGTGAAGGCTAACGGGGTGACCTTCCGGGCCTCGGCACCCAGCGCCGTCGTCATGGGGCAGCAATTCCAACTCACCTACACAGTCAACACCGAAGGCGCCACCTCGCTCCGCACCCCCGACCTCTCCGCCTTCGAGGTGCTGATGGGTCCCAGCTCGTCCGTCAGCCGCAGCATGCAGATCATCAACGGGCAGACGTCAAGCTCTTACTCCCAGACCTTCACCTACGTGCTGATGCCGAAGAAGGAAGGCACCTTCAACATCGGGCCGGGCAGCATCAAGATCAAGAACGCCAACTACAGCTCCAACTCGCTCGTCGTTAAGGTGCTCCCGCCCGACAAGGCAGGCAGTGCCTCCGGTGGCGGACGCAGCAGCGGCGGATCAAGCGGCGGAGGCGCCTCGCAAGGCTCCACGAGCGTCGGCACCAACGAGCTATTCGTACGCATGAACGTGTCCAACCGCAGCGTCTACGAGCAGGAGGGCTTCCTCGTCACCTTCAAGATCTACTCCCTCTACGACGTCGACCTCGACGATATCAAGTTCCCCGAGTTCGAAGGCTTCCTCGCTCAAGACATCGATCTGAACCCCCAGTGGACACTCGAGAACTACAACGGCCGTAACTATCGCACCGCCGTCTTCAAGCAAACCATCCTCTATCCCCAGCGGTCGGGCAAGATCACCATCGGAGCCGGCCGCTTCAATGCCATCGCGCACGTCCGCGTCAAGCGCTCCGGCAGCCTCTTCGACGAGCTGATGGGCGGCGGCTATCAAGACATCCGCAAGGTGCTCACCACAGCGCCCGTCACCGTCGACGTCAAGCCGCTGCCCTCCGGCAAGCCCGAATCGTTCAACGGCGCCGTGGGTGGCTATACGATGAAGGCCACCATCAACTCCAACCAAGCCAAAACGAACGAGGCCGTGACCATCACCGTCACGCTCACAGGCAACGGCAACATCAAGCTGGCCAAGAACCCCACCGTCACCTTCCCGAACGACTTCGAGGTCTATGACCCGAAGGTGGAGACGAACATCCGCACCACCACGTCGGGATCGAGCGGCACGAAGACGATCGAGTATATAGCCGTCCCGCGTTACGCTGGCGACTTCGAGATCCCCGCCATCCGCTTCTCCTACTTCGACCCCCGCAGCGGGTCGTACAAGACGCTCACCTCAGAGCCCTTCAAGCTGCACGTCGAGAAAGGCCCCGAAGGCGCCGCCTCGCCCGCCGTCTCCAACTACGGCTCGCAGGAGAGCGTCAAGTACCTCAGCAAAGACATCCGCTACATCAAGACCTCCCGTCCGCACTTCGTCAATGCCCGCGGCGAGATCTTCTTCGGCTCCTTCACCTACGTGCTGGCCTACGTGCTGATCGCCCTCCTCTTCGCCGTCTTCTTCGTCATCTACCGCAAGCAGATGAAGGAGAACGCCGACCTCGCCTTTGTCCGCACCAAACGCGCCAACAAGGTGGCGCTGCGCCGCCTCAAGACGGCAGAGAAGCTGATGAAGGCAGGTAGCCGCGAAGCCTTCTACGACGAGATCTCCCGCACACTCTGGGGCTACCTCAGCGATAAGCTCAACATCCCACAGGCCGACCTGACGCGTGAGAACGTAGGCAACGAACTGGCCTCTTTCGGCGCAGACGAGACATTGGCCAAAGACCTGATGCAGATACTTGACACGTGCGAGTTTGCCCGCTACGCCCCATCGCAAGCCTCCGACGCCCTCGACACCCTCTATCGACAGACCGCCGACGCCATCGGACGGATGGAAAACATCATCAAACACTGAACCGACATGACCCTTATCAAGCAAACGACCCTCACCCTTTTGGCGTTCCTCCTCACCGCCGTCAGTCTGCACGCCGCCGACCGCGACGGCGAGCTCCGCGCCGCCGAAAAGGCCTACGCCGACGGCAACTATCCCGCTGCCGCCGAGCAATACGAAGCCCTGATCAAGAACTATGGCGAGTCGGCCGAGGTCTACTATAACCTCGGCAACGCCTACTATAAGCTCGGGCGCATCGCCCCCGCCATACTCAACTACGAGCGCGCCCTCTCCATGTCGCCTAACGACGGCGACACGCGCTTCAACCTCGAGATGGCCCGCCTCCGCACCGAAGACCGCATCGAGCCAGCCGACGGCTTCTTCGGTCGCTCCTTCGCCAGCGTCCGCAACCTCCTCAGCGTTGACGCGTGGGCAGCCACTGCCCTACTCTGTTGCGTGCTCTTCGCCGGCTGCCTCGTCCTTTTCTTCTTCTCCAAATGGATGCGCCTGCGCAAGACCGGGTTCTACCTCGGACTCCTTCTCCTCTTCATCACCATCATGGCCAACGTCTTTGCCTGGAGCGAGCGACAGGATCTGATCGTGCGCAACGCGGCAATCGTCTTCGCCCCCACCGTCACCGTCAAGAGCTCGCCCGACCGCAGCGGCACCGACCTCTTCATCCTGCACGAAGGCACCAAGGTGACGATCAAGAACACCCTCGGCGACTGGCTCGAGATACGCCTCGGTGATGGTAAGGAGGGCTGGATCCCCCGCAAAGACTTGGAACGCATCTAACGCTCCCCACCCCATGCTCGAACAGCTCCTCGTCTACGAACGTGACGCCTTCCTCTGGCTCAACAGCCTGCACACGCCCTACTTAGACCGCTTCATGTGGATCTACTCCGGCAATCCCGCGTGGATTCCGCTGGCCGTCTTCATCCTCTTCGCCCTCTGCTACCGGCGGCCGTGGCGCGAATCGGTCTTGCTCATCCTTGCCTTAGCGCTGGCCATCACCCTCTGCGACCAGTTTGCCTCCGGCTTCTGCAAACCCTTCTTCGCCCGCTTTCGACCCACGCGTCACCCGGACTTTATGCATGTGGTGCAGACCGTCATCAGCCCCCGCACCGGCGAGCCTTACCTCAGCGGTCGCTACGGATTCATGTCGAGCCACGCGGCCAACACGTTTGGCTTTGCGCTGTTCACCTCGCTGCTCTTCCGCCACCGCGTCTACACCGTCTGCCTCTTCCTCTGGGCCGCCGCCATGTCCTACACGCGCATCTACCTCGGCGTCCACTTCCTTTCGGACATCATCCCCGGCGCCCTCTTCGGCCTCCTCTTCGCGTGGCTTGTCTTCCAGTTCTACATCCGCGTCCGCCCGCGCTTCATCCCCGACACACCGCTCCTGCCCTACCCCGCCGTCGTGCCCCGCACTATCCTCTGCGGCATGCTCCTCACCCACGCAGCGATCACACTTATCGCTGCGTGGTGGGTGTGGTAGACACGATGAAAGTGCCCTCTCTCAGAAGCTGTTTGGAATCCATTTCGGAGGATGTTTCTTGGGTGTTTTGTTTCATCATTTGATGAGCATAGCGAAGCTCCAGTGAGGATAAATGATGGAACAAAAAGGCAGCAACAAACCCGGATAGCCCCGAAATAGAAAGATGGAAAGGTTCGCCAAAGTAGCTTCTTATAGTCCATCAGAAAGTTTCGGTGTATTAGGTGTACGCCCTGGGTTACGATGCCCTCAAGCCTCCCTCATCCCCCTGCAAACCATTTCTGATGGACTATAACCGGATTAACATGAGTTCGAGGTAATAGATCTATTTTCATTTTCTCAGTCATTTAGATGGTTATACATTATATATAGTAAGAAATTACTGCATCTGGCCCGGTCAAGGGGGGTGCTCTTTTTTGAAAGAAAGTGCTTGAAGTACCCCCTGTTTTCCGCTTTGTGTTTTTACAAAGCACCCGAAGTACCCCGCTGGCGGTGCTTTTCGCGAAAGAAACTTTCAGACCATGCCAAAGGGCTGTTCTTATCTTTCCGCAGGTGTGCGTTCCTTCTGTCAAATATCGTGCTCAGACAGGGGCAAATGTATTCAACGTATCCCTAAAACAAAGAACGAGAATGCCACCGGCGCGTCCCACCCCCTGGAGATGCGCCTATCTTTCGCCTCGCTTTTGCAACATACACCATACATTATATATATACCCTCTAATCCCCCCGCCCATGACCATCCGCCTCTTCAACGCCGGGCTGTTCTATGCCGATGGCGGCGCCATGTTTGGCGCCGTGCCGCGCACCGCCTGGGGCCGACGATACGCCGCCGACACGCTCAACCGCTGCACACTGGCCATGCAGATAAGCCTCATCACCACACAGGACGGCCGCGTCATCCTCATCGATACCGGCGTCGGCACGAAGCACCTCGACCGCCTCAGCCGCTCCTACTACGCCTTCCATTCCCTCACCGACCCCGCCTGCATGCTCGCCCGGCTCGGCATCGCCCCCGAGGACGTCACCGACGTCATCCTTACCCACCTCCACTTCGACCACTGCGGCGGCACGACCCGCATCGACCCCCAGGGCCGCCTCCTCCCCTCCTACCCTCGCGCCCGTGTCCACGTCAGCCGCGCCCAGCTCCGAGAGTGCGCCGCCCCCAACCCCCTGGAGGCCGACTCCTTCTCCGCTGAACACATCGACGCCGTCCGCCGCGCCGGCCTCCTCCACCCCGTCGACGCCGACACGACGATCCACCCCCACATCCGCCTCAGCCTGCACGACGGACACACCGCGGGGCAGATCTCCGTCACCATCGACCGCAGCGACGGCCGCCCCGGCGTCCTCTTCCCCGGCGATGTCGTCCCCACCGCAGCCCACCTCTCCCCCACTTGGATCTCCGCCTACGACGTCCGCCCCCTCGCCTCCCTGCGCGAAAAATACCGCCTCCTCGACCACGCCGCCGCCCGCGGGCTCACCGTCGTCTTCTGCCACGACGCCCGCCGCCCCTTCGCCACCGTCCGCAAGACCCAAGACTTCTACGCCGCCGTCTCCCCCACCCCCTCCGGCGCCCCCGCCACGCCAATGATCCACACCCTCTGACCCGCCTCCAAAGCCCCCTCCCCGCCCCCTTCCCTGAGAATGAATCATTGACAATGAACAAGGAAGCAATCCCCCCCGCAAACCGTTCCACGGCGTGCCATTATTCGATAAAATCAAAACGCTTCTACCTTTGCGGTACATAAAGGCCGAACACGAACGTGGAACCAACCGGCCATATTCTAATGTCAAAGCCGATATATTCAGAATGGGAAAAGTAATTGCATTAGCCAACCAAAAAGGTGGCGTCGGGAAGACCACCACCACCATCAACCTGGCCGCATCACTGGCCGCGATGGAGAAGAAAGTCCTCGTGATCGACGCCGATCCGCAGGCCAACGCCTCGTCAGGACTGGGCGTAGACATTAAGAACCTGCCCTCCTCCCTCTACGAATGCCTCATCAACGGCGACGAACCCAGACAAGCCATCGTCCGTACCGAGCTCGACAGCCTCGAAGTGCTCCCCTCACACATCGACCTCGTGGGCGCCGAAATCGAAATGCTCAACACCGAGCGCCGCGAGCAAGTCCTGAAAGGCATCATCCAGCCCCTGCGCGCCCTCTACGACTTTATCCTCATCGACTGCTCCCCCTCGCTCGGGCTCATCACCGTCAACGCCCTGACCGCCGCTGACTCAGTCATCATCCCCGTGCAATGCGAATACTTCGCTCTGGAGGGTATCAGCAAGCTGCTGAACACGATCAAAATCATCAAGTCCAAGCTCAACCCCACGCTCGAGATCGAGGGCTTCCTCATCACCATGTACGACGCCCGCCTGCGCGTGGCCAATCAGATCTACGAAGAGGTCAAGCGCCCCTTCCAAGACCTCGTCTTCAAGACTGTCATCCGTCGCAATGTCAAACTCGTAGAAGCCTCCAGCTTCGGCCGCCCCATCCTGCTCTACGACGCCGAATCGCAAGGTAGCACCAACCACATGCAGCTGGCCCGAGAGATCATCGAAAAAAACGCATAAACACCGCCCTACATGGCCAAAACATCACGCAACAGATTAGGGCGCGGCCTCGACGCCCTCCTCGCCCCGCCGGACGAAATCATGACAAGCGGATCATCGTCCATCAACGAAATCGAACTCCGCCGCATCGAGCCCAACCCTGACCAACCACGCTCCATCTTTGAAGAAGAAGCACTCCAAGAGCTCGCCAAATCCATCCGCACCTACGGCGTCATCCAGCCCATCATCCTCAAGGAAAAAGACGACGGCAGCTACCTGATCATCGCTGGCGAACGCCGCTACCGAGCAGCCGAGATGGCCGGCCTCGACAAAATCCCCGCCTACATCAAAACCACACAAGACGAGAACATCGCCGAGCTGGCACTCATCGAAAACATCCAGCGCGAGGACCTGAACGCCATCGAAACGGCCCTCGCCTACCAGCACCTCATCGACGCCAACGGGTTCACGCAGGAACAACTGAGCGAACGCGTCGGGAAGAAGCGCACCACCGTGGCAAACTACCTGCGCCTGCTCAAGCTGCCGGCCGAAATACAAGTGGGGCTGAAGGACAAACGCATCGACATGGGGCACGCCCGCGCCCTCCTCTCCATCGAAGACCCTGAGGTGCAGCTCGCACTCTACGAACAGATCATCACGCAAGGGCTCTCCGTCCGCACCGTCGAAGAGCTGGCCCGCAACGCCTCGTGCGAAGAGAAACACCAACAGTCCGCCGCCGCTCCCGGACACACCACACACAAACTCCTGCCCGAAGAATTCAAGATCCTCAAGGAGCATCTGGCCTCATTCTTCCAAACGAAGGTGAAGCTGACCTACGACGAGCGAAACGGCAAGGGAAAAATCACCATCCCCTTCGCCTCGGAGAAGGAGTTAGAGAGCATCATGCACCTGTTGGACGGCATGAAGCAGAGTTGATAGAAGTGCGCCGCGTGAGTAAAACGATCATCAGTCTCTTAATCTGCGCCGCGGCATGGCTGGCGCTCCCCCACGCCGGACATACGCAGGACGTCCCCGTCAAGACGGGCGACACGATCCGTGTTGACGGTGTGCTCGTCGATTCCCTCACCGCCCGCGCGCTATGGAACCGGTCCGACACAGAATACGCCGACACCCTGAGACACGCCGCCTCGCCACCCTTCAAGCCGAACCCTACACGCGCCGTCATCTATTCAGCCATCTTCCCCGGGCTCGGGCAGATCTACAACCGCAAATACTGGAAGTTGCCCATCGTCTATGGCGGCTTCATGGGCTTCATCTACGCCGTAACGTGGAATAACAAGAACTACCGCGACTATTCCGACGCCTACCTCCATATCATGACCGACGACGTGAACAACCCCAGCTCATGGCACCAGAGCTGGCAGAACTTTGTCCCCCGCAACCGCGACCCGAAGGACTACATCACCAACACCAACTTCCGTAACAACCTCAAGAGCGCCAAGGACTATTACCGCCGCTATCGCGACCTGAGCATCATCCTCACCGTCGCTTGGTACTTCCTCTGCATGGCCGACGCCTACGTCGACGCCCAACTCTTCGACTTCGACATCTCCAACGATCTCTCCCTTCACCTCTCCCCCACCCTCGCCCCGCGAAACAATCAAAGCCCCGGGCTCTTCGGGCTGACCTGTAGCATTAACTTCTAACAGCGGAGGCTCCGCCCCTCCCCCAATACATTGACTATTTACTAACACACGATATGAAGAAAATCTTTTTTGCATACCTCAGTGTGGCGGCGTTATTCCTCGCCCCGCAAGCCATCCTTGCTCAGGACGACGACGACCGTAACCGACAGATGGAAGCCGAGGACTACTCGATCCTCTCCACCGACTCCACCTACGACGATGTCGGACTCATCCCCGAAGTGCTCGATGAAAACGTACGTGCACTCCTCCAAAGCTGGCATGCCAAATATTTCTCTCAGTCCGACGCCTATTGCATCGATAAGGACGACAACGCGCCCGTCTCCGACGACGTCTACCGCGACCGCCTCTCCCGCATGCCGACCATCATACCGATGGACTACAACCCCATCGTGCGCAATTGCATCAGCATCTATGCCGACCGTCGGCGCGAGCTCGTGCGCTACGTCATGGCCATGGCCGATCTCTATTTCCCCATGTTCGAGCAGATCCTTGACCAATACGACCTGCCGCTCGAACTGAAATACCTCGCCATCATCGAAAGCAACCTCAACCCTCGCGCCTATTCCCGCGCCGGAGCTGCTGGCATCTGGCAGTTCATGCTGCCCACAGGCAAGCTCTACGGGTTAGAGATCAACAGCCTCATCGACGAACGCCTCGACCCGATCGCCTCCACCCACGCCGCCTGCAAATACTTCAAACAGATGTATGCCACGTTCGGCGACTGGTACCTCGTCTTAGCCTCCTACAACTGCGGGCCGGGCAGTGTGAACAAGGCTATCCGGCGCGCTGGCGGCCGTACGAACTTCTGGGAGATCTATCCCTACCTGCCCCGCGAAACACGCTCGTACGTACCCTTCTACATCGCCGCTACCTACATCATGGCCTACCACTGCGAGCACAACATCTGCCCCATGCGCACCAGCCTCTCCGTGGCCACGGACACGGTGATGGTGAACAAGCTCATGCACCTGCGCCAGGTGGCCGACGTGCTGAACGTGGACATTGAGATGCTCCGCACCTTCAACCCGCAATACAAGCGTGAGATCATCCCCGGACACATCAAGCCCTGCGTGCTGAAGCTCCCCGTGGCTGCCACTTACGCCTACGTCGACAAACAAGACTCGATCAGCAACTACCGCGCCGAGGAACTGCTGGCCAACTATCTGCCCGGACGTGCCTCCATGAGCAACGACAGCTCGAGATCGAAGACGGAGATGATCCGCCACACTGTCAAGTCGGGCGAGAACCTCTACACCATTGCCAACAAATACGGCGTCACGGCGCAAAGCATCCGCAAGTGGAACAACTTGCGCACGAACCGTGTGCCCCGCGGCAAGCGCCTGACCATCTACATAGACACTGGCGGCGTATCATATGACGGAAGTAGCACCGACGGATCGGAGGGCGAGCGCACGAGCACAGCCCGGACGGTTTCCACCCGCAGCTACTCCGCCTCACGTGCCCGCACAGCCGCAGCACGTAAGGCTGCAGCCCGTAAGAAGAAGACGACGACGGCTCGCAAGTCCACCCGAGGCTCCACGACCAAGAAGACAACAGCACGCAAGAAGACCACCACCGCACGCAAGTCTACAAAGGCACACAAGCGCCGTTAAATTCCCGCATTAACCTTCCCCGTTATGAATGCACAGGAAGATCGGCCCGAGTCCGAAACCCGAATGATTCAGGACGAGTTCAATCGCCTGATCGATGACTACTGCCACTCCAACCACCGACGCAAAATAGAGCGCATCACCAAGGCCTTCAACTTCGCCAACCAAGCTCACAAGGGCGTGCGCCGTCGGTCAGGGGAGCCCTACATCATGCACCCGCTGGCTGTGGCCCGCATCGTCTGCAACGAGATGGGCCTCGGCTCCACCTCCATCTGCTGCGCCCTGCTGCACGACGTGGTGGAGGACACGGAGTACACGGTGGAGAACATCCGCGACATGTTCGACGATAAGATCGCACAGATCGTCGACGGGCTGACCAAGATCAGCGGTGTCGTCTTCGATGAGCACGCATCGGCACAGGCGGAGAACTTCCGTAAGCTGCTCCTGACCATGAGCAGCGACATCCGCGTGATCCTCATTAAGCTGGCAGACCGCCTGCACAACATGCGCACGCTCAGCTCCATGCTCCCCGCAAAGCAATACAAGATAGCCGGCGAGACACTCTATCTCTACGCCCCGCTGGCCCACCGATTGGGCCTCTTCGCCATCAAAACGGAGTTAGAAAACCTCAGCTTCAAATACGAACACCCGCGCGAGTATGAGCTGATCAACCAAAAGCTCGCCGCAACCGAGGCCGCACGCAACCGTCTCTTCGACCACTTCGCCAAACCCGTCGACGAGAAGCTGCATGCCATGGGGTTACAATACGAAATGCGCGCCCGAGTCAAGTCGGCCTTTTCCATCTGGAACAAGATGAACGCGAAGAATGTCCCCTTCGAGGACATCTACGACATCTTCGCCGTACGCATCGTCTTCGAGCCCAAGGAAGGCATCGACGAGAAGAATCTCTGTTGGGACATCTACTCCGCCATCACCGACATCTACCGCATCCGCCCTGACCGCCTGCGCGACTGGGTGAGCCGACCCAAATCAAACGGCTATCAGGCGCTCCACCTCACCGTCATGGGCCCCGACGGGCAGTGGATCGAGATCCAGATACGCAGCCGCCGCATGGACGACATCGCCGAGAAGGGCTTCGCGGCACACTGGAAGTACAAGGAGAAACACGTGGAAGAGGACACGGAGCTCGACAAGTGGCTCGCCACCATCACCGAGATCCTCGAGAACCCCAACCCCGATTCGCTCGACTTTCTCGACACGGTGAAGATGAACCTCTTCTCATCCGAGATCTTCGTCTTCACCCCCAAAGGCGAGCTCAAAACCTTGCCCCAAGGCGCCACGGCCCTCGACTTTGCCTACGCCCTCCACTCCGACGTGGGCGACACCTGCATCGGCGCCAAGGTGAACCACCGCCTCGTCCCCCTGAGCCACAAGCTCTCTAACGGCGATCAGGTGGAGGTACTCACCTCCCGCTCGCAGAAGCCCGTCGCCGAGTGGCTGAGCTACGTCGTCACGGCCAAGGCCCGTAGCAAAATCGAGGCCTACCTCAAGCGCGTTCGCCGAGAGGCCGCCAGGGAGGGCGAGATCAAGCTGCTGGCAGCCCTCCACAAGTCCGGCTTCGAAGCCCCCGCCTCCTCCCTGCTCGACAAAATAGCCGTCTACTACGGCTTCCCCAGCCGAGACGACCTTTATTATGCCATCCAAAAAGGCGAAGTAACCCTGCCCGATAACCTCAAAAAAATCGTGCAGAAAAAAACCGACAACGTGCTCTTCAAATACCTCAAACAGGCCCTGCGCATGGGCCGAAAGCGCGAGATGATGACCATCCTCCCCACCGCTGGCACCGGCCGGAAGGAGCTCAGCAAGTATGACCGAAAAAAGCCCTACCTACTCAGCGAAGACAAGTTCAACCGCAACTACGTCATCGCCGGCTGCTGCAAGCCCATCCCCGGCGACGAGGCCCTGGGCTTCATCAATGACGACGGCAACGTGGTTGTCCACAAAATCTCCTGCCCCATCGCCCTGCGCCTCAAGAGCAGCTTCGGCGAACGCATCCTCTCCACCGTCTGGAGCAACCACATCAACACCTCCTTCGAGGCCACGCTCGAGGTGAAAGGCATCGACTCCATCGGTGTCCTCAACACCATCACCCGCAC
This sequence comes from uncultured Tannerella sp., assembly GCA_963515435.1. GTDB lineage: Bacteria > Bacteroidota > Bacteroidia > Bacteroidales > Tannerellaceae > Tannerella. The sequence goes on along the minus strand of CAUPYF010000028.1, from coordinate 498 downwards.
CATCTCCGACAACTTCAACGTGAACATCACCAAGCTCACGATCGAGGCCAAAGACGGCGTCTTCGAGGGTAAAATCAAAATGATGGTGCACAACGTGGAGGACATCCAAAACATGTGCGTCACGCTGGCCAAAAACACCCACATCAAGTCCGTCGCACGCGTGGCAGACTGATCTTCTTTAAAAAGAAATCAAGGCAAGAATCAAAAAGACCCGCTGCAAATACCAGTGGAGCTTCCTTGCGGCCATGTGCCGGGGTTACGAAATGATCCTTTGGGGTTACATAACCGAAACGATACGGTTCACCAACCGGAACGAATAATAAGCATGTATGTTTGCTGACAACATTTTCCTCCGCGGATCATTCACTTCGGATAAAAAATCAGTCATCCTTTGGGGATTATATTATTTAACGTGAGTTCAATGTAAGAAATCCACTTCCCCGCCTCGGGGAAGACGCCCTTCCCAATGGCTTACAAACAAAGCGTGCGTTGTGAGTG
>CAUPYF010000027.1:0-12717 GCA_963515435.1 uncultured Tannerella sp. | reverse complement strand
CCCTCCAACTCAAGGCGCTCATCGCCCGCGACCTCTTCGACGAGACGGCCTACTATCGCATCATCAACGAAGACAACGAGAGTCTCCGCGAGGCCCTGCGCATCATCAATAATGCCGAGGCCTACGAGAAGATCCTCCGCGGCGCGAAGAGTGGTGGCAGGTGACGGGTTACAAGTTACAGGTACCCGATATTCGTCACTCGTAACTCGTATACCCAAACAAAATTGGATTACGAAAAATGGGAGGTGCCTCAGAGCGTCTGGAAGGGCCGCTCCGGGGAGTCTGAGTTATTTGTGGAACCAGTTAAAGCGCCGACCTACAGTGTAGTTTGGGTTTTTCGATCCATTTCCCCGCACCAGGGGAAACACCTTCCCCACACCGGGGGAAGACACCCTTCCCAATGGCTCACAGACAAAGCATACGTTGTAAGTGACGCAACGCATGCTTAAGAGATGACACTAAGCATGCTTAAGAGGCATCGCTAAGCATGCTTGCAACCTTCGTGCAAAGTAGCTTGCAGTCATCGTGCAAAAGACGTTGTAAGAGGTGTTCCATGAGGATTTTCTGTCGATATGCCCCTACCCAGGTCCAGGTACGTGCTCATCGGCTGGGGCTGGGGATAAACACAGAAATCGCAGCCTGCGTATGTGTTGCCACATCGCCGACTGCGATTTCCTACCTTATCTATTATGAAAACGAAATCTTCTCAGATTGAGAGCAGACTTTATTTCACTTCCTCAAAATCCACATCTGTCACATTATCGTCGCTGTTGCTTGAGGAGGCATTGTTCGAAGAGGTGTTGCCAGAGGGCTGACCGGTGGCACCGGCTTGCGCATTCTGCGCATTGTAAAGATCCTGGCTGGCGGCCTGGAACACGTTGTTCAACTCTGCGATGGCTGTGTCGATGGCAGCCAGATCCTGTGCCTTATGTGCATCCTTTAGCTTGCCCAGCGCCACTTCAATCTGCGAACGCTTGTCGGCCGGCAGCTTGTCGCCGAGATCCTTCAGCTGCTTCTCCGTTTGGAAGATCATGCTGTCCGCCTGGTTGATCTTGTCGATGCGCTCCTTCTCCTTCTTGTCCGCCTCGGCGTTGGCCGCGGCCTCGTCCTTCATGCGGCGGATCTCGTCGTCGCTCAGACCGCTGGAGGCCTCAATGCGGATGCTCTGCACCTTGCCCGTGCCCTTGTCTTTGGCCGAGACGTTGAGGATACCGTTGGCGTCAATGTCGAACGTCACCTCGATCTGCGGCACACCGCGCATGGCGGCCGGGATACCGTCGAGGTGGAAGCGGCCGATCGACTTGTTGTCTTTGGCCAGCGAACGCTCACCCTGCAAGACGTGGATCTCAACCGAGGGCTGATTGTCGACAGCCGTAGTGAAGACTTCCGACTTCTTCGTGGGGATTGTCGTGTTGGCCTCGATCAGCTTCGTCATTACGCCGCCCATCGTTTCGATACCGAGCGACAGCGGAGTCACGTCGAGCAGCACCACATCCTTCACGTCGCCCGAGAGGACACCGCCCTGGATGGCTGCGCCGATGGCAACGACTTCGTCCGGGTTCACGCCCTTCGACGGTGCTTTGCCGAAGAACTTCTCCACCAGCTGCTGCACGGCCGGGATACGTGTCGAACCGCCCACGAGGATCACCTCGTCGATGTCCGACGTCGACATGCCAGCGTCTGACAGGGCGCGCTTACACGGCTCCAGACAGGCGTTGATCAGCGTGTCGGCCAGCTGCTCGAACTTGGCGCGGGTCAGCGTGCGAACGAGGTGTTTGGGCACACCGTCCACGGGCATGATGTAGGGCAGGTTGATCTCCGTGCTCGTCGAGCTGGAAAGCTCGATCTTAGCCTTCTCTGCAGCCTCCTTCAGGCGTTGCAGCGCCATCGGATCTTTGCGCAGGTCGAGTCCTTCGTCCTTGAGGAACTCCTCGGCCAGCCAGTCGATGATGACGTGGTCGAAATCGTCGCCGCCGAGATGCGTATCGCCGTTGGTCGACTTCACCTCAAAGACGCCGCCGCCAAGCTCCAGAATGGAGATATCGAACGTACCACCACCGAGGTCGAAGACGGCGATCTTCATGTCCTTGTTTGCCTTGTCGAGACCGTAAGCCAGCGATGCAGCCGTAGGCTCGTTGACGATACGGCGCACCTTCAAGCCAGCGATCTCACCAGCCTCTTTGGTGGCCTGACGTTGTGCGTCGCTGAAGTAAGCCGGCACCGTGATCACGGCCTCCGAAACCTCCTGACCCAGATAATCCTCGGCCGTCTTCTTCATCTTTTGCAGGATCATGGCCGAGATTTCCTGCGGCGTGTAGAGCCGTCCGTCGATGTCGACACGCGGCGTATTGTTGTCGCCCCGCACTACCTTATACGGTACGCGGGCGATTTCTTTTTGTACCTGATCGAACGTCTCGCCCATGAAACGCTTGATCGAGAAAATCGTTTTCTGCGGGTTAGTGATGGCCTGTCGTTTGGCCGGATCGCCCACTTTCCGTTCGCCACCTTCTACGAAAGCTACCACGGAAGGCGTGGTGCGTTTACCCTCACTGTTCGCAATCACTACCGGCTCGTTGCCTTCCAATACGGCGACACACGAGTTGGTTGTTCCTAAGTCTATACCAATAATCTTTCCCATGTTCTATATCTGTTTTTACTATTTGAAATTCTGGTTGGTTGGATGCCCTTTCGGGCGATTCGCCGTCCCATTCTCCAAACGGCGTGCCAAAGCGCGGCGTAGGGCGGTGAGTATTTGCGACTGACATTTTGTCGCATTGAGGGAGGGGTATAGGTGAAACTATAGCGTATCGGCCACGTCCTTTCGCCCCCTTACAAATCGTTGAGCAGCTCGATCTTCTTGTCGCGGACGAGTTTGACGATTAGCTCGCCGAAGAGGCTGTTCTGGCGGGCAAACCAGGAGCGGGTGTAACGCTTGGGGTCGTTTTTATAGAAGGACTCGTGGATGAAACCGGTCTCGGCGTCGGTGGTGATCAGCATGCGGAGGCAGGCGGCGATCTCGTTGTCGTCGGTGGAGGTGAGGGCGCGGACGAGGAGGGACATGGGGCGGATCATGTCGTTGCCGGTGCGCGAGCTGCCGATGCCTTCGCCGGAGTTGCCGTGGAAGAAGTAGGGGTTGTCTTCGCTCCAGACGAAGCGCCGCGTGTTGAGGTAGACGGGATCGTCGGCGGGCACGTCGCCGAGGTAAGTCATGGCCAGGAGGCTGGGCACATCGGCGTCGTCCATCATCAGGCGGTTGCCGAAGCCGTCCACCTCGTAGGCGTAGATGCGGCCGTAGACGGGGTGCTCCACGGTGGCGTAGCGGCGCAGTGCCTCCTCCACCTCGTTGGCCAGGGCCTTGCAGGCGTCGGCCGTCTTCGCGTCCTTATTCACCTTGCTCAAGATCTCGGCTGCCTTACGGAGCGAACTGACGGCGAAGAAATTCGAGGGGACGATGAAGGGCAGTGTCACCGGGTCGTCCGAGGGGCGGAAGGCGGAGGCGATCAGTCCGACGGGGCGCACGGGGCGGAGGCTGTGATGGTCCATGAGCGAGTCGGCGGCGTAGGGATCCGGGCCGTCCTTGCGCTGCTGTTCGCGGAGGGTGCGGAGGACGAGCTGCATGACTTTCTGCCATCTCCCGTCGGTGAAGACGCTCTTGTCGCCCGTCTCCTTCCAGTAGGCATAAGCTAAGCGCAGGCAGTGGCAGAGGGAGTCCAGCTCCCAACGGCGTTCGTAGACCTCGTTGTTTTCGGCGCCGTCGCTGAAGGCGTTGGCGTAGGGGTCGAGGAGGATGCACTTGAACTGGCGGAGGATGACGCCGCGGATCATCTGTCGCAGCTCGTCGTCTTTGGTGGCGAAGGGCAGGTAGGGCCAAACCTCGGAGGCGGAGTCGCGGAGCCACATGGCGGGGATGTCGCCGGTGTAGACGAAGGTGTCGTCGTCGCCATCGATGGCGCGGAAGTGGACGGCCGTGTCGAGCGTGTTGGGGAAGCAGTTTTCAAACATCCATGCCAGCTTCTCGTTCGTGAGCATGCGTTTGATGTGCACGATCTCTCTCTCGATGACTTTCGAGGTAAAGAGGCGTTCGGAGATGGCGGGGCGGAGCGACAGCGTGTAGTCCGTTTCGTCACGGACGGCGATGTTGTCGTTTGTCACGGCGGGCGCGGCGTCTGCCCATACATGAGCAAGGAAGCAGGCCGCAGTGAGGGTGGCGCGGCGAAGGCGGTAGCAGTGTGTCATAATGATCCGTTATGTGATTTATCCTCTTTGCTGGGCGGCGGTGAGGGCGTGATCGAAGGCTATATAATAATAGGTAATGAAGCGTTCCCATTCGGCTTGCGCAGCGAGGGCTTGGCAACGCACGGCGATGGCGCGGCGTTCGGCATCGGTGCGGCGCATGAGCGAGCGCAGGGCCTCGGCCGAGGCATCGACTACGGCGGTGTAGTTGTCGTCCGTGCGATGGACGACGGCCACGCCCTCGGTGATGTCGCGGCCACTGACGACGGTCTGTGCCCAGCGCCCGAAGCCGGCCAAGTCGGTCGTGATGGTGGGGATGCCAAAGGCGACGCTCTCGAGTGGCGTATAACCCCAAGGCTCATAATAAGAGGGATAGAGCGTGGCGTCCATGCCGATGAGGAGGTCGTAGTAAGGCGTGTCGAAGAGGCCGTCGCGGCCATCGAGATAGCAGGGCACGAAGACGATCTTCAGGCGCTCGTTGGCGCTGAAGCCGGCGTGGAGGATGAAGTTGGAGATGCGATCGTCGTCCATGCGGTGGAGCCAATGGGTGAGGAAGGGCGTGGGCAGGGGATCGGCGGGGCGGATGCCTTGCTCGAGGGCGGCTTTCAGGTCGGCGCGGGGGGCATAGACCCAGGCGGGGATGAGCAGGAAAGCGACGACGGTGCGGGGCAGGTCAGCCGATGCGCGCAGGCGGTTCATGGTGTCGATGAAGACGTCGATACCCTTGTTGCGATACTCGTAGCGGCCGCTGATGGAGACGAGGAACGTGTCGTCCGCATCGAGCGGCTCGCCATAGAGCGCGGAGGCGGCGCGGAGCAACCGTTGGCGGGCGTCGGCGCGGCAGGCGGGGTAGCGGTCGGGCGTGGGGACGAAGTCGGGCTCGAAGCCGTTCGGGGTGACCACGTCCGGCGCCTTGTCGAGCAGCTGGCTGCACTCCACGGCCGTGATCTCGCTCACCGTCGTGAAGCAGTCGGCATAGCGCGTCGCCTGTTTCTCCACGGAGTGCTTAGCCTCGACGTGCAATTCGGCCGCCATGCCGTCGCCATCGTAGCCCCGCATGTAGCCATAGAGCGGCTTATTGTTGCCAGCGATGGAGCGGCCGATGGTGGTGGCGTGCGTCGTGAAGAGGGTGGCGATGCGCGGCACGTGTTTGCGCAGGTGGAGGAGGGCGAAGCCGAGCATCCACTCGTCAAAGTGGGCCACGACGCGGCGGTCTTCGAGGCGATGGTGACGATAGAAGCTCTCGATGACGCGCCCCACGGCGGCGGCGAAGATGCACGACTCGTCGTAGTCGCCATAAGCCTGCGAGGAATCGACGCCGAAGGCTTCCCACATCTCGTAGAAGAGTTCGTTTCTGCGGCTGAAGAGCTGGCGGTAGTCGACGAGCAAGACGAGCGGCGCGCCGGGCACGCGCCACCGGCCGACACGCACGGGCAGGCCGGCGGCGGTGATGGAGCGTTGCCAATCGGGGAAGAGGGAGGTGTCTTCGTCGAACTCGACCGCTTGGCCGGCGTGGCCGAGGTCTGGGCCGACGAAGAGGATGCGATCGGGGAAGCGTTGTTGCAGGGTGCGCGCTTTAGTTGACAGGACGGTGTAGATGCCGCCCACTTTGTTGCAGACTTCCCAGCTGCACTCGAAGAGGTAATCGGGGTGTATCATCTATGGGGTAATTACGGCCTTTGGCCGGTTAGTTATAAGTAGTTATGCTCTGAATATGTTGGATTCCATCGCCAGGGGGCAAGTGCGGGGCAAAGGTACGAGAGTGAAAATACCTGGCATGCCAGCAAAAAAGTATGGCGCGTGAGTAAAAAAGTACGGCGCACGAGATATAAACAACGGCGTGCGAGATAAAACAACGGCGTGCGAGGTAAAAAGTATGGTGTGCGAGCAAAAAAGTACGGCGTGTGAGCAAAAAACACTGGCGCAGGGGCCGATTTCCTTGTATACCCGCAAGAAGCAATGGCGCAGAAGCCGCGCCCGAAGGCATGCATGAGCCGCCCGAGGACACCGATAAGCGAAATTCAACTGCCTGTTTACTTTTGCCCCCGTTTGTTTAACAGAAGGAAAGAGAACACGACGCAGTGAAAGAAATTGTATTCATACGGCAGAACTTCGAGAAGTGGAAGGGCCTGGAGCAGACGGTCGACCACGCGGCTAAGGAAGATCCCGAGCGGCTGGCCGACGCTTACATGGAGATCACCACGGATCTGGCCTTTTCGCGCAGCCATTACCCCACGTCGCGCATCACGATCTACCTCAACAACCTGGCCTCTGCGCTCCACAACACGCTCTATAAGAACAAACGTGAGAACAGCTCGCGCCTCCTCGGCTTCTGGGTCGCAGAGCTTCCGCTGACCCTCTACGCAGCCCGCCGCGAACTGCTCTACGCCTTCCTCGTCTTCCTCGTCAGCGCCCTGATCGGCGTCTTTTCCACCTACGAAGACCCTGACTTCCCCCGCCTCATCCTCGGCAACGACTATGTCGACATGACGCTGCGCAACATCCGTGCCGGGCACCCCACGGCCGTCTATGACGGCGGGAGCGAGCTGATGATGTTCCTCCGCATTGCGCTCAACAACCTCTACGTCGCGTTCCGCATCTTCATCTTCGGGCTCTTCACCGGCGTGGGCACCGGCCTGAGCCTCTTCTACAACGGCGTGATGGTCGGCGCCTTCCAGTCCTTCTTCTTTCGTTACGGCGCAGGGTGGGAGTCCGCGCTCGCCATTTGGATGCACGGCGCGATAGAAATCTCAGCCATCATCATCGCAGGCGCCGCAGGCTTCGTCATGGGCAACGGCTGGCTCTTCCCCGGCACCTATCCGCGCGGCTACGCCTTCCGTCGGGGCGCGCGTCGGGGGCTGAAGATCGTCGTCGGCATGGCGCCCTTCATCATCGTGGCCGCCTTCGTCGAGAGCTTCCTCACACGCCACACCGAGCTGCCCGACGCCCTCCGCGCCGCCTTCATCATCGTCTGCTTCGCGTTCATGATCTTTTACGTCGTCCTCTATCCGCCGTTCATCTTCCGCAGCGCCCGCATCGCCGTCGCCCAAGACCTCGACGACTAAGCAGGCCTTATTAATTATTATGTATATGGAATACACCTCCCCAAAAATCCGGTTCTATCGCGAGCGCACCTTCGGCGAAAAGCTGAACATCACGTTCGACTATCTACGCGACAACTGGCGCCCCATGCTCCGCTTCTCGCTTTACCTCATCCTGCCCCTCTGCTTCGTCCAGTCCTTCTTCCTGAACCAATTTACGGAGCACTTCTTCATTGATCTGGCAGGGAGCGATGGCGACATCTTCACGTCCATCCTGCCCCGCATCATTCTGGGGAGCCTGGCACTCTTCGTCTGCTACTTTGTGGGCTACATCCTTCTCTCAGCCCTCCTCTATGGCCTCATGCAGCTCTACGAACGCTGCGACGGAGGGCTGCGCGGCCTCACGTTTGCCGAACTGCGTGCGCCGCTCGGGCGCATGATCGGGCGCTCCCTCCGGCTGATGCTCTTCGGCGTGCTCGTGACAGTCGCCGTCGTGCTCATTGTAGTCGCCCCCGCAGTGTGGATCTCCCCCTGGACGCTCCTCCTGACGCTTCCCCTCATCCTCCTCGTCCTCCTCCTCGTGGCCTCGCCCATATGGCTGCTCTCCCCCCTCTATCTCTTGGGAGACCGCCCCTTCTTCGCCTCCGTTCGTCAGTCTTTTCAGTGGGGCTTCCGCGCCTGGTTTGAGGTCTTCGGGCTCATGCTCATCTTCGGGCTCATCGGTAGCATCATCAACATGGTGACCTACCTGCCGTGGTACTTCTTCACCTTCTTCAGCCAGCTCGTAGCCTTCACCTCCGATTCGCCCCTCTCCGACACCCTCTGGTATCAACTCCTGAGCTACATCCTCGGCATCATCCAATCTTACGGTTACTACCTCTCTCAGGTCATCGCCCTGACCGGCATCGCCTTTGAATACTTCCACCTCCGCGAGAAGCACGAAGGCCTCACCGCCCATGCTGACATCACCTCCTTCTCTCAGCTCTGACCCCCGATGCCCCTCCCGACCGACACCCTGACCTACGACTTAGACAAGATCGCGCGCTACCAAGCCGATCCGCGCTACGACTACAACAGCCAGCTCCTCCCCGCCGACACTGGCTGGTGGGACGCCATCGTCCGCCGGATCTCCAGCCTCCTGCGGCGCCTCTTTCACCAGCTCGACAGCGACGCGGCCCAGACAGTCTCCACCTGGCTGCTCGTCCTTCTCTTCGTTCTCCTCCTCGCCGCCGTCTTCTTCTTCATTTGGAAGAAGCGCCCCGGGCTTTTCCTGCGAGACAAGAAGCTGAAGGACCCCTACGACGTCATCACCGAAGCAGATCTCTACGCCACCGACTTCGATCGCGCCCTTGCCGACGCCCTCGCCCAGTCAGACTATCGCGCCGCTGTACGCCTGCTCTACCTCCAAACGCTCCGCACAGCCGCCGATCGCGAGTGGGTGGATTGGCAGATCTTCAAGACGCCCACCGAATACGCCCTCGAGCTCCGCCCCCAGTCACTCCGCCCACCCTTCCGCAACTTGACGAACGCCTTCCTGCGCATTCGCTACGGAAACTACCGCGCCACGCCCGAACTCTTCGAGCGCATGCGCAGCCTACAGCAACAAATACTGAAAGGAGAGTAAACGATGAAACGTGGCCACATCCTCTTCTTCGCATTCATCGTCGTCTGCTTCGTCGTAGTCTTCCTTGTGCAGTACAACGCACCGCGGCCCTTCGTATGGAAGCCCACCTTCGACCATGCTGACCGCCAGCCGTTCGGCTGTGCCGTCTTCGACGATGTCCTCGCTTCCTCCCTGCCCGCGTATCGAGTGGAGAGCAAGACGCTCTATCAGATATACGAGACAAACACCGACACCGCACTCTTGCCCGAAAGCCGGCAGCGGTCTTACCTGATCGTGGACGAGTATATCACACTGCCGGATTCAGACATCGCCACGATCTGCCAATTGCTTCAGCAAGGGCACAATGTGATGCTCTGCGCCTCAGACTTCTCTGACGAAATAGGCGAAGCATTCGGCGTCACGACCCAATACACTCAGGCGGGGATATACGATGTATTCGAGCGTGCAGTGAAGCAATACGCCGTCCGCGATTCGATCTACTTCGGCACTCGCATAGGCGATAACCAGCGCCCCTACCGCGTCTTCCCGCAGCTGCACCCCGTCTATCTCGAGTCCGAATACGGCGACTTAGGCAGCGCATACAGCCGATGCGCCTGCGACGGCCGGAATCGATCGCTCGCCTTGGAAGTCAAGGTCGACGATTGCGAGGGCTCCCTCTTCATCGTCGCCACGCCGCTCCTCTTCACCAACTACGGCATGCTCGATGGCGACAATGCCTCCTACATCTTCCGCATGCTTTCGCTCCTTGGCCGACGCCCGCTCGTGCGCCTCGAAGACGCAACAGCCTCCGCCGCCTCCCCGGGCCTGCTCTCCTCCATCACCGACGAACCTGCATTACACGGAGCGTTCATCACCCTCCTCTTGCTCGTCTTGCTGCTCATGGTCAACGCCGCCCAACGCCGCCAGCGCGCCATCCCCGTCGTCACTCCCCCGGCCAACGAGATGCTGCGCTTCACGCGCCTCATCGGCAATCTGTATTACCAAAAGAGAGACTACAAGGACCTCCTCCGGAAGAAGTACCGCTACTTCCGCGCCGACATCCGCCGCCGCTATGGCACCGACCTCGACGCCGACGATCCACAGGAGACCGCCGCCCTATTGGCCGATCGCATGGGCCAGTCCACCGACGAAGTGATGCCAGACTTCCTCCGTCTGAAGCATCTCCTCAGCGACGAAGCACGCGTCACCAACGCTGATATGCGCCGTTCCATCGACCGCATTAATGAATGGAAAGAGAAACTCAAATAGAAAACCAACACCCCAATGGAAGAAAGAACCGTAACCCCCGACCTGACCGATTTCACCGAGAAGATTAACCGCATACGCACCGCCATCGCCGACGTCGTTGTCGGGCAGGAGCGCGTGGCCGACCTCATGCTCGCCGCCATACTGGCCCGCGGACACGTACTCATCGAGGGCGTTCCCGGCGTAGCCAAGACGCTCACCGCCCGCCTGCTCTCCGCACTCATCGATGCCCGCTTCTCACGCATCCAGTTCACCCCCGACCTCATGCCCTCCGATGTGCTCGGCACCTCCGTCTTCAACATGAAGACGAGCGAGTTCGACTTCCACCGCGGCCCCATCTTCGCCGACATCGTCCTGGCCGACGAGATCAACCGCGCACCCGCCAAGACGCAGGCCGCCCTTTTCGAAGTGATGGAAGAGCGCCAAGCCACCATCGATGGAACGACGTATCCCATGAGTCCCATCTACACCATCCTCGCCACCCAAAACCCCATCGAGCAGGAAGGCACCTACAAGCTGCCCGAGGCACAGCTCGACCGCTTCCTCATGAAAGTCACCATGCAATACCCCACCCTCGACGAGGAGGTGCGCATCCTTGAGCGTCACCACGCCAACCGCCGCCTCACTGCCCTCGAGGGTATCCGCCCCGTCCTCACCAAAGCCGAGCTGCTCAGCATCATCGACTGCGTCGGCCGCGTCTATGTCGAGCCCGCCCTGCTGCGCTACATCGCCCTCATCGTCTCCCGCACCCGCACCGCCCGCACCGTCTACCTCGGTGCCTCGCCCCGCGCCTCCGTCGCCCTGTTGCAAACGGCCAAAGCCTTCGCCCTGCTGCAAGGCCGCGACTTCATCACGCCTGAAGACGTGAAGCTCATCGCCATGCCCGTACTCCAACACCGCCTCACGCTCACCGCCGAAGCTGAAATGGAAGGGCACACCCCACGGAAGGTCATCGGCCGACTCATCGAGCAAGTGGAAGTACCCAAATAAACCCGCGCAATGTTTTTCACCAAGCGCTTCTTCGTTGTCCTCGCCGCCACACTCGTGCTCTACCTCGTGAGCTACGCCTTTCCTGTCTGCTACACCGCGGCCTGGGTGCTGAGCTGCATCCTGTTCGCATTGACGGGCATCGATTTAGTGTGGGGCATAATGAACCGGAAAGCTCAAGGCGTACATGCGCGCCGCACCTGCTCCGACCGCTTCTCCAATGGCGACGAAAACGAGGTGCGCATCACGGCGGATAGCAGCCTTTCCGTCCCCATTCACGTAGACATCATCGACGAGCTGCCCGACATTTTCCAGCGCCGCGACATCCGCTTCCCCCTCGACCTCAAGCCCCGCGAACGCCGCGACATCGTCTACCGCCTCCGCCCCGTCCGCCGCGGCGTTTACAGCTTCGGGCGCGTCCGCCTTTTTGTCACCCTCCCCATTGGCCTCATCGCCATCCGCCTCACCGACGGTCAGCCGCAGGATGTCAAGGTCTACCCCTCTTATCTCATGCTCAACCGCTACGAGCTCATGGCTGCCCACCACAACCTCACCGAGCTCGGCATCAAGCGCATCCGCCGCCTCGGCCATCACACCGAGTTCGAGCACATCAAGGAGTATGTCCGCGGCGACGACTACCGCACCATCAACTGGAAAGCCAGCGCCCGCCGCCACCAGGTTATGGTCAATACCTACCAGGACGAGCGCTCGCAGCAGGTCTACAACGTCATTGACAAAGGCCGCATCATGCAGTCCGCCTTCCGCGGCATGACCCTCCTCGATTATGCCATCAACGCCAGCCTCGTCCTCTCCTACGTCGCCATCCGCCGCGAGGACAAGGCCGGCCTCGCCACCTTCTCCGACCGCTTCGAGACCTTCCTCCCCGCCTCCCGCCGCTCCAGCCAGATGCAGCACCTCCTCGAAGCCCTCTATCGCCAAGCCACCAACTTCGGCGAGAGCGACTACAGCGCCCTCTCCATCTACCTCAACAAGCACGTCACCAAGCGCAGCCTCCTCATCCTCTACACCAACTTCGACAGCCTCATCGGCATCGATCGCCAGCTTGGCTCCCTACGCACCCTTGCCCGTCGCCACGTCGTCCTCGTCGTCTTCTTCGAGAACGCCGGCCTCACCGAATTCGCCGCCCATCGCCCCCGCACCGAGGCGGACTACTTCGACCAAACCTTAGCCGACAAATACATCTACGAGAAACAACACGTCGTCAGCCTCCTTCGCCGCCACGGCATCCACGCCCTCCTCACCGCCCCCGAGCACCTCAGTGTCGACGTCATCAACCGCTACCTCGAGATGAAGGCCCGCCACCTCATCTGAAAAACGAATAGCTGATAACTATCGGCTACTCGGCCGTCACATCTTTACCCTTCCCGCAGCCCCGCATTGCCCAATACTCGTTGCATATCGAGATCTTTCATATGATAGCCAATCAGAGAGGTTTACGAAAATGGAAAGTGTCTCAGAGCGTCTGGAAGGGCCGATCCGAGGAGTCTGAGTTATTTGTGGAACCAGTTAAAGCGCCGACCTACACTGTAGATTCAGCATTTCATTCCTGAAAAGCGCCGACCTACA
>CAUPYF010000026.1:0-12750 GCA_963515435.1 uncultured Tannerella sp. | reverse complement strand
TTACCCACATCGAACATCTCGGCATTGCCGTGAAGAGCATCGAGGAACAGCTGCCCTACTACGAGCAAGTATTGGGCGCGAAATGTTACAACATTGAAGAAGTGGCCGATCAAAAGGTCAAGACAGCCTTCTTCAAGTTTGGGCAGACCAAGATCGAGCTCCTGGAGCCCACGAGCCCGGAGAGCACCATCGCCAAGTTTATTGAGAAGCGCGGCGAGGGCATCCACCACATCGCCTTTGCCACGCCCGACGTGCAGGCAGCCCTCGACGAGGCCTCCTCGAAGGGCGTGCAGCTGATCGACAAGGCTCCGCGCCCCGGCGCTGAAGGCCTCAAGATCGCCTTCCTGCACCCTAAATCCACGCACGGCGTATTGACTGAACTCTGCATGAAATGAGAACCCTATCAAACGAAGAATAAGAAAATGAGCAATCAACTTGAGAAGATAAAAGAGCTGATCGCCCTGCGCGAGAAAGCCCGCTTAGGTGGCGGCGAAAAGGCCATTGAGAAACAGCACGAACGCGGCAAATACACCGCTCGCGAACGCATTAACATGCTGCTTGACGAGGGGAGCTTTGAAGAGATGGACATGTTCGTGGAGCACCGCTGCGTGAACTTCGGGCAGGAGAAGAAGAAGATCCTGGGCGACGGCGTAGTGACCGGCTGCGGCACGATCGATGGCCGATTGGTCTATGTCTTTGCGCAAGACTTCACCGTCTTTGGGGGCTCGCTCTCCGAGACGATGTCGCAGAAGATCTGCAAGGTGATGGACAAGGCCATGAAGATGGGCGCACCCTGCATCGGCATCAACGACTCGGGCGGCGCACGCATCCAGGAGGGCATCAACGCCCTGGCCGGATACTCGGAAATATTCCAGCGGAATATTCTTGCATCGGGCGTTATCCCGCAGATCTCTGGCATCTTCGGCCCCTGTGCCGGCGGCGCTGTCTACTCCCCCGCCCTGACTGACTTCACGCTGATGACCGAGGGCACCTCTTATATGTTCCTCACCGGCCCGAAGGTGGTCAAGACCGTTACCGGAGAGGACGTGACGCAGGAAAACCTCGGCGGCGCCAGTGTGCACTCCACCAAGTCTGGCGTGACGCACTTCACGGCTAAGACCGAGGAGGAAGGCCTCGCCATGATACGCCAGTTGCTCAGCTACATCCCGCAAAACAATATGGAGGAAGCGCCCCTCAAGGAGTGCGCCGACCCGATCGATCGCTTGGATGACAATCTGAACGACATCATCCCCGACAGCCCCAACCGCGCGTACAACATGTATGAGGTGATCAACACCATTGTTGACGATCACGAGTTCTTCGAGATCCAGCCCGGTTATGCTAAGAACATCATCATCGGTTTTGCCCGCTTCAATGGGCAGTCCGTCGGCATCGTGGCCAACCAGCCGAAATTCCTGGCCGGCGTACTCGACTGCAATGCCTCGCGCAAGGGCGCACGCTTCGTTCGCTTCTGTGACGCCTTCAACATCCCCATCGTTACGCTCGTAGACGTGCCAGGCTTCCTCCCCGGGACAGGTCAGGAATACAACGCCGTCATCCTGCACGGTGCCAAGTTGCTCTATGCATACGGCGAGGCCACGGTGCCCAAGATCACAGTCACGCTGCGTAAGTCCTACGGCGGTTCGCACATCGTCATGAGTTGTAAGCAGCTCCGTGGCGACATGAACTATGCTTGGCCTACGGCTGAGATCGCCGTCATGGGTGGATCGGGCGCTGCCGAGGTACTCTATGCCCGCGAGCTCAAGGAAGCTGCTGATCCGGCTGCGCTGATGGCTGAAAAGGTGGGCGAATACAACAAGCTCTTCGCCAACCCCTACAACGCCGCACGCTATGGCTACATCGACGACGTGATCGAGCCGCGCAACACGCGCTTCCGCATCATCCGTGCCCTGCAACAGCTCCAAACTAAGAAGCTGACTAACCCGGCCAAGAAGCACGGCAATATACCCTTGTAAAACTCCAAGAGAAACGATTCGGTCTTATGAAAACAAAGGGAATGTTTTTGGCGATGACGATGCTTGTTTGCAGCCTGGCTGCAAGCGGACAATCTGCTTCCTCGATACGCCTCAACGAAGTGCTCGTCATCAATGTCGACAATTTCGTCGACGATTACGGATCAAGAAGCGGATGGATCGAACTCTATAACAATTCGCCTGCGACCATTGACCTAAAGGGCTGTTATCTGACGAACGACGTCAACAACCCCCGCAAGTACATGATCCCCAAAGGCGATGTCAAGACGAAGATTCCACCCCGCCAGCACGTACTCTTTTGGGCTGACAACAAGGCTTCGCGCGGAACATTTCATTTGAACTTTACGTTGGAACCCGAAGGTGAAAATTCAATTTTCATCTTCGATTCCGACGGAAAGACCTTGATTGATAAAGTAACGGTACCTGCCGGACAAAAGCCGGACGTGAGCTATGGCCTGACGCTCGACGGGGTCGGCACATGGAAAACACTATCCAAAGTAACCCCCGACACGAACAACAAGGTGTTGGATTCAAACGAAAAGATCGAGAACTTCCGGCAGAACGACCCCTGGGGCGTCGGTATGACTGTCACAGCTATGGCCGTCGTCTTCTCCGGGCTGCTGATTCTCTACCTCCTCTTTAAGCAAGTCGGTCGTATCGCGATCAATGCCAGTCGCCGGCGCACGGAAAAATCCGGTGTCAAAGGCGCCGCTGCACGCAGTGGAGAAGAAGCGGGAGAGATCTTTGCTGCCATCGCATTGGCACTCCACGAAGTGTCAGAAGATGCCCACGACATCGAGAGCACTGTGCTCACCATGCACAAAGTGGCACGGAGATATTCTCCGTGGAACTCGAAAATTTACGGATTGAGGAACCTTCCGGGACAGCGTTGACACACATCGGACTAAATAATATCATCGATACAGAGATACAGAGAAATGAAACAGTTCAAGTACATCATTAATGGCAATGTTTACAACGTTACCGTGAACCAAGTGGAGGATACCACAGCTGAGGTGGAAGTGAACGGCACACCTTACAAGGTGGAAATGGACAAGCCCACCAAGAAAGAATTTGTCACTACTAAACGCCCCGCACAACCCCCTACCACAGCCACGGGCGCACCCGTCGTAATCCGGCAGAACGCATCTGGATCAACGGGTGCCATTAAATCTCCTCTGCCCGGTGTCATCCTGACCATCGACTGCAAGGTGGGCGATCAGGTGAAGCGTGGGCAGAAGCTCTTCGTGCTCGAAGCCATGAAAATGGAGAACGTCATCCCTTCCGATCGTGACGGTGAAGTCGTGGAGATCAAAGTGGGCAAGGGCGACTCCGTCTTGGAGGGAGCCGATTTGGTAATCATCAAATAATACAACGGCACAATGCAGGAGAGTTTCTTAACATTCTTGGGAGAGAACATGCAGACGTTTCTCTCCTTCACGGGGTTCGCCAACGCCACGTGGGGCCACATCATCATGCTCCTCATCGGCTTGGTATTTATCTTCTTAGCCATCAAGTATGAGTTCGAGCCGATGCTGCTTATCCCCATCGGGTTCGGCATACTGATCGGCAACATTCCCTTCAAGGACGCCGGCCTCCAGATCGGCATCTACGAAGAAGGATCCGTACTGAACACCCTCTATCAAGGCGTCAAGCAGGGCTGGTATCCACCGCTCATCTTCCTTGGCATCGGGGCGATGACGGACTTCTCCGCGCTGATCTCCAACCCTAAACTGATCTTGATCGGGGCCGCTGCACAGTTCGGCATCTTCGGTGCCTACATCGCCGCTCTTCAGCTCGGTTTTGATCCCAGTCAAGCCGGTGCCATCGGTATCATCGGCGGAGCAGACGGTCCGACGGCTATCTTCCTCTCGTCAAAGCTTGCTCCCAACCTGATGGGGGCCATCGCCGTCTCGGCCTACTCCTATATGGCTCTTGTGCCCATCATCCAGCCCCCCTTCATGCGCCTCTTCACCACGAAAAAGGAACGCGTGATCCGCATGAAGCCGCCCCGCGTGGTGTCGCAGACGGAGAAGATCGTCTTCCCGATCATTGGCCTGCTGCTGACGGCCTTTCTTGTGCCTTCAGGGCTACCCTTGCTCGGTATGCTCTTCTTTGGTAACCTGCTGAAGGAAAGCGGCGTCACCCGCCGATTGGCTGAGGCTGCCCGCGGACCGATCATCGACATCGTTACCATCCTACTCGGCGTGACGGTGGGTGCATCGACCCAAGCCACGGAGTTCCTCCGCTTCCAGTCCGTGGAGATCTTTATCCTCGGCGCCTTCTCGTTCATCATTGCCACGAGTGCCGGCGTGCTATTCGTGAAGTTCTTCAACCTCTTCCTCAAGGAGGGCAACAAGATCAACCCGTTGATTGGTAACGCCGGCGTCTCGGCCGTGCCCGATTCGGCGCGCATCTCGCAGAACCTCGGGTTGGAATATGATCCCGGAAACTACTTGCTCATGCATGCGATGGGACCGAATGTGGCTGGTGTGATCGGATCGGCTGTGGCAGCTGGCGTCCTGTTAGGCTTCCTCGGCGCAAGTTGAGTGGGCTAATACTCTACTATTACGCTAAGTACTTCATACAATATAATTGATATTGTTCCAAGAGAGAGAGCCGGCCGTTGCGAAATGCCCGGCTTTATTTATTTCCTCTGGGAAACAACACATCGATCCGGAGCGTATTTGATCCGCCCCAGGCAGACACATTGGTCTCATCATCATCACTATTAAACGAAATGGCAACAACAATCCAATGTATCGGGGTATTGACCTCGGGCGGCGATGCGCCAGGCATGAACGCCGCCATCCGCGCCGTGACACGTACGGCCATCGGTAACGGTATGACCGTAAAAGGCATTTATCGCGGCTACCGCGGACTTATCACTAACGAAATAGAACCCCTCGAAACCCAAAGCGTGAGCAACATCATCCAGCGCGGCGGCACGATCCTCAAGACTGCTCGCTGCGATGAGTTTCGCACACCCGAAGGCCGAAGCCGCGCCCACGAGGTAATCACGCAGCACGGTATCGATGCCCTCGTCGTCATCGGCGGCGATGGCAGCCTCCACGGCGCTCGCGACTTTGCTCAGGAGTACGACTTCCCCATCATCGGCCTGCCCGGCACGATCGACAACGACCTCACCGGGACCGATGTCACCATCGGCTACGACACCGCCCTCAACACCATCATGGAGTGCGTCGACAAGATCCGCGACACGGCCTCCTCTCATGAGCGACTCTTCTTCGTCGAGGTCATGGGTCGCGACGCCGGCTTCCTCGCCCTCAACGGTGCGCTGGCCACCGGATCCGAGGCGGCCATCATCCCCGAGATCTCCCTCGAGAAAGACCAGCTGGCCGAGATGATCGAGCAGGGTTTCCGCAAATCGAAGAACAGCAGCATCGTGCTTGTGGCCGAGAGCGAGGTGACGGGCGGCGCCATGGGCGTGGCCGAGCGCGTGAAGAAGGAATACCCGCAGTTCGATGTCCGTGTCTCCATCCTCGGCCACCTGCAACGCGGCGGCTCACCCTCGGCACAGGATCGCATCTTAGCCACCCGCATGGGATCAGCCGCCATCGAGGCCCTGCTCGAGGGGCAGCGCAACGTCATGGTCGGCCTCCAGAACGATGAGCTCGTACTCGTGCCCTTCGCCAAAGCCATCAAAAAAGACAAACCCATCGACCGCCACCTCTTAGACGTCCTACGAGTCGTATCGAAGTAGCTCCGCCGTTCGCCCCGCGCCCTAATGAAGCACCTCCCGAACATCCTCTCCGCGCTGCGCATCATCCTGTCGCCTGCCCTCGTGGCCGTAGCTGACTGCCCCACGGTGATCGCCGCGCTGATGCTCCTCTCCGGCCTCACTGACGCCGCCGACGGCCTCATCGCGCGTCGCTTCGGTTGCCGCACAACCCTCGGTGCGCAGCTCGATTCCGTGGCTGACTGGGCCTTCTTCGCCGCCGTGGGCTGGATCTTTTGCACGCGCTACGAAGCCATTGTCCGCGCCTTCCTGCCCGAGCTCACGGTCATCGTCATGCTGCGCGTTGCGGCCGCGGGCGTCGGATGGGTACGCTTTAGGCGCGTCATCTCCATCCACACCGTGGGCAACAAGTTGAGCCTCGCATTAGCCTTCGTCCTGCTCCTGCGCATCATCCTGCGAGGCCCTGCTCCCGTGGTCGTCATGCGGACAGTGCTCTTCGTGGCCATCGTCGCAGCCCTCGAGGAGCTGCTGATCCTCCTCCGCAGCCGCACGCCCGACCCCAATCGCCGCAGTATCTTTGGGAAATAAGTAAAAGTCGTAGGGGTGCCACGTATAGGCCTCACCACATACACAGGTAATTATGGATCCATCGCCCATCGTCAATGGCGTGCAAACTAAGGGGGTTGAGGTCTTTCCAATAGGAATGGGGTGTCTCTTAAAAAAAGAGTAACACTTTGCCGATGGTTTTCGAGGTGGAAACACGCCGGACGAGGGATTCCACTTATTTAACGTGAGTTCGACGTGTGGCAATTCATTCATTGATAGAGGGATGGGGCTACCTTGCACGATGTCTGCCAAGCACGCTTTTCCTGTGAGCCATTGTGAAGGATGACTTCACCGGGGTGTAAAGAGCGTCTTCACTGAGGCGTGAAGGATGTCTTCCTCGGTGCGAGGGAATGGATTTCATACGTCGAACTCATATTAAATAGGTATGAATCAGCCCTCGGAGAGCTCTCTGCGGAGGAATGCGGGGCGGGAGGCTGACTTTGTGCGGGTATCGGATTAGCTATACTTTTGCCTTGCAAAACAGAGAAAAAAGAAAAAATCACCGTGACGAAATCAGAAACCCCGTTGATGAAGCAGTATTTCAGCATCAAGGCTAAACACCCGGATGCGATCCTGCTGTTTCGTGTGGGCGACTTCTATGAGATGTATGGACAGGATGCTGTCGAGGGGGCCGGGATACTTGGCATCGTGCAGACGAAGCGATCGAATGGCTCAGCGCAGGATGTGGAGATGGCCGGATTCCCCTTTCATGCGCTCGATGCCTACCTGCCGAAGTTGGTCAGAGCCGGGCGCCGCGTGGCCGTCTGCGACCAATTGGAAGACCCGAAGATGGCTAAGAAGTTGGTCAAACGTGGGGTCACGGAGTTAGTCACACCGGGCGTCGCGATGGACGATCATGTGTTGGAGCAGCGGGAGAATAATTTTCTGGCTGCGGTGCATTTCGGTAAAACGCTTTGTGGGGTAGCTTTTCTTGACATTTCGACGGGGGAGTTCCTAACGGCTGAGGGCGAGACGGAAACGGTGGATAAGTGGCTGACGGACTTTGCGCCGAAGGAGGTGCTCGTATGCCGCGGCATGCGGGACCGCTTCGGGTGCGCCTTCGGTCCGATGGGCAGCATCTTCGAGATGGAGGATTGGGTCTTCAACGCGGACACGGCGCGCGAACGGCTCCTGCGCCACTTCGAGACCTCCGGGCTGAAGGGCTTCGGCGTAGAAGACCTCCGGGATGGCATCGTGGCCGCAGGCTCCATCCTCGTTTATTTAGACCGCACAAAGCACACGCAGATCGGACACATCACTTCGCTGGCACGCATCGAAGAGGATCGCTACGTGCGGCTCGACAAGTTCACCGTCCACAGCCTCGAGCTTGTGCGGACAATGAGTGAGGGCGGGCGGTCGCTCCTCCAAACGATCGACGAGACGACATCGCCCATGGGCGCGCGGCTGATGAAGCGCTGGGTGCTCTTCCCGATGAAAGAGGAGGAAGAGATCCGCCATCGGCAGGACGCAGTGGCGACACTCGTTGGCCATGCTGCCTTGCGGGAGGCGCTGAGCAAACAGCTGAGCGAGGTGGGAGACATGGAGCGGATCATCTCCAAAGTGGCTGTGGGGAGGGTCACGCCGCGTGAAGTCGTACAGCTTCGGCGGGCGCTCGAGGCCATCGGGCGGATGCGGGAACGCTGCACGGCGTCGGACAGTGCTGTGCTACAGGCTTGGGCGCAGGAGCTGGATCCCTGTACGGAGATCAGCGAGCGCATTGGGCGCGAGATTGTCAGTGATCCGCCGGCCACGATAGCCAAGGGCGGCATCATCGCCTCGGGGGTGAATGCCGAATTGGACGAGCTGCGTGAGCTGGCTTACTCGGGTAAGGACTACCTGACGAAAGTGCAACAGCGGGAGAGCGAACGCACAGGTATCCCCAGCCTCAAGATCGCTTTCAACAATGTGTTCGGTTATTATATCGAAGTGCGCAACACGCATAAAGACAAGGTACCTCAGGAGTGGATCCGCAAGCAGACGTTAGTCAATGCTGAACGATACATCACGGAGGAACTGAAGGAGTATGAGGAGAAGATTCTCGGCGCTGAGGAGCGCATCTTCTCATTAGAGGCGGAGCTTTTCAACCGCCTCATGGCCGACCTGACGCACTTCATCCGCCCCATCCAGCGCGACGCACAGGTGGCAGCCAGGCTGGACTGCATAGCCTCCTTCGCCCGCACGGCGGAGGACCGGCACTACGTGCGGCCGGTGGTGGACGATTCAGACGTGATCGACATCAAGGGCGGCCGTCACCCCGTCATCGAGCAGCAGCTACCCTCGGACGAGCCTTACGTGGCCAACGACGTTTATTTAGATCGCCGCGAGCAGCAGATCCTCATTATCACAGGGCCGAACATGGCTGGCAAGTCGGCCCTGCTGCGGCAGACGGCGCTCATCGCCCTCATGGCGCAGATCGGCAGCTTCGTCCCGGCTACGAGCGCTCGCATCGGGCGGGTGGACAAGATCTTCACGCGCGTCGGAGCATCGGACAATATCTCTGCGGGCGAATCCACTTTCATGGTGGAGATGAACGAGGCAGCCAACATCCTCAACAATCTCTCGCCGCGCAGCCTCGTGCTCTTCGATGAGTTAGGGCGTGGCACGAGCACGTACGATGGCATCTCCATCGCCTGGGCCATCGTGGAGTATATCCACGAGCATCCCGGCGCCTCGGCCCGCACGCTTTTTGCCACGCATTACCACGAGCTGAATGAGATGGCGCGCTCCTTTAAGCGTATCCGCAACTTCAATGTTTCGGTGCGCGAGTCTGGCAACCGGGTGATCTTCCTCCGCAAGCTCGTTCCCGGCGGCAGTGCGCACAGCTTCGGCATCCATGTGGCGCGTATGGCAGGCATGCCGCGGAGCATCATCGAGCGATCGGGCGAAATCCTTCGCCAGTTAGAGGCCGACGGGGCGCAGGTGGGCGGCGCGACATCTGTAAACTCCGCAAAGGGCGAGGCCTATCAATTGAGCTTCTTTCAGCTGGACGATCCGGTGCTCGGTCAAGTGCGCGATGAGATCCGAAACCTCGATGTGAACAATTTAACCCCGATCGAAGCGTTGAATAAGCTGAGTGAGATCAAGAGAATCATACAAGTCAAGTGAAGCCTTATGATACGTGCATGCAAACTGATCCAATCCTTGACGGTTGCCTTGCTGCTTGCAGCGATGGGCGGGCTCATATCCTGCTCCGAGGTGAAGCACATCAACGCAGAGGTGGCTTATCAGACGGAAGCGCAGTTAGGCGAAGGCGCCATCTGGCACCCCGATCGCGGGTCGCTCTTTTGGGTCGACATCGAAGGGCGCACACTCTATGAGTTCATGCCCGAAAAGAAGAAATGCCGCTCCTGGAAGTTCGATCGGAAGGTGACGACCGTTGTGCCCGAAACGGATCACACCGTCGTCGTGGCGTTAGAGAACAGCATCATTCGCTTCGACCTGAACACCCGCGAGAAGACGGAGATCACCCCCATCGACACCAAGGGCGGACGCTTGCGCAGCAACGACGGCAAATGCTCACCCAACGGCTGGCTGTGGGTCGGCACCATGAGCCTCGATGAGCAATCGAGCGAAGCCACGCTCTACTGCGTCCGCCCCAACGGCCGCATCGATGCGATGGTGCGCGGCGTGACCATCTCCAACGGCATTGTCTGGTCTGGCAACAAGAAATACATCTATTACAACGACACCCCCACGGGCCTCATCCGCCGCTTCCGCTACAACCAGCATTCAGGCGACATCATTAAGAATGGCATCGCCGTGAACATCCCCAACGGCACCGGCCTACCCGACGGTATGGCCATCGATCGCAACGACAACCTCTGGGTAGCCCAGTGGGGCGGCTTCGGCGTCTATTGCTACAACGCCTACACCGGCGAGCTGATCGCTAAGGTGGAAGTGCCTGCGCCCAACGTCACCTCATGCGCCTTCGGCGGCGAGCATATGGATGTGCTTTATATCACCACGGCCCGCGAGGGCCTCACGCCCGACGAGCTGGCAGCCTACCCCCTGAGCGGATGCGTTTTCTCCTGCCGACCGGGGGCCGTCGGCGTAGCCCCAAACTATTTCGGGCAAGAATCGAATCAAGAAGAATGAAGATTACACGTAAGAAGAAATCCGTGCCGGCAGGAAAGCATAGCCGGACCAATGAGAAGGCGCTGAAGAAACATGGCGCACGGAGCAAACGGATGAAGAAGAACACCTTGCTAAAGGCCATCATCCAAACCTTCCGAGAGCATCCCCAAGACATCTATAACTATAAGCAAATCGCACGCGCAGCTGGCCTCGAGGTGCAGGCCGATAAGCTACAGACAGCCTACCTCCTCAGCCAGCTGGCCGAGGATGGCGTCCTGACCGAGACCGAGCCGGGGCGCTATCGCCTGAACCGCGCTAGCGCATCAGCCACGGGCACCTTCCGCCGCCGCAGCAATGGCCATCACGCCTTTGTGCCAGACGATGGCGGCGAGCCCATCGATGTGGACGACCGCAACACGGCCCACGCATTAGATGGCGATCGCGTACGCGTGCAGCTCTTCAAGCGCCGCCGCGGCGAACCCGAGGCCGAGGTGACGGAGATCGTGGAGCGTACGCCACATCTGTATGTCGGGCGCTTGCAGGTGGCGAAGCATTACGCCTTCCTCGTAACAGAAGACCGCACGCTCTCGAACGATATCTTCATCCCAACGGCTCACCTGAACGGTGGACGCACAGGAGACAAGGCCGTGGTGCGCATCACGGAGTGGCCCGACCGCGCCACGAACCCCACGGGCGAGGTGACCGAGGTGCTCGGCCGCGCAGGCGACAACAACACGGAGATGCACGCCATCCTGGCCGAGTATGGCCTGCCCACACATTATCCCGAACACGTGGAGCGCGCCGCGCGACGCATCCCCCGCGCCATCACGGCTGAGGACATAGCCGAGCGCGAAGACTTTCGCGATGTCACCACCTTCACCATCGACCCCACAGACGCGAAAGACTTTGACGATGCCCTCTCCATCCGCGCCTTGCCCGACGGCCGAGGCTGGGAGGTGGGCGTGCACATCGCCGACGTGACGCACTACGTGAAGCCTGGCAGCGTGATCGACAAGGAAGCCTACGAGCGCGCCACGTCTGTATATCTCGTCGACCGTACCATACCCATGCTCCCTGAATGCCTCTCGAACGATCTCTGCTCGCTCCGCCCCGATGAGGAGAAGCTGACCTTCTCCGTCGTCTTCGAGCTGAACGACGCGGCCGAGATCCTCGCTTCGCGCATCGTGCGCACCGTGATCCGCAGCAACCGCCGCTTCACTTACGACGAGGCGCAAGCGGCCATCGAGACCGGCCAAGGCGACTTCAGCGACGTGATCAACACGCTCAATCGCCTCGCCCAGCAGCTCCGAGCGCGCCGTTTCGCCGGGGGCGCCATCGACTTCGACCGCTACGAGGTGAAGTTTGAGATCGACGACAAAGGCCGCCCCTTGCGTGTCTACTTCAAGGAATCGAAGGAGGCCAACAAGCTGATCGAGGAGTTCATGCTCATCGCCAATCGCACCGTGGCCGAGTCCATTGGCAAGCGCGGCGGCCGCACGAAGAAGACCTTCGTCTACCGCATCCACGAGCAACCCGACGCGGAGAAGATGGAGACATTCGCCACGTTTGTCCGCCGCTTCGGATACAGCCTGAAGACGGACGGCACGAAGAGCGACATCACCCGCAGCATCAACCGCCTGCTTGACGACGCCAAAGGCCGGCCCGAAGAGAACCTGATCGAGACGCTCGCCGTGCGATCCATGCAGAAGGCGCGCTACTCGACGGACAACATCGGCCACTACGGCCTCGCTTTCGCCTATTATGCCCATTTCACCTCCCCCATCCGCCGCTATCCGGACATGATGGCCCACCGCCTCCTGGCGCGTTACGCCTCGGGCGGGCGCAGCGTGCCCAAAGAGGCCTGCGAGGAGCAGTGCGACCACTGTTCGCAGATGGAGCAACTGGCCGCCAACGCCGAGCGGGCCTCGATCAAATACAAGCAGGTGGAGTTCATGAGCGACAAGATCGGGCAGACCTTCTCCGGCGTCATCTCCGGCGTCACCGAGTGGGGGCTCTACGTGGAGCTCAACGACAACAAGTGCGAGGGCCTCGTCCCCATGCGCGATTTGGACGACGACTTCTACGAGTTCGACGAAGCCAACTACGCCCTCGTGGGCCGACGTCGCCACCACACCTACCGCCTCGGCGACCCGCTCACCGTCACCGTGGAGCACGCCAACTTAGAGCGCAAGCAGCTCGATTTCCGGTTGGCGGACGCGTAAGTGGGGGAGCGCTTGTCTCGCAAATGTCTCTTAGGTCCGACCTACACTTTCGTCCGATTTCCTCAGGCTTTCGCACGGAAAAAACTTTTTCGGCCCATTGTATCGTACAATCGCGTGAAAAACTTTTTTTCGGCTCATTGTATCGTACAATCGC
>CAUPYF010000025.1:0-13106 GCA_963515435.1 uncultured Tannerella sp. | reverse complement strand
AAAGAAGCCCCACAAGGAAAGCGAGGAATAAGCCTCTCCCCCCCCCACACATGACTATTTCCGAATTTCGGATCCACCTCATCATGGCCCTGCTGGCAGCCATCGGTCTGTCGGCTTGCAGCCACACGCCTGAAGGAATCATTCCCGAAAAGCAAATGCGCGACGTGATGATCGATCTCCGCACCGCCGAGGCGATGATCTACGACGCCCCCCAGCGCTACGAAACCTTCGAGCAGCGACGCGCACTCTTCAACGACGTTTTTGCCAAATACCACCTCACCGAAGCCCAGTACGATAGCTCGCTGATGTGGTACGGCCGCAATTTGGATATCTACATGGGCGTCTGCGACATGGCGCTCGAGGAGATGGATCGCCGAATGAAGGCCGCCGGCAGCGATCCCGGATATGGCGTCACCGTCCGCCGCTCGTCAAGCTCGGCCACGCCGGATCTATGGTCTGGCGCGCGTTACTACGCCTTCTCGCCCCGCAGTCTCTCGGATTGCATCGTGTTTGACACCTCGCCGAATGGCCAAAACAACGCCACCGAGTACGTCTTGGAGATGCAGGCTTGGGGGATGCGCCCTGAGGCGGGCGAACGCATCATCGTCAGTCTGCGAGCCGAGGGCGATTCCACCCTCGCCATGCGTGACACGATCACCGCCGACGGCCCGCACCGCATCGCGCTCTCCAACCCGCCCGGCAACTACGTGCGGCGCCTCTACGGTTACCTGCGCGTCATCGCCCCCACGGGCAGAGTCTACGTCTACGACCTCCGCCTCACCCCCGGCGAGGCCGCGCCTGAAGACATCGAAGAGCCCGTTATGCCACCGTTGGAATAGCCCTTCCCCATGTCTTATCCATAATCCATAACCCCAAAAACAAAACGAGATGAAGTATTTAAGTAAGAATTGGAGAGCATTTGCCCTCTGCATGTTGGCCGCTCTCGCCCTGACGACGGGATGCCAAAACAAGCCGGCTGAGCAGGCCGATCAGACTGCGGCCACGGACACGACCGCGGCGGAAGAGAACCCGACGGACAACGCCGTGGTGCGTGCCATCATGGCGCGCCGCAGCGTGCGTAAGTACAAGGCCGATCCGGTGCCCAAGGAGATGCTTGACGTCATCTTGCGCTGCGGCATCAACGCCCCCAACGCCAAGAACGAGCAGCATTGGGAGGTGCGTGTGACGGAAAGCAAGACCTTCATCGACGGCATCACGAAGGTGTTCGTCGAGTCGGCCAAGGGCGACGAGCAGATGCAGAAGATGGTCGAGGCCCCGGACTTCCGCAACATGTTTCGCAACGCCCCGACGGTGATCTTCGTGGCCGGCAAGGCCGACGAGAAGAGCTCGTCGATCGACTGCGGACTGCTTGGCGAAAACATCATGCTGGCCGCCCAGTCGATGGGCCTCGGCACCTGCTGCTTGGGTAGCGCGGCGGGCTTCATGAAGAGCACCCCCGCGGCCGCCGAGTATCTGAAGCAGCTCGCCTTCTCAGACGGCTACGAGCTGCTCTACGCCATCGCCATCGGCTACCCTGACGAGTCGCCCGAGGCCAAGCCCCGCGATGAATCGAAGATCCGCTACATCGAGTGAGCGACTTTCCGAATAGCTAAAAACGAAGCGTCCCGACGGGCTTTGATGGATTCCATCTTCCCCGTCGGGACGCTGCACTTTTCATGCTGGGCGATCAAATCTCCGGATCTTCCTCCCAATCATACTCGAGGTCGACGTCCGTGTCAGTGTCTTCTGCCTCCTCGGGCGGGATGTCCCACACCTCGTCGTCGGCAGGCAGGAGGCTCATGTCCATGTCGCGATGGACGATGGCATCGGCGTCGTGGAAAGTCTCACGGTTCAGCTCGTGCCACAGCAGGTCCTTCAGCTCCGTGATGCCCTGCCCCGTGACGGACGAAATAAAGCGGTGGGGGAGGTCTTTGGGCAGGTCGGCCGATAGCGCTTCAGTCAGTTCCTCGTCTAAGAGGTCACTCTTGGTGATGGCCAGTATGCGACTCTTGCCCATCAGCTCCGGGTTGTAGCGCTCCAATTCGCCAATCAGGATCTCGTACTCCTTACGAATATCATCAGCATCGGCAGGCACCATGAATAGCAGTAAGGCGTTGCGCTCGATGTGGCGCAAGAAGCGCAATCCAAGGCCACGCCCCTCGCTGGCTCCCTCAATGATACCGGGGATGTCGGCCATGACAAACGTGCGGTTGTCACGCCAACTGACGATGCCGAGGTTCGGCTCCAACGTGGTGAAGGGATAGTCCGCGATTTTCGGTTTGGCAGCCGAGACGACCGATAACAAGGTCGATTTGCCGGCATTGGGGAACCCGACGAGCCCCACATCGGCCAGGAGTTTCAGTTGGAACACCACTTTACGCTCCTCGGCCGGCTCGCCTGGTTGCGCATAGCGCGGCGCTTGATTGGTGGCCGTCTTGAAGTGTGTGTTGCCCGCGCCGCCGCGTCCGCCCTTGAGGAGCATCACCTGCTGCCCGTCCGTGGTGACGTCGCAGAGGTACTCGCCCGTTTCGGCATCGAAGGCTACCGTGCCGCAGGGCACCTCGATGATACGATCTTCACCATCGCGACCTGTGCTGCGTTTGGCGCCGCCACTGCGGCCGGAGGTGGCCACCACATGGCGCTCAAACTTCAGGTGTAGCAGCGTCCAATAGTTGCGATTGGCGCGCAGGTAAACGTGCCCCCCACGCCCCCCGTCGCCGCCATCGGGGCCTCCGCGCGGGATGTACTTCTCGCGTCGGAAGTGGGCCGATCCTGCTCCGCCCTTCCCCGAGCGACAGTAAATCTTTACGTAGTCAACGAAATTCGATTCAGCCATCCTAAAGGCGTGTTACCTGTCTTTGACACGGTCGATGGCCTCAGCGATGCGCTCGAAGATTTCATCGATCCGCCCAATCCCCTTGATGGAGACGTGCTTCCCTTCGCCTATATAATAGGTAGCCAGGGGGGCCGTCTGCGTGTGATAGACGTCGAGCCGAGCCTTGATCGTCTCCGGATTGTCGTCCGATCGGCCGGAGATCTTGCCGCGTTCCAGTAGTCGCTTCACTAATTCCTCATCCTCCACCTGAAGGTCGAGCAGGACGTGGATGTCCGTCCCGCGTTCATTGAGCATCGTTTTCAGGGCCTCGGCCTGCTTCAGGGTGCGGGGGAAGCCGTCGAAGATGACGCCCTTCGAGCCTTTTTTGCCATCCAAGAAATCTGCGATCATGCCCACGATCACATCGTCCGGCACCAATTGCCCACGGTCGATATAGTCTTTGGCCGTTTTCCCCAGCTCCCGGCCCTCGCTGATGGCGCGTCGCAGCATGTCGCCCGTGGAGATATAGTCGAGGCCGTAGCGCTCGACGAGCTTTTTGCTTTGTGTCCCTTTGCCTGAGCCGGGTGCACCGAATATTACGATATTAAACATGTGACAATAGTGTATATTATGGGGTTAGTCTTCTACGATTTTATAGATGTCGCGCGCTGATCGTCCGCGGCCGTCGTAATCGAGGCCGAAGCCGACGATGAAGTCGTTATCGATCTCTATGCCCACGTAATCGGGTCGGAGGTCGCACTGTAGCGAGCCGGGCTTGAGGAGCATGGTGGCCAGCCGCACATCGCGGACGCCCTCCTGGCACAGTCGGTCGGTGACATACTGCATGGTCAGCCCCGTGTCGATGATGTCCTCAAGCAGGATGACGGGGCGCCCCTTGGCCTCGCCGCGGATGGGCAGCAGCTCGCGGACGATGCCGTCAGACTTTGTGCCGTGATAAGAGGAGTAGGCTGCAAACGTCAGCTCGCAGTCAGGCGAGAGCCGGCTCACCAATTCGGATACAAACATGAATGCGCCGTTGAGAATGCCCACGTAGAGCGGGTCTTTGCTCGCCATATCCCGGCGTATTTCTCCGGCCATGCGATCGATGGCCGCCACGATTTCCCGTTCGGGGATGTAAAGCTCGAAGGTTTTGTCTTTTAGCCGTAACTGTTTATTCATCACATATTCGGGTGTTAGGCGGGCAAAGATAGACGATAATTCGGGGGGGCTTTTTGGATGTGCCGGAATGGCCTGCGGAGTGCATCCGCGGCCATTGTGAGGCTGCTGATGTGCGGTGCGAAGGGTAGCTCCAAGGGCCATCGGATATCCTGTACCCCTGTCATGATGTCACATATATATCATCTATAAGCAGGCCAAATAGGCCTCTGAAGTGGGCTAAATATACATCAGATCAGTATTAAATATACATCAAAAGTATTTAATACCTCCTTATATGGTGTGTTTGGTGCAAAGAACTACCGCGGAGGTGCACAGCCTATAGATGATCCCCACCCGTCCGGGGTGCATTGGGCTGCATGTCGGAAGGGAGCAGGGGCTTCCGGACTACGAACAGACCCGGTAGAAATTCCAAGCGGCTGTTTACTTTTGCATCCGATAAAGGTTTTTGAGGAAATCATGAACGACATGGAGAACAGGATCGCCGCGCTGAGGAAGGAGTTGGAGGAGCACAACCACGCGTATTACGTGCTTTCGGCGCCGACGGTGTCCGACCGCGAATACGACAAAATGATGCAAGAGCTGCAGCGCCTCGAGGCCGCCCATCCGGAATATGCCGACCCGACCTCGCCCACGCAGCGGGTGGGCAGCGACCTGACGGAGGACTTCGTGCAGGTGGCGCATCGTTACCCAATGCTTTCGCTCGGCAACACGTATTCTGAAGACGAGGTGCGGGAGTATTATGCGCGTGTGGCCCGGGCGCTGGGCGAGCCGTTCGAGGTGGTGGCTGAGTTGAAGTTTGACGGCACATCGATCTCGCTCATTTACGAGCACGGACGGCTGACAAGGGCCGTGACGCGCGGCGATGGCGTCCGCGGCGACGACGTGACGGCCAACGTGCGCACCATCCGCTCCATCCCCCTCAGGCTGCGGGGCGAGGGCTGGCCAGAGAGGCTGGAAATGCGGGGCGAGGTGCTCCTGCCGTGGGCCGAGTTTGAGCGCATCAACCGGGAGCGCGAGGCGCAGGAGGAGCCGCTCTTTGCCAACCCGCGCAATGCGGCATCGGGCACGCTCAAGCTCCAGAACCCGCGCATCGTGGCCTCGCGGCGCCTCGACGCATACCTTTATTATATGTTAGGCGACGACCTGCCCGCGGACAACCATTACGGCAACATGCAGGCGGCGCGAGCGTGGGGCTTCAAGACGTCTGACGCGATGCGCCTATGCCGCATGCCGGATGACATTATGGCATACATCGACCATTGGAACACGGAGCGCCACAGCCTGCCCGTGGCCACGGATGGGATCGTGCTTAAGGTGAACGCGCTCCGCCAGCAGCATGCGCTCGGCTCGACGGCTAAGAGCCCACGGTGGGCCATCGCCTATAAGTTTCAGGCCGAGCGGGCGGAGACGCGCCTCGTGTCTGTCGCCTATCAGGTCGGACGCACGGGGGTGGTGACGCCGGTGGCCAACTTAGAGCCGGTCTTGCTGGCCGGCACGACCGTCCGACGCGCCTCGCTACACAATGCCGGTATCATGGCGGGGCTCGATCTGCGTGTCGGTTGCCGTGTATACGTGGAGAAGGGGGGAGAGATCATCCCCAAGATCGTGGGTGTGGATCGGTCGGAGGCCACTGTGGGCGATCCGATCGCATTCGTTAGCCGATGCCCCGAGTGCGATACGCCGCTTGTGCGTGTCGAAGGGGAGGCCGCGCATTACTGCCCGAACGAGTGGGGCTGCCCGCCGCAGGTGAAGGGCCGGATCGTGCACTTCGTCAGCCGTCGGGCAATGAACATCAACATCGGCCCCGAGACGGTAGAGGCGCTCTACGAAGCGGGACTTGTGCGTAATGCCGCCGACCTCTACGCCGTGAGCGAGGCCGATCTGCTCCGCCTCGAACGCTTCGCGGACAAGAGCGCGAAGAACTATCGCGACAGCTTGGAGGCGTCCAAAGAGGTGCCTTATGCGCGGGTACTCTTTGGCCTCGGCATCCGTGGCGTGGGTGAGAATGTAGCAGCCAAGTTGGCCTATGCTTATCCGTCAATCGCGGTGCTGATGCAGGCCACGGTCGAGGAGTTAGAGGAGACGGACGAGATCGGTGAAAAGATAGCCTATAGCGTGGTGGACTTCTTTGCTGACGATCGCAACCGGACGATCGTGGAGCGGCTTGCGGCTTATGGCCTGCAAATGGCACTCCGCGAAAGCGCTGATGCAGGACAGCGGTTGGAGGCACTAAAAGGACTAACGATCGTCATCAGCGGCACCTTCGCTCGTCATTCGCGTGACGAATACAAGGCCATGATCGAACGTCACGGAGGCAAGAATGCCTCGTCCATCTCCGGCAAGACGGACTATCTGCTGGCGGGCGAAAACATGGGGCCAGCTAAATTGGCCAAGGCCGAGAAATTAGGAGTGAAACTCATCAACGAAGACGAATTCTTAAAACTGATCGGAGAATGATTCTTACGAAATACTTTTTGAACAAGAGAATAAGGTCGTTGGCCAAGGATACCACGACCCGCGAGCATTGCTATCGCTCGCTCGACGACGTCCGTTACGCCCTCATCATGTGTGAGGCCAGAGACTGGAAAGCGGTGGAGCCCTGCATCGAAACATTGAAAAAGAAAGGCAAGACGGTGCACGTCTGCGTCTATACCCGCAAGGACGAGGATACCCCCATCTGGGACTATGCCTTCCTGCCCGTCGAGGAGGGGAAGGATATCAACATGTGGGGCTTCCCGGACAAAAACATGCGCATGCAGCTCAATAATCTCACCGTCGACATGCTGCTCGACCTGACCAGCGAGGAGGTGCCCGTCATGCGCTATCTCATGTTGCAACACCCCGCCGCCTTCAAGGTTGGAGCCAAGCGCGATCAGGGAATGGACCTCTTCGACCTCTCCATCGTCATGAAAGACGGCGTGCACGACATCCCCTTCCTCTTCCGCCACATCATCTCCTACCTGCAAACCATCCGCTCGACGAAGTCAGTCGGGTGAAAAAGAAGGCATAGCGTAAACGAGAGGATACCGAAGGCATGGCTCTGATTGATTTGAAAGGAATGGGGACGGCACTCGTCACCCCGTTTAAGGCAGACGGCAGTGTGGACTTCGAGGCGCTGATGAAGTTGGTGGAATATCAGGTACAGAACGGAACGGACTACCTCGTCGTGCTTGGTACGACGGCTGAAACACCCACCCTGACCGAAGGCGAAAAGGAGGAGATCAAGCGGCGGGTCGTAACGCAGGTGCGACGCCGTGTGCCTGTCGTCTTAGGTGTGGGCGGCAACTGCACGCGCGCCGTGGTGGAGGCGCTCCGGCAGGCCGATCTACAGGACGTCGACGCCATCCTTTCTGTCGTTCCCTATTACAACAAGCCCTCGCAGGAAGGGCTCTTCCGCCACTATGAAGCCATTGCTGAAGCCACTACGCGTCCCGTCATCCTCTACAACGTCCCCGGACGCACGGGCACAAACATGACGGCTGAGACCACTCTGCGTTTGGCGCGCACTTTCCGCAACATCGTTGCCGTCAAAGAAGCCTCGGGGAACATTAAGCAGATGAACGACATTATCAAAAACAAGCCCACCGACTTCCAAGTCATCTCCGGCGACGACGGCATCACCTATCCACTCATTGCGCTCGGTGCCGTGGGCGTCATTTCCGTCATTGGTAATGCTTTCCCTCGAGAGTTCAGTCGCATGGTACGCTTAGCCCTCGAAGGCGACTACGACAATGCCCGCATCATCCATTCGCGTTTCATGGAGCTATTCGACCTGCTCTTTGTCGATGGCAATCCGGCCGGTGTCAAGAGCATGCTCAACATGATGGGCTTTATCGAGAATCGCCTGCGCCTGCCTCTCGTCCCTACACGCCTTACCACCTACGAGAAGATCCGGGAGATTCTGAATCGTTTGCAAGACAAATAGAGGGGAGGATTTGCCTGCAATGATTATCCTCTCTACTTTAGGGCCGTTATTTCATTCAAGTATTGATTAATTAAATAAAAACGAACCATGACAAGGACAATCACATTCAATGAGCTTCGGTCAATCAAGGATCGTCTGCCTGATGGCACTATTCATCGCATAGCTGAGGACCTCGGTGTGACGGTGGAGACTGTACGCAACTACTTCGGCGGTGAGAATTATAAGGACGGCAAAAGCTGCGGACTGCACATCGAGCCAGGGCCTGACGGTGGCATCGTCATGCTTGACGATACGGCCATCCTCGATCGTGCGCTCGACATCCTTGGGATGCAGAAAGTGTAGAGAGGCCACGCACGATCGAAGCGAGAAAGAGAGACGCTCACATATACGAGAGAGATCGAAACGGCGACGAAGATCCCGGGCAACAAAGCTGGTTAGCACGATGTCCGGGATCTTTTTTACCCCTCGCAGTTTCCTCTCCCTTGGGGGTGAAGTCATTTTCCCACCGGGAGAACGGGGCAGACTTTCGGGCGAGGTCATTTCCTCGGTGAGGAGTAGAGGCCATTTCGCCCCTGCTAATAACTCTATAGAAATCATTTCGGAGACTCTGAGAACACAGCGCAAGGCTTGCATGATCATTTTTAATGTAGAATAAACCCTAAAACAACAGGAGAACCATAGACATGGAAAA
The DNA here is from genome assembly GCA_963515435.1 of uncultured Tannerella sp. Classification (GTDB taxonomy): domain Bacteria; phylum Bacteroidota; class Bacteroidia; order Bacteroidales; family Tannerellaceae; genus Tannerella. Next base: position 4,496 of record CAUPYF010000025.1, on the reverse strand, counting down.
GCAATTAGTCACCCTGGCCATTCATACGTATGAAAAGGCCCAAATCCTCAAGACGCTGCTCGAGGCCGAAGGCATCGAGACGTACATCCACAACGTGAATCAGATCCAGCCCGTCATCTCGGCCGGTGTGCGTGTGCGGATCAACGAGAAAGACCTGCCGCACGCCCTACGCATCATCGAGGACACGCAGTGTCTGAGCGAGGCGACCGACGAGCAGGGCGCCGACGAGAACGCTCCCAAGAAGGTGCTTATCCCCATCGACTTCTCGGACTACTCCATCAAGGCCTGCGAGACGGGCATCCGCCACGCCGCCCGCATTGACGCCGAAGTCATGCTCCTGCACGCCTACTTCAGCGCCTACATCCCCTCGGCACTACCCTTTGCCACGCGTGATCCGATCGTGACCGGAACGGCCGGCAACGAGTCCATCCAGGCCGTCTACAAGCGCGTCCAGACCGACATCGAAAACATGTGCACGCTGATCAATCGCAAGATGGAAAGCGGCGAGTGGCCCCGGGTGAAGTACAACTACATCCTCAAGGAAGGCGTGCCCGAGGAAGAGATTCTGGAGTACGCCAAGGAGTATCGCCCGACGCTCATGGTGATGGGCACGCGCGGCAAGAACCAGAAGAATATCGACCTGATCGGTAGCGTCACGGGCGAAGTGATCGAGCAGACCCAGACGCCGCTCTTGGCCATCCCGGAGCATGTGCCCTACAGCGATCTCAGCGAGTGTCGCCGCGTAGCCTTCGCCACGTCGTTCAACAAGCGCGACATTGAAGCCTTCGGGCGCTTCGTCACCATCTTCAAGGAATACCCCGTGCAGATCGAGCTATTCAACATCTCCACCAGCCACAACGAGTGGAACGAGATCCGTCTGGCCGGCATGGACGAGTACCTCACCAAGCAACATCCGGGCCTCAACATCGGGCACACCGTCTTGCGCGACGGCGACCTGCTCGACTCCATCCAGTCGTTCATCGAGGAGAAGCGCATCGACATGATCGCCTTCAGCACCTACCGTCGCAGCATGATCACACGCATCTTTAACCCCAGCATAGCCCGCAAGATGATCTTCCACGGCAACACCCCCCTGCTGGTGATTCCTATTTGATAACCGCATCGCAACATGGCATCTAAGAGCAAATCATCCGTCCTGTTGATCTACACCGGGGGCACCATCGGTATGGTGGAGAACCCCGAGACGGGCGCGCTGGAGCCCTTCAACTTCCGGCACATTCAGGAGCACATCCCCGAGCTGAAGCGGCTGGGGCATAAGACGGCGAGCATCTCCTTCGATCCGCCGATGGATTCGTCCGACATCGGGCCCGACTCCTGGGCCAAGATCGTCCGCCTCATTGCCGACAACTACGACGCCTACGACGGCTTCGTCGTCCTGCACGGCACGGACACGATGGCCTTCACCGCCTCAGCCCTCAGCTTCATGCTCGAGAACCTGAATAAGCCGGTCATCCTGACCGGGTCGCAACTGCCGATCAACATGCTGCGGACGGACGGCAAGGAGAACCTCATCACCGCTGTCGAGATAGCCGCCGCGAAGGATGGGTCGGGCAAGCCCGTCGTGCCTGAAGTCTGCATCTTCTTCGAGAACCAGCTCATGCGCGGCAACCGCACCTCGAAGATCAATGCCGACGACTTCAACGCCTTCCACTCCTTCAACTATCCGCCTTTGGCACGCGCTGGCGTCACGATCCGCTACGATGAGAAGCTCATCTATCGGCCGCAGCTTGTCCGCCCACTCAAGCCGCACTACGCGTGCGACAAAAACGTGGTTATCCTCAAGCTCTTCCCCGGCATCACTGAGGCCGTCGTCTCGTCCGTGCTGCACACACCCGGCCTGCGCGGCGTTGTGCTCGAGACCTTCGGCAGTGGCAACGCCCCGACCGACGAGTGGTTCCTCAAGCAGTTTCGCGAGGCCACGGAGCGCGGCATCGTCGTGGTCAACGTCACGCAGTGCACCGGTGGCTGCGTCGAGATGCACCGCTACGAGGTGGGGCGCAAACTGTTGGAGTGCGGTGTGCTGAGCGGCTTCGACAGCACCTCGGAGTGTGCCGTGGCCAAGCTCATGTTCCTGCTCGGGCAGGAGCTGACGCCGAAGGAGATTCGGGAGCACATGCAATGCTCGTTGATTGGTGAGGTGACGCTATGAACCCGATCCTGATCGTACTGCCGATACTCACCCTGCTCATGTTTGACCTCGGGCTGACGCTCCAGCCCGCTGACTTTCTGCTCTTCCGCCGGCGGCCGCGCGCAGTGGCCGTCGGATTGGTGGGGCAGATTGTCGTTTTACCGGCTGTGGCTTTTGCGCTGGGCATGGCCTTTGCGTTGCCGCCCGTCTTCTTCGTCGGACTGGTGCTTATCGCCTGCTCGCCCGGTGGCAGCTCGTCGAACATCTTTTCCAAGTTAGCCGGTGGCGACGTAGCGCTGTCCGTCACGCTCACGGCTTTGAGCAGCGTCATCACGCTCCTGACCATTCCGCCCATCATGCAGTTGGCCGTCGGAGTATCCGGTGCCGAAGCCTCGGACATCCACCTGCCCGTCGGCCGACTCTTCGTGCAAAACCTACTGCTGATGCTGCTTCCCATAGCGCTGGGTGTCTTCGTGCGACTGCGTTTCGCTCGCGCCGCTGCGGCCATCGACCGTGTCCTGTCGCGTGTAGCCTTCCCTGCGCTCATCCTTCTGGCCGTCCTCTTTTTTGTTCAACATCGGGCCACGATCATGGCCCACTTCACGGGCCTCGGCGCATGCATTACGGCGATGATCCTCACGGCTATCTTGGCCGGTGCCGCCCTCTCGCGGCTGATGCACCTTGAGCGTCGCGAGACACGCACGATCGTCATCGAAGTCGGCATGCAGAACGCTGCGCAAGCCATCGCCGTCGCCTCCAGCCCCCTCATCTTCCACAACGACGTGATGGCCATCCCGGCTATCCTCTACGCCCTGCTGATGAACGTCATCCTCTTGGTTTATGTCGCGGCGGTGAAGGGAAAGAAGGGAGCAATTGTCAATTGATTAGTGATCAATGATGATCCGAGGTCGGCGCATAGGGTTTTCGGGTCGACAAGCGCTGCAAGGGCAAAAACAGGTATTGTTTTCGGGTTGACAAGCGCAGCAAGGGCAAAAACAGGTGTTGCTTGGGGGAGTGCAACCCTCGCAGAGCCTCGAAACAGGTCGCTCTCGGGGCCTACCACAACTGCAGCATTTTGAGGATAGGGATGAAGGGATACTTTTGCGCCCGCTAAAAATGATTCGATTATAAATTCAACCCATTAGAACAATGAAAGAGAACAAGCAAAACTTGCTCACATCGGTCCTTGAAGCGGCCGCATCCGCCCAAAAATTGGGTATACACCTGATCCGCGTGGCGATCCTTATCATCTTCGTCTGGATCGGCGGACTGAAATTCTGGAACTATGAGGCTGAGGGCATCGTGCCCTTCGTAGCCAACAGCCCCTTCATGAACTTCTTTTACACCAAAAGCGCGCCTGAATACAAGCAGTACAAGCTCAAGGAGGGCGAGCTGGACGAGGCCAAGCACCAGTGGCACGTGGAGAACAATACGTACGGCTTCTCGCACGGACTGGGCATTCTGATCATGTCGATCGGTATCCTGACTTTCCTCGGCATCTTCTGCCCGAAGATCGGTGCGGTCGGCGCTACGCTGGCCATCATTATGACGATCGGCACCCTGTCGTTCCTCGTCACTACGCCTGAGGTATGGGTGCCCGATTTGGGCAGTGGCGAACACGGCTTCCCGTTGCTGACGGGCGCGGGACGACTCGTGATCAAGGACACGGCCATCCTGGCCGGTGCCATCGTGGCGCTCTCCGACTGCGCACGACGGATCCTGAGAAAACGTGAGGAGTAAGAAGTCGCAAGGGTGATGAAGCGAAGTCTGCGTTACCTCGTCCTTGCCGCCGCGTGCCTCTGGGGGTGCGCGGCGTGCAGCGATGACGTGGCCGACCGTCTGAAGGGCAAGTGGCAACTGCAGACGGTGGAGGCCGACGGTGCTGCGCAGCGTGTGGACACGGTGTGGTACAACTTCCAGTCCGAGTCGCTCTTCATGTATCAGATTTACCAGCCCGCCACGAGGCGCTATATATATACGTATGGCTACAAGACGCAGCCTGACGACCGCACGCTCCGCCTACAATTAGCCAACTACACGCTCCGTGTGGAGCAGTTTCTGCCCTTCACCGACTGGCCGTCGGGCGTGCGCACCTTCCGCGTGGTGCACGTAGACGGGCGCCGTCTACAGCTCGAGAGCGACGGCCGACGGTATAGCTTCCGTAAGTACTGACCCAATACGCCCCTACGCCGTGGTACGCACATTCAGGTACCCGACAAACTTCGCTGGCGGCCGCCTTCGTTTTTAGATCAATCGTACGTCAGATTGAACTCCTCCTTCAGGCGGGCCAGCGCCGGGTTGGCTTCGAGGAGGAGGTCGTACTTTTCCTTTGAGGTATAGGCCAGAC
>CAUPYF010000024.1:0-14010 GCA_963515435.1 uncultured Tannerella sp. | reverse complement strand
AAAGCAAGTGTTCTCTGTTATATATGAACAAAGCAGGTCGAAGCACTTAGCTCATGACCTAATCGTTACCTATTTCCATTTTGCATTAAATGCAACATCCTTCCATTCTGACAGATAGACTCTCGGTGCAGAGGCCCGCAAGCATTTCCAAAAACGTTCGGTCGCCCGAGCTCTCTAACAAAGGCATACTGTAGAACGTAAGGAGTCTCATTCTTGTGCCGAACTCACATTAATTATTCGTAAACCATTCCCGATTGACTATAAGAAGCAACTCCCAAAAGAATGGCATGCCTCCGAATGATGCGGGAAGCATGCCACAAAACACATATGACTAAAAAAGCCCTGAAGGGGGGTGTTTACCATGCAAAAATCGGGTACTCCTTCATTGTGCGGTTCACCTTCTCGCGCACAGCAGCGATGGTGGTGTCGCATGTCGGCTTGGAGAGCACCGTGTCAATCATCTCAACGATCTCGCCCATGAGCGACTCCTTGGCGCCGCGGGTGGTGATGGCCGGTGTGCCGATGCGGATACCGGAAGTCTGGAACGGCGAGCGGCTGTCGAAGGGCACCATGTTCTTGTTCACCGTGATGTCCGCAGCCACAAGCGCCTTCTCGGCCACCTTACCGGTCAGGTCGGGGAATTTCGTGCGCAGGTCGATGAGCATGCTGTGGTTGTCCGTTCCGCCGGAGATGATCTTGTAGCCTTTGTCGACGAAGGCCTGCGCCATGACGGCCGCGTTCTTCTTCACCTGCGTCTGGTAGGTCTTGTATTCAGGTTGCAACGCTTCCTCAAAGGCTACGGCCTTGGCAGCGATGACATGCTCCAACGGCCCGCCCTGAATGCCTGGGAAGACGGCCGAATCAAGCAGCTGCGACATCTTCTTCACCTCGCCCTTGGGTGTCTTCTTTCCCCACGGATTCTCGAAATCCTTGCCGAGGAGGATGACGCCGCCGCGCGGCCCGCGCAGGGTCTTGTGGGTCGTGGAGGTAACGATGTGTGCATACTCCAGCGGGTTGTTCAGGAGGCCAGCGGCGATGAGTCCGGCAGGGTGCGCCATGTCGATCATGAGGATGGCACCGATCTTATCGGCGATCTCACGCATGCGCTTATAGTCCCATTCGCGAGAATAGGCCGAGGCGCCGCCGACGATCATTTTGGGGCGCTCGCGCAGGGCTACTTCCTCCATCTGATCGTAATCCACGCGGCCGGTCTCTTCCTTCACGTTGTATTCGAGGGCGTGGTAGAGGATACCGGAGCTGTTGACGGGTGAACCGTGCGAAAGGTGCCCACCGTGCGAAAGATTGAGGCCGAGGAAGGTGTCTCCGGCGTTGAGCACGGCTAAGAATACGGCGGCATTAGCCTGTGCGCCAGAGTGCGGCTGCACGTTGACCCATTCAGCGTGGAAGAGCTTTTTCAGGCGCTCGATGGCCAGCGTTTCGCTCTCGTCCACCACCTCACAGCCACCGTAGTAGCGCTTGCCGGGGTAGCCTTCGGCATACTTGTTCGTCAAGCAGCTGCCCATGGCCTGCATGACTTCGTCGCTCACAAAGTTTTCCGATGCGATTAGCTCGATGCCCTTCAGTTGGCGCTGATGTTCGCGTTCGATGATCTCGAAGATTACATTGTCTCGTTTCATTTTTAGAAATACTGTTTTTTAGGATTAGTGTCTTCTATGTCTCTGATTTATTAACGGGCGTAAAAGTACCCCGATTTTCCTATCTGCAAGGAGCTTCATTCGGGGTGATATGCATAATAAGATAGGGGTCGGTAAACGGTGTTCAAAACGTATATGACAGCCCGCACCCGATGCTTGTGCCCAACGTGGAATGGTAGAGAATTGCAGTGTCGAGGGTTAGGCCGATGAACGAATAGCACGCGCCTAACGACGGGCTGAATGGGGAAGACCTTACACCGGCACGCAGTCGGAAGTCGGCAAAGGCGGCGTATTCCATCCCGACCGAAAACACAAACGGTTCGTCACGCCGATACTCGCCCCCGACTGACAGCTCCATCCCCTCGGCTACGACATAGCGCAACCCGGATACGATCTTGAGTGAAGCCAGATAGGTGTCGTTCACCTCGTCGGATCCTGTCGAAACGGAAGGGAAGTGGATCACCGAAAGGCCAAACATCCATTCGTCCGTCGGCCGCAGCGCCACACCCAGATCGGCTGACAACCTCGCCCCGCTCCGCTCGAACAGTTCGGACTGCAGGAGGTTGTACTGCACACTGACGCCTATCGACCAGATACGGCTCAGCCGCTTGGCGACGGAGAGGCGGAACAGACTTTCGCGATATTTATCGTAACCGAACGAGGCGATGTGCACGCCGAACGGGAGAATAGGGTTGGGCATGCAAAGCCCGCCGCTGAGTGTGCCCAGCTCCTTCAATGCATAACGATCGAAATAGTCGGCACGCACCTGTCGTCGGGCATAGAAGGCTGTTAACGCGGGGTTGAACATCGGCGAATAAACCGCTCCGGATCCGCCCAATCCCAGCGTTCGTGTGTCAGCCAGGCGGAGGTTGTCGGCGCCTTTGGCATAAGAAAAAACGGAGAGGAAGAATAGGAGATAAATCAGTCTCTTTCTCATGATTCGGATTGAGGTATGTTCAGAGATCAGTGAATTTCTTCATAGTCGACGTATTCGCCTTCGTCCTCGGCGAACACCTTCTTTTTGCGGAGGATCGTTTCGTCTTCTTCGGTATAAGTCTGATAGGAGTACGAGGTGTTCGATTGTCTCCTTCTACCGGTTGCTCCGCCGGATGTGTATGGACGTCTGCCCGGGATGAATACCCTGAAGATGCGTAGCACGGACGCGCCAAGCATCAAAAACAGGAATACAACGATGAAAATGATGAAGAGGAAAAACGTAAGCATAATTCAGGTGGGTTTTATGCGGGCAAATGTAGGGTGTTAAGTACCCGCTCCAATATTACTTCGGGATAATCCTGAAAGAAATTTGGAGCTGGGGGTATACAAAGCCGGCGAGGCGGGTTAATCTCCTTTACCTTTGTCGGCGATTCAAAACCATTAATAAGTAAGCACATGAAAAAGTATTTAGCTGAAATGGTCGGTACGATGGTACTGGTCTTGATGGGCTGCGGCGTGGCTGTCAGCCTGAACTGTTCGTCGGACTGTGCCGATACGGCCAACGCAGGCACGGTCCTTGGTACAGCGCTGGCCTTTGGCCTCTCCGTTGTGGCGATGGCCTACACCATCGGTGGCATCTCGGGGTGCCACATCAATCCCGCCATCACGCTTGGGGTATTCCTCAGCAAACGGATGAGCGGCAAAGACGCGGGCATGTATATGCTGTTTCAAGTCATTGGCGCCATCATCGGATCGTGCCTGCTGTGGCTGCTGACGTCGAACACCGAATCGCTCTCAGGCACAGGCGCCAACGATCTGCAAGGCGGCATTACAGCCGTAGGCGGACTACTGGCTGAGATCTTCTTCACCTTCGTCTTTGTGCTGGTCGTGCTCGGCACGACGGCCCGGACCAACGGTACCACATCAGGCTTTGCGGGACTGGCTATCGGTCTCTCGTTGGTACTCGTCCACCTCGTCTGCATCCGCTACACCGGCACGTCCGTCAATCCAGCGCGCTCCATCGGCCCAGCACTCTTCCAGGGCGGATCGGCGTTGTCCAATCTGTGGATCTTCATTGTCGGCCCGTTTGTCGGTGCGGCATTGGCCGCCATTGTGTGGCGTGCCGTCGATCCTGACAAGGCCGCATGACAACAAGCTCTTCTAACACACAGCAAGCCCCGGCATACTCTCAAGTTGTATGTCGGGGCTTCTTATGATGAAGCGTTTGCGGGAGCCCCGCAACGGGCTGTAATTAACGCGAGTTCGACGTAAGAAATCCACTTCCCCGCACCGAGGAAGACACTCTTCCCAATGGCTTACAAACAAAGCATGCGTTGTGGGTGTCGCAAAGCATGCTTGCAATCATCGTGCAAGGTAGCTTGCAAGGGAGTCCCCTCCCTGTATCGGCGAATGAATTGCTTATATCGAACTCAGGTTAATTACGTATGCGATGGCTTACTCCACGGCCACCTTGCGCACCGTCCCGTCACTGAAAGAAACGATGTAGATGCCGCGCGGCAGAGATATCTGCGTATCGCCCGCGTTGATGCTTAAGTGACTGAAAAGCGCACCGTTGACAGCATATATGCTGGCCACGAGCGGACGGGCTGCAGTGATCGTGAGGTGACCGCGATCGGCTCGCACCGTCGGCACAGCGTCGGCTATGGACGCATTGGCAGTGGGCGTCGTGAGAGCCACCTCATATGTAAGTGTCAGCTTCGGGTAGGCACCGTTTGTCACCTCACACGTCAGCGTGCGGCCGGCCAGCGCGGCGGGGAAGGCGAAGCGCCCCTCACGTGCCACGGTCGGGGTGACGACCTCGGCACCGTCGCGCCAGGTGTAGACGGAGATGGAGTCGCGCACCTGATACTCGCTTGACAGATCCACCTTGTCGGCTGGCGCCGTGAGTGCGATCTTGGCCTGCGGCGCGTACGAATGTAGATACATGGCTTTGGGCAGGGCAGAGAAGGTGAAGTGGTTTGACTCGCACATGATCTCCAACTTCTTCAGCGGTAAGAGCGGCAGTTTCAGGGTGTGCATGCCGTTGTTCATTGTGGAAATGAAATCGATGTAGGGGCAGGCTGATACGTCGAGCTCGGCGATCGAGTTGTTGTAAAGTGGGAGGTTCTCCAAAGCCTTGCAGTCGGAGAGGTTGAGCGTGGTCAGCTTGTTGTCGTAGGCAGCCAGCCGCTTGAGCGCCTTGCAGCCCTTCACGTTCAGCTCCGTCAACTCGTTCTCATGACACATAGCCAACTCCAGCTCCGCGTGGCCGGAGAGGTCGAGGCGTTTCAGCTTGTTACCGCGCACGGAAACGAAACGCAGCCGGGGGGCGCGTGAAAAATCGATCTCCTCTAAGCGGCACTTGGCGGCGTAAAACTCCCTCAGGTCAGGGTTCTTCGAGATGTCGAAATGGGTGAAGAGGTTACCGCTGAGGCAGAGGAAGGTCAGCTTCGGGTTATGGGTCACGTCGAGCGTGGAGAGTTGGTTGTATCGGCAGCAGAAGTGCTGTAGGTTCACGTTCGTCGAGATGTCGAGCGAGGTAAACTGATTGCCGTAGCAATCGGCGTAGACCAGCGCCGAATCACGCGTCAGGAGGAGTGCGGTCAGGCTGTTTGTCTGGCAGCGGAGCTCCCGCAGCGAGTCGAAGCCGGAGAGATCCAGATCGCCCGCCAAAAACTTGTCATCCCACTTTATCGACGTCAACCTCCCGTCGGCTCCCCATGTCAACCCAGCCATCGTGGCCCAGTCGATCGCGCTCGTATCGGCTATGCCTAACTGCTGGTAGTTCATCTTGCCCTCTTCAGCAGACTTCTTCTGCAGGAAGGCCTTTAGTTTGGCTGTCTCGCCGGCATGAAAAGACTGCCCCACGAGGCTCATGGCTCCCGCGAGGCAGATAGTTCCGACGAGCAGCAATGCTCGTGCTTTCATATCGTTTTCTTAGTTACGAGTGCAGGATACAACTTGTCACTCGTAACTCTCATAACAGTCTTACCAAATCGTTACGCGTTTTTCTTTCGGGATAAACATGGGGCTGCTTTCGGTGATGCCGAAGGCTTGGTACCAGGCGTCGATCTGCGGCAGTTCGCCATTGACACGCCACTTGCCGAGGGCGTGAGGGTCAGTCTTCGTGCGGCGAAGGATTTCCTCATCGCGGATGTTGCTCGCCCACACTCCGGCGTAAGCCAAGAAGAAGCGCTGATCAGGCGTGAAGCCGAGCTTATCCTCCTGCGGCTGGCCGGCCGTAAGCTCCTTGAAGGCCTGATAAGAGATTTGCAATCCGCCGAAGTCGGCCAGCGTCTCGCCCAGCGTGAACTTACCGTTGGCGTGCACCCCGGGGGCCACGTAGATGCTGTCGTAGAAGTCAGACATCACCTTGGCGCGCTCGTTGAACTTCACGCCGTCGGCCTCCGTCCACCAGTTCTTCAGGTTGCCGTCCTTATCGAACTGGCGGCCCTGATCGTCGAATCCGTGCGTCATCTCGTGGCCGATCACCACGCCGATGGCTCCGTAGTTGAAGGCGTCGTCGGCCTGCATATCGAAGAAGGGGTATTGCAGGATGCCCGCCGGGAAACAGATCTCATTCGTCGTCGGGTTGTAATACGCGTTGACCGTCTGCGGCGTCATGTGCCATTCGTCGCGGTCTACCGGCTTGGTGGCCTTGTTCAGCATTTCGCGCATAGCAAAACGGCCGACGCGCTCCATGTTCGCCAGATACGAATCCTCCGCTTTGATCTCTAACGACGAGTAGTCCTTCCACTTGTCCGGGTAGCCGATCTTGACGTAAAACGCGTTCAGCTTCTCGATGGCCTTCGCCTTCGTCTCATCGCTCATCCAAGTAAGCTTCTTGATGCGCTCGGCGTAAGCCTTCTGCAAGTTGCGCACAAGGTTCACCATGCGCTCCTTCGAGGCAGGCGGGAAATATTTCTCCACGTAAAGCTGTCCCACAGCCTCGCCTAAACCACCGCTCACGCTGCCTTGCGCACGCTTCCAACGCGGCTGCATCTCCGTCTTTCCGGAGAGCACGCGGCCGTAGAAGTCGAAGTTCTGCGCATACACGGCGTCGCTCAACATGGGTGCCGCGTCGTCGATCAACTTCCACGTCAGGTATGCCTTGATGGACTCCATCGGCTCGTCGGCGATCACACGTCCAACTTCCTTCATCGGCTCCTCCTGCGAGACGGAGAGCTCCTTGACGTCCACCTTCAGCACTTCTAAAAACTTCGTCCAGTCAATGTTCGGCACCATCTTCTGCAAGTCGCTGACCGGCATCTTGTGGTAGTTCGCGTACGGGTCGCGGCGCTTCACCTTGTCGAAGTGCGCCTTAGCCAGCCGCGTTTCGATCCGCATCACGTCCTCCATATATTTGCGCGCGTCGGCCTTCGAGTAGCCGAAGAGTTCGAACATCTTCACCACGTGCTCCTTGAAGGCCTCGCGAACCTTCACGGTGCTCTCGTCGTTTTCGAGGTAATAATCGCGCTCGCCGAGCGACAGCCCGCCCTGATACGTGGCGAAGATGTTACGCTGGCTGTCCATCACGTCCGCCCCCACATAGACCCCAAAGAAGGGATCCACGCCGATGAGCATCATCTCGGGCAGGAAGGCGGAGAGCTCCTTCTTGTCCTTGATCGCGCGGACGCGATCCAACCACGGCTTCAGCGGCGCCACACCCTCAGCATTCCGCCGCGTGCTGTCCATCGCCAAGTTGTAGAGGTCGCCGATCTTCTGCGCCACCGTCCCCGGCTCGTTCTTCCGCCCGGCGATCTCCTCGATCAGCCCCTTCAGCTGCTTGCGGTTGTTTTCCGCTAACATGTCAAACGATCCGAAGCGCGAATACTCGCCCGTCAGCGGGTGGCTCTTCATCCATCCGCCGCAGGCAAACTGATAAAAGTCCGTGGCCGGAGCCATCGACTTGTCCAAATTCTCGATGCGGATCCCCGCATCATTGGCCGGCGTTGCCGCCGGTTGCGTCTGTGCATTTCCTGTCATCATCAATGGGATTAATGCTGCTACTTGTAAATACTTTCGGTTCATATATGATTGATTAAAATGAGATTTCTGTGTGAGGGATGGATAAACCGAAAAAACGCTGAAAAGGCGCCTTTTTCGGCAGAGGGCTTTTCGTCTTTCTCTTCCCCCGTTTTTTTAGTTCTCCTCGAAGCGCCCGTTTTTCCACGTATACACCTTCGGCTCCTGCCGGAAATAGCGGCCCGCCTTCTCGCGCGTCGCTCGGTCAAAATACTGCGGCGTGTTGTACACCGCCGTCAGCGTCGGTCGCTCCGCATCCAGCCGGTAGACAAACAAATCCATGTCTGCTGCCGCCCTGACGTCGCTATAATCCGCCGCTGTCGTGTCCGCCTCCGGCCGCACAAACTCCCCCGCTGTAGCCGCCCGATACAGCTCTGAAGCCGGCAGCGGTACCCATTCCGTGGTGAAAAACTCCACCCGACTGTCTTCCGCCGGCCCCTTGACCGTCGTCACTACGCAGATCACATACGTCCTGTTCACCAACGGCAGCCTCCTGACCTCCATTCGGCTCTGCGGACTCGTCTCCAGCGCCAGGTAGTCCGGCGTCAGCTGCAAAAGTCGCGTCTCCCCCTGCATCGCGTTCGTCACCTTCGCCTCCTTCCCTGCCTTGTACAGATCCACCAAGTCCTGCCTCGCCGCCGCCTCCAGCTCCGCGACGTGCTCATCCGGCATCTTGACAAAAAGTGTCGCCACATCCTGCGCGTTCGCAGCCGCCGACAAGGCCACTGTCAAAAACATTGCTATCCAACGCTTCCTCATGTTCCTTTCTCTTGATTTTTTACGGGTGCCAAAAGTAGACATTCCTCAAAATGCGTTTTGCTCGGCCGATGGGGCATAAAAGTTTCCCGCAGCCCCCTTCGTCTTGTGCGGCGCCGCATCGCGCCTCTCCCTATCCCCATTTGCTAACTCAGCCCCGCATCGCGCCCCTTCCGCATCCCCTTCTCTCACTCTCAGGCTTATTCTTCCTTGTTTAGAGATAAATGCTTGCAAAAATGATACATCGGCAATCTTTCGTACTATATTTTCTTTAATATGGATGACTTATTTCATATGTATCGTAAAACGAAATGATAAAAATAGCACATAAATAATATATGCAGACTTTCTTTCTGTAAGAAAAGTCGCTTATTCAGTATGTATAAGTAAAATTTCTTATGGATTTTACACTTAGACATAATGTATGAATATACTTTCTGGAGGATTTTATGCTCAGTCATAATGTACGAGCTTACTTTCATCATGATTTTATACTCAGTCGTAGTATATAAGTATACTTTCCAAAGGATTTTATTCTCAGACACAGTGTCTAAGTCAGTTTACCAAAGGAAATAGAGAGCATATATAACATATAAATATGAATTCTTACTGAAATATAACTCATGTATCCTGTCTATAACTCTTTTCTAATGAATTGTATCGCCTCATATATAGACTAAGTGTCCGATCCGTACGATTTTTTATCCATACATAAAGCAATAAACATGCAAGTAAGACTTTGGGGGCGCGCAGGGAGGCGATGCGCTGTCGAGCGAGCGAACGAGGCTGCGCGGGGGCGGAATGGCGCCGCGAGAGGTGTTTTCGCGAAAAACGGAGGCGGCAAGGCAGATCTGCAAAGCGTTCAGAATAAAACGGTTCAGAGGGAGCCCAAACAACGCGCCGATTCTTTTATAGTTTTTTTTGTGTGACGGATTTGGTGCAGAGTCAGTGATCCGCTCATATTTGCGGTCGCTAAGAAAAAACGGTAACGGTGCCATAGCTCAGTTGGTAGAGCAAAGGACTGAAAATCCTTGTGTCCCTGGTTCGATTCCCGGTGGCACCACTTCAAAAACCTTCATAAGCAGTACACAAATCAAGTGTGCTGCTTTTTTTATTTCCCCCTATCGAACTGCGGCGCCCATCGGGTGCGCCATCGTCCTTACCTATACGTTTACACAAACGCCTCCCCCACCCGATTGCTCACCACACCTTACTTTTGCCGCCATGAATTTTGAAGTGATCCAAACGGACAGCCGATCCAAGGCACGCGCGGGATGCATCACGACCGACCATGGCGTGATCGAAACGCCCATCTTCATGCCCGTCGGCACCCAAGGCGCGGTCAAGGCCGTGCATATGGCCGAACTCCAAAGTGAGGTCGGCGCGCAAATCATCTTAGGAAATACGTATCATCTCTACCTCCGCCCGGGTGTCGACACGCTCGAGCGAGCCGGTGGGCTGCACCGCTTCAACGGTTGGGGCGGTCCGATACTGACGGATAGCGGCGGCTTCCAAGTCTTCTCGTTGGCCGACCGCCGCAAGCTGACGGCCGAGGGCGCGGAGTTCCGCTCGCATATCGACGGCAGCAAGCATCTCTTCTCGCCCGAGCGTGTGATGGACATTGAGCGCTCCATCGGCGCAGACATCATCATGGCCTTTGACGAATGCTGCCCCGGCGACGCCGACCACGCCTATGCCGAGCGCTCGCTGAACCTTACCGAGCAATGGCTCGGCCGCTGCCTCAAACGTTTCAAGGAAACGGAGCCGCGCTATGGCTACCACCAAAGCCTCTTCCCGATCGTACAAGGCTGCGTCTATCCCGACCTGCGTACGCGGGCAGCCGAACGCGTGGCTGAAGCTGGCGCGGAAGGCAACGCGATCGGTGGGCTGTCGGTGGGCGAGCCTACGGAGGTCATGTACGAGATGATCGAGCTGGTCAACGCCATCTTGCCTGCGGACAAGCCGCGCTACCTGATGGGCGTCGGTACGCCGGTGAACATCCTGGAGGCCATCGAGCGGGGCGTCGACATGTTCGACTGCATCATGCCGACGCGCAACGGACGCAATGGCCAACTCTTCACCGCCCGCGGCACGATGAACATGCGCAATCGCAAATGGGCCGACGATTTCTCGCCCATCGATCCGGACGGCCACTGCGCCGTGGACTTGCTCCATAGTCGCGCCTACCTGCACCACCTTTTCCGCGCCGAAGAGCTGCTGGCGCTGCAGATTGCTTCCATCCACAACCTCGCGTTCTACCTCTGGCTGGTTGGCGAGGCTCGACGACACATCTTGGCGGGCGACTTCACGACGTGGAAGGCCGGCATGGTGAAACAACTCTCGGAACGGATCTGAATGCTACGTATCCCCTCCCTCAAACTCACGCGGATAGACCGATACATCATCGGTAAATTCCTCGGCACGTATGTCTTCACCATCCTGCTGGTGATCGCCATCACCGTCGTCTTCGACTTCAACGAGAAGATCGACCATTTCGTCGGCGCCCGCGCCACGGCTACGTTGCGCGGCATCGTCTTCGAATACTACCTCAACTTCATCCCCTACTTCATCAGCATTTTCAGCCCGCTTTTCACCTTCATTGCCGTCATCTTCTTCACCTCGAAGTTGGCCGACAAGTCGGAGATCATCGCCACGCTGGCTTGCGGCGTCAGCTTCCGTCGCCTGATGCGCCCCTACCTCATCGCTGCGGCCATCATCGCCTCGGCGAACTATCTGCTGAACGCCTACATCATCCCCCCGGCCAACATCGTCAGGATCAACTTCCAAAACAAGCACATCCGCGACAAGAAAGTCTCGTCGGCCCACAACATCCAGCTCGAGGTCGAGCCGGACGTCTTCGCCTACTTCGATCGCTACGACGCCATCGCCTCGATGGGCTATCGCTTCTCCCTCGACCGCTTCAAGGACAAGAACCTCGTCTCGCGCCTCACCGCCGAATCCATCCAGTACGACTCGCTCTACCGGTGGACCATCCTCAACTACGTCATCCGCGACTTCGACGGCATGCGCGAGCATATCACCACCGGCGAACGTAAGGACACGACGCTCACCTTCATGCCCTCCGACTTCCTCATCTCCGAGGGCGACTGCGAGACGATGACCATGCCGCAACTTGCCGCCCACATCCGCCGACAGAAGGAGCGCAAGCTGAGCAACACCCAGTTTTTCGAGATCGAGTATCACCAACGCATTGCCACCACGCTCTCCTTCTTCATCCTCACCGTCATCGGCGCCTCGCTTTCCTCGCGGAAGATCAAGGGCGGAATGGGCCTCAACATCGGCATCGGCTTCGCCCTCAGCTTCTCTTACATCCTCTTCTCCAAGATCACCTCCACGTTCGCCATCAGCGGCTACGTCAGCCCCATGATCGCCGTCTGGATACCCAACATCGTCTACCTCTTCATCACCATTCACCTCTACCGCAAAGCTCCGCGGTAAAACCTAATCCCCCCACACACCATGCGCGCCTCCGCCCTACAATATCTCTACTTGCAGAAGCCCGTGACGACCATCGTTGTGCTCTGTCTCCTCACCATCCTGCCGTGGATTGCCACCGGCGACTTCTCCACGAAAGGCGAACCGCGCGAGGCCTCCGTGGCCGTCTCCATGCTCGAGACCGGCAACTGGACGCTACCGCGGGTCTACGCCGATGAGTTTGCCTATAAACCGCCGATGGTGCACTGGATGATGGCGCTCGCCTCGCTGCCCGGTGGCCACGTCACGGAGCTGACCGCCCGCCTGCCCTCGGCTATGGCCTACACCGTGCTTGGCGCCATGATGCTCATCTTCCTCGGGCGGCGTGTGCGCTTTCAGGAAGCCTTCATCGCCGTTTGTGTCCTACTCACGTGCGTCGAGATCCATCGCGCCGGCATGACTGCCCGTGTGGATATGATGCTGACCGGATTCATTGTCGCGGCGCTCTTGCAGATGTATCGGTGGGAGGAGAAGCTATCGCTCAAGGGGCTGCCCGTCGTCATTCCCCTCCTGCTCAGCGGCGCCGTGCTCACCAAGGGGCCGGTCGGCATCATCCTGCCGCTTTTCATCTTCGGCACCTACCTCCTCCTGCTGCGCCGCTACACCTTCTTGCAGATCTTCAAAGCGCTGCTCTACATCGCCATCGGCGCCGCCTTCCTGCCCCTCCTCTGGTACATCGCGGCGTGGCGCCAGGGTGGCGACGCGTTTCTCAACGTCGTGTTAGCTGAAAACTTCGGCCGCTTCTTCCACCTCAGCGAGGCCGCCATCCCGTACGACCTGGGGCACAAGGAACCTATCTGGTACAACCTCGTCACACTCGCGGCCGGCTTCCTGCCCTGGACGCTGCTGCTCCTCTTCTCCCTCTTCGGCTTCAACCGTAAGCCGCACTCCGCGCAAGTCGAGCGCCCCACCTTCGGCCACCGCGTGCATCAGGCCTGGGACGCTCTTCTGGCGATGGATCGCGTGCGACTCTTCAGCCTCGTGGCTGCCGTCTGCACGCTCGTTTTCTACACCATACCGAGCAGCAAACGCAGTGTCTACCTCATGCCGGCTTATCCCTTTATCTCCCTTTTCGTAGCACAAGCCATGCTCTACGTGGCCGAACATCGCGCCCGCTGCACACGCGTCTTTGCCGCCTTCGTAACCGTCATCGGTGCCGCAGCGTTTGGTGTTGCTGTACTCACCGCCTTCGGAGCCCTGCGTCCGGTGGAGATTGTAGCCCGATTCACCACACGCACCGCTACCATAGAGACGGTCGATGCCGTAGCCCAAGGCTTCATCTATCCCTCGGCCGGCACGATCATCGTGCTCGTCATCTTGGCCATCGCGCTGTTCACCATCGGCTATCAGATGTCGCGGCGGATCAACATCAAGATCCTCTACGCCTCGCTTTTCCTCACCGTTGCCCTGAATCTCTTCATCGACGGCGGCGTGATGCACAACCTCCGCAACCGCACCTCCTCGCGCGCCTTTGCAGACCGCATCCGCAGCGAGTTTCCGGTCGATCGGGATCGCATCTACGTCATGAACGACCTCCGCGCCGGCTTCACCAACCTCTATGGCCTGAACTTCTACCTCGGCAACCGCTTCCGCAACTTCGACGCCGAGCGCCCCGCCGCAGGCTGCTTCCTCTCCGCCGACCGCGACAGTACCCTCCTCTCCGAACGCTTCGGCCGGCAATACGCCTTCCGCCCCCTCGTCCACTCCGGCCGTTCTTTGGCCGATGTCCGCAGCCGAGTGACACTCTATCGGTTCGAGCGGAAGCGCGCGGAGGAATAATACAAACTGACTCCCAGGCTCCTGCCTGGCTGTTTGTGGCAGTTTTTTCCCCTTTCCTCCTCTTGTGTCCCCCCCTTTTCAAGGCTCAACATGAAATCGCAAAATCGCATGCATGTAGAGTCGAACAAAATTGGTTTGCGAATAAATGGGCGTGCCGGGCACACCCAATGATTCTTGAGGCCATTCCCGGTTGACTTTAACTCTGTCCAAGGCGGATAAACCCCTTATCTGCCTCGGATATTATTGTCTGATCCCCTCGGATATTCTTGTTTGACTCGAGGCTATCAAGTCTGAATCAAACTTTAATCTAACGTGAGTTCGATGTAAGAATACGTGAGTTCGACGGGAGCAATTCATTCACCGA
>CAUPYF010000023.1:0-14296 GCA_963515435.1 uncultured Tannerella sp. | reverse complement strand
ACCTCGTCGCCGGGGAAGAGGCAGTCAGACTTACACGCCACGATGCCCACCGGAGCGCGAAACTTTTGCAGGCTTTTCTTCTTCACCTCGCGCCACTCCTCGGGCTCGGGCCGGAGGTGGAGGTAGATCAGGCGTGCCATTTCCCATAGGTCGGGGCTGTTGAAGTTCAGGGCCGGCTCCAAGGCGCGTTGTACGGCCTTGTCCGGCAGTTGCAGGCGCTCCAAGTCCGGCGTCCGGTCGCTTAGGACGCGATCGGTGCGCGCCAGCGACGTGGAGGCGAAGCCCGCAGGCTGCACCAGCAGGAGGCGGCCGACGCTCAGGACGGACGTCTCGCAGAGTTGCAGCGCGATATGTGCCCCCATCGACCAAGCCAGCACCGTGCACCCGTGCAGCCCGAGCACCTCCATGACTTGCAGCGCCCACCGCCCGTATTCGCCTTTCGACGCGCTCAGCCGGCGCCCCGGGCTGAAGCCGACGGCGCCGGGCACGTCGGGCACGATGAGGCGCACACGCCCCGGATCCAGGCCCTCGATGAAGGGGCGCATGGCCAGCGGGCCCGTGAGGTATTCGCCGTGGAAACAGAGGACGGGCATGGCGCCCGGCCGCCCGTAGATCATCACGTGCGTGTCGCCCAGTTCCGTTTCTGCCATGCGCTCGGTCATGGGCACATCGAGCGCGGCCAAATGTCTGCGGTAGAGATCGTGTATAAGTCGGCGTCCGCCCGCCGACCGGTAGATGTCATCCATATTCAGTGAAAAGCTAAAATCTAAAACGAAGAACGCTATGGGGGCGTTGTGTCACGCCGCATCTTCCCGCGCCATTGTACGATACAATCAGGCGAAAAAATTTTTCCCGCGCCAATGCTTCAGGAAATGGGCGCCTGCGCCGCATACAGCCGCTCGCGCAGCTCGGCCACCTTGGGGTCGGAGATGTAATCGTCGTACTCGGTCATCTTGTCGATGTTGCCGTTCGGGGTGAGCTCGATGACGCGGTTGGCGACCGTCTGGATGAACTCGTGGTCGTGGCTGGCGAAGAGCACATTGCCTTTGTAGTTCACCAGCGTGTTGTTGAAGGCCTGGATGGACTCGAGGTCGAGGTGGTTCGTGGGCGTGTCGAGGATGAGCGTATTGGCGTCGCGGAGCATCATGCGTGAGATCATGCAGCGCATCTTTTCGCCGCCGGAGAGGACGCTCACCTTCTTCTGGAGCTCCTCGCCGGTGAAGAGCATGCGGCCGAGGAAGCCTTTGAGGAAGACCTCGTTCGTGTCCTTAGCGAACTGCCCGAGCCACTCAAGGAGGTTGTAGTCGGAATTGAAATAGCGGGCATTGTCGAGCGGCAGATAGGCCGTCGTGATCGTCTGCCCCCAGCGGAAAGAGCCTGCGTCAGGCTCCTCCTCGCCGTTGATGATTTGGAAGAAGGCCGTCATGGCGCGCGGGTCGCGACTGATGAAGACGATCTTGTCGTCCTTCTCCACGTTGAAATTCAGGTCGCAGAAGAGCGTGTGCCCGTCGATTGTTTTCGTCAATCCGCTGACCTCAAGGATTTGGTTGCCGGGCTCGCGGGCGGGGGTGAAGAGGATGCCCGGGTAACGGCGCGACGAGGGTTGGATCTCCTCAATGTTCAGCTTCTCGAGCATCTTCTTGCGGCTCGTTGTCTGTTTCGACTTGGCCACGTTGGCACTGAATCGGCGGATAAACTCCTCTAATTCCTTCTTCTTCTCCTCGGCCTTCTTGTTCTGCTGCTGCTGTTGGCGGAGGGCCAGCTGGCTCGACTCGTACCAGAAACTGTAGTTGCCGGCGAAGAGTTTGAGTTTGCCGAAGTCGATGTCCACGGTGTGCGTGCAAACGGAGTCGAGGAAGTGGCGGTCGTGGCTGACGACGAGCACGGTGTGCTCGAAGTTGGCCAAGTAGTTCTCGAGCCAAGAGACGGTCTCGAGGTCGAGGTCGTTCGTAGGCTCGTCGAGGAGCAAGTTGTCCGGTTTACCAAACAGCGCACGCGCCAACAGCACGCGCACCTTCTGCTTGCCGCTCAGGTCGCGCATCCTCTTCGTGTGTAATGCCTCCGCGATGCCTAACCCGCTGAGCAGCGCCGCCGCGTCGCTCTCGGCGTTCCAGCCCTCCATCTCGGCAAACTTTTCCTCCAGCTCCGAGGCGCGAATGCCGTCTGCGTCTGAGAAATCCTCCTTGTCGTAGAGCGCGTTCTTTTCGCTCATCACGGCCCAGAGTTGCGTGTGGCCCATAAGGACGGTGTCGAGCACGGTGTAATCGTCGAAGGCAAAGTGATCCTGCGCCAAGACCGAGAGTCGCTCTCCGGGCCCCATCGTGATCGTGCCGCGCGTTGGGTCGAGATCGCCGCTGATGGCGCGCAGGAAGGTGGATTTGCCGGCCCCGTTGGCCCCGATGATGCCGTAGCAGTTGCCGGGCAAAAATTTCAGGTTGACATCTTGAAAAAGGATCCGCTTTCCGAATCGGATGTCCAAACCGCTAACTGTAATCATGATCTTGTGTGTGATATATGCTTTAATAATACGTGGGGCAAAGGTACGGCAAGAAGGCTGGGGGGGCGGGGGCTGGCGGGGGAGACCCTATCTTTGCTCCGCAGAAAACAGAATTCTCCCAATCATTGCGGAATACGTCTTGAAATATGAATAATATGATGAAATCATTTGCGGAAGCTCTATGCAGCATCGAAAAAAGTGAGAAGATCCCCGAAGCGTACGATTATTTCGGAGATTTGATAGGCGAATGGGCGATCGAATGGAACGACCATTTGGATGATGCCGTGCCTCGGCGAGTAAAGGGTGAATGGATATTCTCACGGGTCTTGGAGGGGACTGCCATTCAGGATTTGTTTATCGTGCCGTCGCGTACGGAGAGGTTGAACGTCCCGCAAGCCGACGCTGAATACGGCACTACCCTGCGGATTTATAATCCTCGAACGATGGTGTGGGATATTTTCTACGGATGTACGGGCAGTGCCTTTCGTCTGACAGCCGTGAAGGTGGGCGATGAGGTGGTGCTGACCGAAAACACCGAGGGTAAAATGCGGTATGTCTTTTCGGAAATAACAGCCAATACATTCAAATGGCGAAAAGAATGCCTGCCCCCCGATGATCATTGGAAAGTTGTGGCAACCGTGGATGCGTGTCGCATATGAAAATAGATTCATCGCCACGATTGTCATTTTCCTCTTTTTGTTTTCAGTCCTCATGTCCCCCTTCCTTCAGCAGATTGCCGACCTCTTTTATTCGACTTACGGTGCCGATGTGCAGCGCATGGCCTTCGTCTTTCCCAACCGCCGCGCCGGGCTCTTCTTCCGCAAATACCTCTCGCACGCAGCCGGCCGACCCCTCTTCTCCCCCGCCATCCTGACGATCAACGGCCTCTTTGAGCAACTCAGCGGCATGCAACCCGCCGACCATTTGCAGATGCTCTTCCTCCTATACCATATATATATACGCCGCAGCGCCGCCAGCGAGTCCTTCGACGACTTCGTGCACTGGGGCGAGATGCTCCTCGGCGACTTCGACGACGTCGACAAATACCTCATCGATGCCCGCCAGCTCTTCACCAACGCCACACACCTGCACGAGTTCGACAAAGACCTCAGCTACCTCGCGCCCGAGCAAATCGAGGCCATCCGCGCCTTCTGGTCTGCCTTCCGGCCCGACACAGAAGCGGACGACCGCAACCGCCGCTCCTTCCTTGGTGTCTGGGACATACTCCACGACATCTACTGCGACCTCCGCGAGGCGCTCGCTGCCGAAGGGCGCGGCTACGAGGGAATGATTGCGCGCGATGTGGTGGAGCGCATCCGACGCGATGAGGCGTGTGAATTGCCCTACAGCCGCATTGTCTTCGTCGGGCTCAATGCGCTCACTCGGGCGGAGGAGGCGCTGATGGAGGAATTGCAGAAGCAGGGCACAGCCGATTTCTATTGGGATTGCGGCACAATGAGCGCGGCCGAGGGAGGCGTGAATCGCGTGATGGATAAAGACAACCGAGCCTCCTACTTCATCCGCGATTACATCCGGCGTTTCCCCTCCATGCTCACACTGCCCCCTGAGGAACCAAACGAGCCGGAGATCACCCTGATGGGTCTCCCTTCACGCATCGGGCAAGCCAAACAAGTGCACGAACTGCTCCAACAGATGGCCGACGGACGCCTGCAAATGGACGACGAAGAGGCGCTGCGCACCGCCGTAGTACTGCCCGACGAACAGCTGCTGATCCCGGTACTCAACGCCATTCCACACACCGTACCCCACATCAACATCACCCTTGGGTATCCCCTCGCCGGCACACCCGTGGCGACGCTCATGGCAGATATCCTGGCCCTACAGAAGAACATCCGCACGCCCCTCGGTCGCCCGGCCGAGTGTTACCACCGCGAGGTCACGGCCATCCTCAACCACCGCTACATCCGCCGCGCCGCACCAGACGCTGCCGCAGCCATCCTCCGCGACATCACCGCCCGCAACCGCATCTACATCCCCACCACCGACCTGGCCCGCACTCCACTGCTGACGCTCATCTTCCGCCCCATCACGTCCGTCGAAGCCCTTTCCATATACCTCATCGACATACTCAAAGGCCTCAACGGCCTCTTCCCCGACCGCGACGAGGCGCCCGACGCGCCCCCCGTCGGCATGGATGCCTTGGAACGGGAATTCACTTACACCTATTACACCACACTGACGCGCATGAATGGCCTCATCGCCGAGTCGGGCATTGCCATGTCCATCGACACATACACGCGGCTGCTCACGCGCTTGCTTGAGACGGTCAGCATCCCCTTCCGCGGCGAACCCCTCTCCGGCCTACAGATCATGGGCGTGCTCGAGACACGCGTCCTCGACTTCGACCGCCTCATCATCCTCTCCATGAACGAAGGCCTCTTCCCCGCCCGCGGCGCTGCCCCCTCGTTCATCCCCTACAACCTGCGCCGCGGCTTCGGCCTGCCCACCTTCGAGCACCGCGACAGCGTCTGGGCTTATCATTTCTATCGCATGATCGCCCGCGCCCGCCGCGTCACCCTGCTCTACGACACCCGCACCGACGGCTTCCGCACCACGGGCGAGGTCAGCCGCTTTGTGCACCAACTGCGTTACCACTACGAGGTGAAGCCCCATGAACTGACGCCCACCTTCGCCATCGCCTCCTCGCGCGCCCCCGTGCTACGCATAGAAAAGACGGGCGAGGTGCTCCGCAGCTTGGAAGGCTTCCTGCGCGAAGGCGGCCCCGCATTATCCGCCAGCACGATTAATAATTACATCGATTGCCCACTGCGCTTCTGCCTCTCCACCGTCATGGGGCTACAGGAAGAGGAGGAGGTGACGGAGAGCGTCGAGCACCGCCTCTTCGGCAGCATCCTGCACCGCGTCATGGAAGATATCTATCACCCCATGCGCGGCGCCACAGTCACAAAAGCCTGGCTCGGCAGCGTGATAGCCGATCGCCATGCGGTGAAACAGAAGATCGCCCAAGCCTTTGCCGAGCTCTTCTTCCACGACAAGGAAGACGTGCGCCCGCTCACCGGGCAAAACCTCCTCACTGCCGAGATGATCGAGAAGTACGTCCTCCAAATCCTCCGCTACGATCAGCGCATGGCCCCCTCCTTCATCTACGTCGACTCCGAGCTGCAGATCACCTCCGCCTTCCCCCTCAGCGACGGCCGCCGCGTGAACCTCAAGGGCTACATCGACCGCATAGACGAGGTCGGCAACGCCCTCCGCGTGGTGGATTACAAGACGGGCAAGAAGATGGATATGAACTGCAAAGCCCCCGCCGCGCTCTTCGACAGCGCGAACACAAAACGCCAATCGGCCATCATGCAAGTCTTCACTTACGCCTGGATGCTGCACACCGAGGGCCGCACCCGCAGCCTGCCCCTGCGCCCATCGATCTACTACGTCCGCAACCTCTTCGCGCCCGACTTCGACCCCTCGATCTATGCCGGTCAGCCGCGGGGAAAGAAGGACGACGACCTCCTCATCGACGACTTTGTCGGCCAGCAGCTCCCCGCCTTCGAGTCGGCCCTCCGCGCCACCCTCGACGAACTGTTCGACCCCCGACGCCCCTTCGTCCAGACCGATCGCACCGATTTATGCGGCTACTGCGACTTCCGTACGCTCTGCGGCCGGAGCAAGCGGGAGTAAGCCATGATTTTAGGTCGGAAGGAAACGATCAGCAAACGATCGGCGTGCACATGATGGCCGCCAACTGTCGCAATGCCCATTTTACCGAGAGAATATTAAGTGTAAAGAATATGAGTTATTAAGAATATCCGAATTATCAACCCATAATGCTGTGAGTTGATAAAACCTTACGCAACAGCAACTCACAAGTCTGTGAGTTGATAAAACCTTAAGCAAGGGCAACTCATAAGTCTGTGAGTTGATAAAACCTTAAGCAAGGGCAACTCACAAGTCTGTGAGTTGATAAAACCTTAAGCAAGGGCAACTCATAAGTCTGTGAGTTGATAAAACCTTAGGCAAGGGCAACTCACAAGGCTGCGAGTTGATAAAACCAATGATTTGAATAAGCAATCGATGTTCGCCGCCCCTACGACATCACATTCAACACGACCACCCAATGAACCATCCCAACATCTCCCCCCTTCGCCCCCTCATGCTGGCTGGCACCGGCAGCGACGTCGGCAAGAGCGTCATCGCCGCCGCGCTCTGCCGCATCTTCCTTCAAGACGGCTACCATCCCGCGCCCTTCAAAGCGCAAAACATGGCGCTGAACTCCTTCGTCACCCCCGACGGATTAGAGCTCGGCCGCGCGCAAGCCGTGCAGGCCGAAGCCGCTGGCGTGCCCTGCCATACGGACATGAATCCGCTGCTGCTCAAACCTTCGGGCGACAGTACCTCGCAGGTCGTCCTCCACGGCCGACCCACCGGCAACCAACACGCCTCGGCCTACTTCCGACGCGAAGGCCGCGACGTGCTCGAGCGCGAAGTGCACGCCGCCTTCGACCGCCTCGCCGCCCGCTACAACCCGATCGTCATGGAGGGCGCCGGCAGCATTTCCGAGCTCAACCTTCGCGACGTCGACCTCGTCAACCTCCCCATGGCGCGCTACGCCGACGCCTCCGTCCTGCTCGTGGCCGACATCGACCGCGGCGGCGTCTTCGCCTCCGTCTACGGCTCCATCATGCTCCAAACCCCGGACGATCGGCAACGCATCCGCGGCGTACTCATCAACAAGTTCCGCGGCGACATGCGCCTTTTCGACAGCGGCCGCCAGATGATCCAAGAGCTCTGCGGCGTGCCCGTCGTCGGCGTCGTGCCGCACTTCACCGACATTTATATTGAAGAGGAAGACAGCGTCACGCTCCGCACCAAGCAGCGCGAAGCCGTCGAGGGGCGCATCAACGTGGCCGTCGTGCTGCTGCGCCACATGAGCAACTTCACCGACTTCGACGTCTTAGAGCGCGACGAGCGCGTGCACCTCTTTTACACCAACAACACCGAGGAGCTGCGCAAGGCAGACATCATCCTGCTGCCCGGCTCAAAGAACACGCTCGACGACCTCTCCGATCTGCGTCGCAACGGTGCAGCCCAAGCCATCCTGCGCGCCCACCGCGACGGCGCCGTAGTGATGGGTATCTGCGGCGGTTACCAAATGATGGGGCGCGAAGTCTGCGATCCGGATCACGTGGAGGGCGACATCGAGCGCCTGCCCGGCCTCGGCCTCCTGCCCGTCTCCACCCGCCTAACAAAAGAAAAGACCACGCGGCAGGTCAGCTTCCGCATGGTCAATGATTCGCGCACGTGTCGCGGCTATGAAATTCATATGGGAGAAACGCGCCTCTCGCCCGACGTCCACCCGCTCACCGAGGGCGACGGCGTCGACACGGGTTGCCTCCGGGGCGAGCGTTGCCTGGGGTCGTACATCCACGGCATACTCGACAACGCCCCGGCCATCGACCGTCTGCTGCGCCCCGTCATCGGCCGCATCGATGCGCGCCGCACGTTCGATTACGCCGCCTTCAAAGAGGAGCAGTACGACCGTCTGGCCGATCACGTCCGCCGCCACGTAGACATGGCGCAGATCTACGGGATGATGAAAAGGAGATAGACGATGCCGGCAATCGCAGCCAGCATGACGGCCATCGCCTCGGTGCGTTGGGCCACGAAGGCCGAGCTGCGATAGTCATCCATCGTCAGCGGGCGGGGATTAGTGCCGATGTAAGGCTTCTCCACCGGTTGGCCGAAGTAGTTGTGCGTGCCGCCGAATCGGCAGTCGAGTATGCCCGCCAGCGCAGCCTCCGGGTAGCCCGAGTTGGGGCTCTTGTGGCAACGTCCATAGCGCCGCACGAACGAGATTAACGACCGCCGACCGCTGACGGCCAGCATCAAGTAAGCAGTCAATCGGGCGGGGATGTAGTTAGCCACATCGTCGATGCGTGCGGCCACGCGTCCGAAGCGCAAGTAGCGCGCGTTGCGATAGCCGATCATCGAGTCGAGCGTGTTGATCATCTTATAAGCCATCATGCCAGGCACGCCGAGGAAGGCGTACCAAAAGAGCGGCGCCACGACGCCATCGCTGAGGTTCTCGGCCAACGTCTCGAGCGCCGCCGCACGCACCTCATCGGCCGACAGCTGGTTCGTATCCCTCCCCACGATGCGGGCCACCTGCCGCCGCCCCTCGGAAAGGGAGCGGCTACAGGCGTAAAACACATCGCGCACCTCGCGCACCAATGTTCGCCCGGCCAAGCAAAGCCAGATAAGCAGCGTCGGCACCACGATGCCCCAGCGTCCGCCGTAGCGATAACC
This sequence comes from uncultured Tannerella sp., assembly GCA_963515435.1. Taxonomy (GTDB): domain Bacteria; phylum Bacteroidota; class Bacteroidia; order Bacteroidales; family Tannerellaceae; genus Tannerella. The sequence goes on along the minus strand of CAUPYF010000023.1, from coordinate 5,514 downwards.
CGCAGCGATCAGCACCCACGTCCCGACGAATGTCGCGGCGATTAACACAGTTGCCAGCACGCCGCCCCTCAGCACGCGGTGCCGCCCACGATTAAGTCGCTTGTCGCCCCACGCAATCAGTTTGCCAAAGAGCACCACCGGATGCGGCACCCAACGCGGGTCGCCGAGGATTTTATCTAACAGCCATCCGCCCAAGAGGGGGATTAAGAAAAGTAAGTATGCTTCCATTGAGATAAAGATTGAATCAGCAGATCGTTGTCGGCACGGCCCTGCGTGGCGATGCGCACGAAGGCAGCGTCAAGCCCCTCGAAGTTGGACGCATCGCGGATCAGCAGGCCGTGTTCCTGTATGAGGTAATACTTCAGCGCCACGGCCGTGCCCATGCGTAGTCGGGCGAGGAAGAAGTGTGTATCGGTCGGCCAGACGTCAGCGATCTTCAGCGCCGCGAGGCCGTCCATGAGTCGATCACGCTCCGTCAGCAGCTCATCGATCGATGGCTGCATAGGCGTTTGCTCGCTGAGGAAATACATCCCCGCCTCCACCGCCAGCGCATTCACCGACCACGGCATGCGTTGCACGCGGATCCTTTCTACCAGCGCCTCCGACGCGGTGAGGCAGCCAAGCCGAAGCCCGGGCACGGCGTGGCGCTTCGTTGCCGACCGGATGACGATCGTGTTGCTTCGCTCGGCCATTTCTGCCGCCGTTGGCAGCGGTTGGCGGGTGAAGGCACCATAGCTCTCGTCAATGACGAAGCAGATCGTAGGGTGGGCGTCGATGAGGCGGAGCAAGGTGTTGCGGTCGCGCACCTCGCCGGTGGGGTTGTTCGGATTGCAGAGCCAAACGAGGTCAGGCGCGTCGGTGATGGCGTCGTCGGTGAAAAGGGTGCGGACGCGGTGGCCATGCATGCGGCAGGCATCGGCGTATTCGCTGAAGGTAGGTTGGCGAACGTAGCTCATGGCGCCGCGGAAGGTTTGTGCGATGAGGTAGATGGCTTCCGTCGCGCCATTGGTGACGCAGATCTCCTCGGGGCTAATCCCGAGCGCCGCGGCCCAATGCGCCTCGAGGGTGTGCGGTTCAGGTTCGGGGTAGCGGCCGATGACGTCAAGGTGTGCCGCGAGGTGTCGCTGCAACGCCGTGAGGTCGGTTGTCGCGAAGATGTTGGAGCTGAAGTTGGCGCGGATGGCATGTCCGCAGTTGTGTAGGTCGTCGCCGTGGCCGTGAAGCATGGATGGGAGGAGTTAGAAGGAGTGGCGCAAAAGCCCTTGAATTGAGAAGCGTCACCCGCATGATTAATGACGCAACAAAGATAGATCCGGCTTTTCCGAAAGCAAACAAACAGCGCCCCCGTAGCCTTGCGACGACCCAATATACACCGCAGCAAGCCCTTCCTCTTGTCACTGTTCGATTTTAGTTTTCAGATCCCACGTATACCTTTGCGCGCGAATTTTTTAGAAGATCTAAACGCATACAATATCATCGTTTTATGAAGCATTTCAAGCTAATCGACAACGTCACGGGGTGGCTTGTTTTCCTCGTCGCGGCGTTCACCTATCTGTCGACTATCGAGCCGACGGGCAGTTTTTGGGATTGCGGCGAATTCGTCTCGTCGGCCTACAAACTCGAAGTGGGGCACCCGCCCGGAGCCCCGTTTTTTATGCTCATGGCCAACCTCTTCACGCAGCTTACCTCGAGCACGGCACAGGTGGCCAAGATGGTCAACACGATGTCCGCTCTCTTCAGCGCCCTGACCATCCTCTTCCTTTTCTGGAGTATCACGCATTTAGCGCGGCGCATTATCCTGAAGGAAGGGAAACGCGAACTGACGCTGGCGCGCACCGTGATGGTGATGGGTTGCGGCGTCGTCGGCGCACTGGCTTACACCTTCAGCGACACGTTCTGGTTTAGCGCCGTCGAGGGTGAGGTTTACGCTTCGTCGTCGCTCTTTACCGCCGTTGTCTTTTGGCTGATCCTGAAGTGGGAGGAAGTGGCCGACCGTCCGCATGCCGATCGCTGGATCGTGCTCATCGCCTACTTCATGGGGCTAAGCGTCGGGGTGCACCTGCTGAACTTGCTCTGTATCCCCGCCATCGTGCTCGTATATTATTATAGGAAATACCCGAACCCGACAACAAAGGGAACTATCGTGGCGCTACTCATCTCCTTCGCCCTTGTGGCATTGATGATGTACGGCGTAGTGCAGGGGTTGGTGGAAGTCTGCGGACTCTTCGAACTGCTCTTCGTCAACGTCCTTGGCATGCCTTACAACACGGGCGTCTACGCGTATGTCATCATTGTGGCCGCCGTGCTGGCATGGGCCATTTGGGAGACGATGCGCGAGGTGGTCAACCCGATGCGGGTGCGCCTCTCGTTCCTGCTCTCCATTGTATTGCTTGGTATACCGTTCATCGGTGAAGGCTACGTGCTTGGTGTGCTGCTGATCGTAGCCTTGGCTGTGGCGCTCTTCCGCATCAAGCGGCTCAATGTGGCAGCTATGAATACGGCACTCGTTTCACTGCTCGTCATCGTGGTGGGTTACTCGTCTTACGCATTAATCCTGATCCGCTCCACGGCTGACACACCGATGAACCAAAACGCCCCGAGCGACATCTTCACCCTGCGCAGCTATTTAGCCCGCGAACAATACGGTAGTGTGCCGTTGCTCTACGGCCCCACGTACGTCTCCGAAGTAAAGCGCAACAGTGACGGCACAGCCATATCGAAGGACGGCCCCAAGACGTGGAGCCGCGTGATCAAGAAAAGCCCCACAGAGAAGGATCACTATTACGTCTCTTACGTCTCTCCGAATTACGAATATGTGAGCGAAACGGAGATGCTCTTCCCCCGCATGTACAGTCAGGACGGACGCCACATCGAGGCTTATAAATATTGGGGCAACGTGAAGGGATCGCCAATCAAGTATCAGCTGATGGGCCAGACGAAGACGGCCATGAAGCCAACGTTTGCCGAAAACCTCGTCTTCTTCGTGCGTTACCAGTTGAACTTCATGTATTGGCGCTACTTCATGTGGAACTTCTCCGGCCGACAGAATGACAACCAAGGCCACGGCGAGATCCTGAACGGCAACTGGATCACCGGCATCAAACCCATCGACGCAATGATGGTCGGCCCGCAAGACAATATGCCCAACGACATCATCAACAATAAGGGCCACAACGTATACTACATGCTGCCGCTGCTGCTTGGCATCCTCGGTATCCTCTATCAATTGGGCAGCGGACGCCGCGGCATGCAGTCGTTCTGGATCACCTTCCTGCTCTTCTTCATGACCGGCATCGCCATTGTGCTTTACCTGAACCAAACACCCTACCAACCGCGCGAACGCGACTATGCCTACGCCGGATCGTTCTACGCCTTCTGCATTTGGATCGGCCTCGGCGTCGGGGCGATCGCACGGGCGATAGAGAAATATGGCAAGGTGCCGGGTATTGCCGCGGGAGCCATTGCATCGATCGCATGCGTGTTGGTGCCGCTACAGATGGCCGGACAGAACTGGGACGACCACGACCGCTCGGGCCGCTACATGTGTCGCGACTTCGGCGCCAACTACCTCGAATCCTGCGAGCCGAACGCCGTGATCTTTACCAACGGAGACAATGACACCTTCCCCCTTTGGTATGCTCAGGAAGTCGAAGGCATACGCACCGATGTGCGTGTCTGCAACACCAGCTATCTGCAAACGGACTGGTACACGGATCAGATGAAGCGTCAGGCCTATAACTCCGACCCGCTGCCCATCACCTGGAACCGCAGCCAATACATCCAAGGCACACGCGACCATGCCTACATCATTAAACGCGTAGAGCAGATGGATCTCGCCCAGGCGCTCGAATGGCTCCGAAGCGACGATCCGCGCACGAAGACTGTCCCCGGATTCGGACAGAAGCTCGACTACCTGCCCAGCGATAAGCTGATCCTCCGCGTCGACTCCAATGCCGTGTACCAAAACCACGCCATCGACCCGCAGGACGCACCCCGGATGCTGCATGAACTCGTCGTCGACCTCTCCGGTAAAGAGGCCATCGGCAAAGAGGCCCTCACCATCCTCGACATGATCTCCACAAACAACTGGAAGCGCCCCATCTACTTCGCCATCACCGTAGACCCAAATCAGTTCGTCCGCCTCGACCCCTACTTCCAAAAGACTGGACTCGCCTATCGCTTTGTGCCCTTCGCGACACGCGCCGAGGGTGCACGTGCGATCAACACGGAGAAGATGTACGACAACGTCATGAACCGCTTCAAATGGGGCGGTGCCGACAAGCCCGGCGTCTACATGGAGGAAAACACGATGCGCATGTGCAAGAGTTATCGTATGTACATCTTCGGCGAGCTCGCCCAAGCCCTCCTCCGCGAAGGCAAGCGCGACAAAGCACTGGCCGTAGCCGATAAGGCCATGAAAGTGCTCCCCGCCGCCAATGTCCCGTTAGACTACAGCGCCATCGCCATCGGCGAGACCTATATGGCGCTCGGCAAGAAGGAGAAGGGCGAACCCATCCTCGACGCCATCGTGGAGAACTCCCTGCGCAACATCCGCTGGTACGTCCGCCTCAGGCCCGCCCAGTTCGCCAGCGTCCGCGAAGACCTCCAGCGAGACATGGCCATCGTGCAGAACGTCATCGGCGTTGGCAAACACTACGACCCGAACTACGGCGCCAAGTACGTCGACGAATTCACCAAGTTCTACAACTCCCTCGCCCCCCAGTTGGGCGATAAATAAGGAAAGGAGGGCGTCCACCCGATGATCATCGAGCGCCCCCCTTGCATCTACAGGAAGCTCTTCCCCGGGTCAGTCTGGCGGCTGCCCGAGGAAGAGCCCTGCGTTTATATCACCTTCGACGACGGCCCCAACGCCCTCACCACCCCCCGCCTGCTGAAGGAGCTTGACCGCCTCGCGGTGCCCGCCACCTTCTTCTGCGTCGGCGACAACGTCCGCCGATACCCCCAGGCCTACCGCGCCATCCTCGCGCGCGACCACACCGTCGGAAACCACACCTACCACCACATCCGCGGCCTCCGCCTCCCCGCCTCCGCCTACATGGCCGATGTCCGCCTTGCCGCCGACCTCATCGACCGCCGCCTCTTCCCCGCCCAGCAATCCGCCCTCCGCCAAGCCGGTTACCAGCTCATCATGTTCGACGTCGTCACCCGCGACTACAACCCCCGCCTCACCCCCGACGCCGTCCTCCGCAACGTCCAGCGCTACGCCCGCAACGGCTCCCTCATCGTCTTTCACGACTCCCCCAAGGCCGCCCCCCGCCTCTTCGACGCCCTGCCGCGCGCCATCGCCTGGCTCCGCGCCGCCGGCTATCGCTTCCGGCGCTTAGAAATGCCCTGACCTGTGCCCGCTTTGTTTTTTTACATAACCCTGAAATCACTGATTTCGGCCTTTGTTTTTCTACATGACCCTGAAATCACTGATTCCAGCCCCTTGTTTTTTTACAAAGCGCTGAAATCACTGATTCCAGGCCCTTGTTTTTTTACAAAGCGCTGAAA
>CAUPYF010000022.1:0-14759 GCA_963515435.1 uncultured Tannerella sp. | reverse complement strand
CTACAGTGTAGGTCGGCGCTTTAACTGGTTCCACAAATAACTCAGACTCCCCGGATCGGCCCTTCCAGACGCTCTGAGGCTCTTCCCTTTTTCGCAATCCTTTTCTGTTTGGGTATAAGGGGCACTAAGCATGCTTAAGAGGTGATGCTAAGCATGCTTGCAACCGTCGTGCAAGTGAGTCCCTATATAGGTGAATGAATTGCTTACGTCTAACTCTCGTATGGTTCATTGTCAGGGATCGATGAGCCTTCGGACGCAGGGCATGAGCGGCGACAACGGATTGTTGATGATGTATTCTTGCCCATTAGCGCAACCGTCTCGTGCTATCTTCGCACCCGCAATTTTTCCCCTTTGACATGTTCTCCCCCTCAGCTTATCGCAAGGAAAGAATCAAGATGAAAAAAGAACAGAGAAGACGATTTCTATACGGCAGCCTCCTTATGCTTTCGACGCTCCTTCCTCCGCATCTGTCAGCACAATATGCCTACCGAATGCCTGTGCCGGACACGCTCGCGCTCAGTGGTTACGGCCTGCGCTGTGTCGACACTCCTACCGTCGACCTCCCCAAACGCATCCATACGGTCTTCGATCATGACGCGATGCGGATAGGCTTTGCCCCCGCCGTCTTCTTCGCTGCATCGGCCCTGACGTGGAATGAGCGCGAGCACATCCGCCGCATCCGTAACCGCTATGTTCCCGGCTTCCGCAACACTTTCGACAATTACCTGCAATACGCCCCGGCGGTGGCTACTTACGGCCTGAAAATATCCGGCGTCAAGGGGAGAAACAAGCTGCCGCGTACCCTTCTCTCGCACGCCACGAGCCTTGTCATCATGGCTGCCCTCGTCAACTCCATCAAATACACCGCCCGCGTGGAGCGCCCTGACGTTTCTACCCGCAATTCTTTCCCCTCGGGCCACACCGCGATGGCTTTCACCAATGCCACCTTCATGCACAAGGAGTATGGCGACGTGAACCCTATCTACAGCGTCTCGGGCTATGCCGGCGCCACTTTTGTAGCCCTCGGACGCAGCCTGAACAACCGCCACTGGGTGCCCGACATTCTGGCAGGCGCTGGCATCGGTATCCTCTCCACTCAGCTCGGCTATTTCTTCATTGACAAGATCTACAAGAACCGGGGCGACAACCTTAGTCTTTTCTCGCGCTTTGAGAGCAGCGGCAACCCTTCGTTTCTCTCCGTGAAGCTGGGCACCGCCCGAGCAATGCACAACCTCCTGATGTATCCTGGCGCTGATGCGGATGCTTACACGCACCCGGGGGTAGAGGCGGGCTTCGAGGGTGCATGGTTCCCGGGGCATCACTGGGGCGTGGGCAGCGAGTGCGCTTTCGTGACCTTTCCCGTCGACCCCTCGGCGCCGATGTGGGTGGACGCCTCGCAGCCTGAGCGTGGACACATGAGGATGCAGGCGCAGTCTGTGGGGACGGTGAACGTGAGCGTTGGCCCGTACTTCGCCGTCGAACCCATCGATCGCTGGGTGGTGATGGGCAAGGCAAATCTGGGATTAGCCTTTGCTGCCAAGGGCATGGTGACACCCGAACCGGAGCGCGACGCCGCTGATCTTGATCGCGAGCTGGCGCTCTACACCTACGAGCCGCGCACGGCTTGGATGGCGGGTGTCGGGGCCTCGATCACGTATAAGTTTCGCGAAGAGCTGGGCGTGACGCTCTATACCGACTATCATTATTCGCGGCCGGTGGTTCTCCTCACCTTCGCCGACCCCGAGCGTCCCGAGGAGCGTGTCCGCACGGCCAGCGACCTGCGGACGTTCGATTTTCTCTCCGCGGGCCTGCGCTTGACGGCCTTCTTCTGAGGTAAATAGCAAACTGCTTCTATATTTGCCCGCCGAAGAAAACCGCGGCTGTGGTGTAATTGGTAGCCACGTCAGACTTAGGATCTGATGCCTCCGGGCGTGGGGGTTCGAGTCCCTTCAGCCGCACCGAGACGAAAAGAGGGGGTGTCGACATGATCACTGTCGGCACCCCCTCTTCATGTTGTCTGCCGGGAAACGGGTTACTCCTCGTCCGATTCCCTCATGTTGTGAAAGACGTTCTGCACGTCCTCGTCCTCCTCCAATCGTTCGATCAGCTTCTCGATCGTCTCGCGCTGCTCAGGCGTCACGTCCTTCACATCGTTGGGGATGCGGACAAACTCGCTGGCGGTGATCTCGTAGCCGTTCTCCTCAAGGTATTTCTGGATGGCGGCGTTTTGCGCAAAGTCACCGTAGAGAATCACCTCGCCCTCGTCTTCATCCAACTCGTCGACGCCATAATCGATCAGTTCCAACTCAAGATCATCGAGCGACATGCCGTCCTGCCGAAGGATGTGGAACACGCACTTATGATCGAAGAGGAACTCTAACGATCCGCTGGTGCCGAGCGATCCGCCGACCTTGTTGAAGTAGCTGCGGACATTACCCACAGTGCGCGTGGTATTGTCCGTGGCCGTCTCCACGAAGACGGCGATGCCGAAGGGGCCGTAGCCCTCATAATTCATCTCCTTATAATCCGTGTAATCCTTCGAACTGGCGCGCTTGATGGCCCGATCGACATTGTCCTTGGGCATGTTCTCCTTCTTGGCTGTCTGTATCAGCACGCGCAGCCGCGGGTTGTTGTCAGGCTCCGGCCCACCGGCTTTCACGGCGATAGTGATCTCTTTGCCTAATTTGGTGAATACGCGCGCCATGTTGCCCCAGCGCTTGAATTTCCGCGCCTTGCGGAACTCGAATGCTCTTCCCATAGTTTGTTTCTTTCTTATTGTTTACAGTTTACGGTTATCTCAGTTGCGCCCCGAGCCTCGTCTCCAAGTTGCGGCGGAGCTTGGCCATGAGGTCGTCAATGCGGCGATCGGTCAGGGTGCGCTCAGCGTCTTGCAGGTAGAAGCTGACGGCGTACGACTTCTTGCCGGCTGGCAGGTTCTTTCCCTCGTATACATCAAACAGGGCGACGCGGCGGAGCAGCTTGCGTTCCGTCTCGGTGGCCGTCTGCTCAATCTGCGCGAACGTCACCGCCTTGTCGATGAGTAAAGCCAAGTCGCGGCGCACCTCGGGGTATTTCGGAATCTCTTGGAAGGTGGTCACGGCCCTACGCGTTTCCTTCATCAGCGCCGTCCAAGAGAGTTCGGCGAAGCAGACTTCCGTGTCGATGTCCATTTGCTTCAGGAGCTTTCGGTTTACGATGCCAAGGGTAGCCAGTGTGCGTCCTGCGGCTGTGGTGAGGGTCATGCCGGCGGCGAAGAGCTCGTTGGTGAAGGTCTCACGCTTCACCTTCCGCTCGTCCACGCCGAGGCGCCGGAGGATGTTGTCCACATGCGCCTTCAGCTCATAGACTGACGTCTGTTCGTCAGCGTGCAGCCAGCTGTTCTCCGTGCGCAGCCCGCTCATCCAAAGCCCCAACCGGTATTCCGCTTCGTAGCCTGCAAGGGGGGCGTCGCCTTCCGTATTGCGGTGCGTGTAGCAGCTGCCGAACTCGAAGAAGCGGAGGTCTTTCTGCTTATGGTTGATGTTGTACGCAATGGACTGCAAGCCGCCGAAGAGCAGCGTCTGTCGCATCACATTCAGGTCAGCGCTCAGGGGATTCATCAGCGTCACGCAGCGGTCGGAGGGCAGGGTCGTGAGGCCCTCGTAGTAGGCGCGGCGGGTGAGCGAATTGTTCATGATCTCGTGGAAGCCCGCGCCGCAGAGTTGCTCAGCGATGAGCGTTTCCATCCGGTAACTGCGATCCGTCTCCGTGCGGTAGCTCAGGGTGGATTGCAGGCGGTCGCCAATCGTCACGTTGTTATATCCATAGATGCGGAGGATGTCTTCGATCACATCCACGTCGCGGCGGACGTCGATGCGATAGATGGGCACACGCAGCGCGAGGCCCTCGGGCGTCTCGTTGGCGATCGCTATTTCTAACGAACGGAGGATGCTCTTCACCGTCACCTTCGGGATCGCCTGCCCGATGGTCTCGTTGATCTTTTGGTAAGTAATATCCACAGCATACGGCTCGATGATGTGCGGGTAGATGTCCTGAATCTCGCCCGTGATGCGCCCGCCGGCCACCTCACGGATGAGCAGCGCGGCACGCTTGAGCACATCGATCGTGCCATTCGGATCCAGCCCGCGCTCGAAGCGGAACGAGGCATCCGTGCTCAGCCCAAAGCGTCGCGCCGTGCGGCGGATCCATGTGGGATGGAAGCAAGCCGACTCAAGGAATACGTTCGCGGTCTGCTCCGTTACGCCTGAATCCACCCCGCCGAATACGCCCCCGATGCACATCGGCTTCTCGACGTCGCAGATCATCAGGTCGTCAGCTGTGAGCGTGCGCTCCACACCGTCGAGCGTTGTGAAGGGCGTACCCGCAGGCATGGTGCGGACGAGGATCCGGTTGCCGGCAATCTTCGCCGCGTCGAAGGCGTGCAGCGGTAGACCGAGCTCGTGCAGCACGTAGTTCGTTACGTCCACCACATTGTTGATCGGGCGCAGGCCGATGGTTGTCAGGCGGCGGCGCAGCCACGCGGGACTCTCACGGACGGTCACGCCGCGGATCGTCAGGCCGGAGTAACGCAGACACGCGGCCTCGTCGATGGCCTCCACCGTGATGGCCTCCCCCGAAGGATCATCGATGCTGAAGCCCTCGATCGAGGGGCGCTGAAGTGATGCGGGTGTGCCTTGCTGCTGTAGGTAAGCCGCCAGATCGCGCGCCACGCCGAAGTGCGATGTGGCATCGACGCGGTTCGGCGTGATGTCCACCTCCAACACATAGTCAGTCTCCACCTTATAATACTCCGCCGCGGGCATTCCCACAGGCGTGTCATTGGGCAAGACGATGATGCCATCGTGGCTTGTCCCGACGCCGATCTCATCCTCGGCGCAGATCATGCCAAAGGATTCTTCGCTGCGTATCTTGCTTTTCTTGATCACAAACTCCTTGTCGCCATCATAGAGCTTTGTGCCGATCGTGGCCACGACGACCATCTGTCCGGCCGCCACGTTGGGTGCGCCGCAGACGATCCGGAGCGGCTCAGCGCCACCCACATCAACCGTGGTCAGGTGCAAGTGATCCGAATTGGGATGCGCCGCGCAAGTCAGCACGCGCCCTGTGACAAGCCCCGCGAGTCCACCGCGAACGGACTGCACCGTCTCTACGCTGCCCGTCTCGAGCCCGATGGAGGTAAGCGCTGCCGCCACCTCGTCAGGCGTCAGGTGGAACGGCAAGTAATCCTTCAACCAGTTGTATGAAATATTCATCGTGTAATAAATAAGTAATGAAAAAGACTGCCCCAAAGAGGGAGAGATACATCAGGTGACCGAATCACTCACTATATAAATAGGTATAGGGAAGATATGGCCAATAATTAACCCTCTGAAAATTGGCGGACAAATGTAACCCAAAATCAACGGCAGCTTTTTCTTCAGCTGAGGCTCGGAAATCATCAAAACAACTGTTTGGCCCTAAGATGAGCCTCGTCATCAAAACAGCGTCTAAAGACGTAAGAGATCTTTCCTCCGACATGTGCCCCCCTGAAAGGATAACCGATTTGAGACTTAACGCCGGACTATATATTCCTTGTGTGAACCGAGGAGAAAAGTCTTCGTCTGCCCGACAAAATATGTCTGTGCACTGCTGTATAACCTAAGATCAAGGTTTGATTTATGCAGATAAAGCCTTGATTCGTGTAAATGAAGGCTTGATTTTTATAGATCAAGACTTGATCTTAGAATATACACTGCTTATCAGACAAGAATATCCGTCGCGCACAAAGGGTTTTCTACGTCCGAGAAAGGTGTAAATCTTAGAAGCTGTCAGGGGGATATCTATTGGAGGATCGTAGCAGAGTATTCCTCTTTAACCCTGCGCCTCCGGTGTGCGACATGCTGAGGCATGAATGACAGGAATTGCTTACGTCGAGCGCACGTTAAAACAAACTTGTTGCCGTAGCGGAGTTTTCTATTTTTGCGTCCAATACCAAAAAAACAATATGGCTTATGGCAAAAGTAAAAGGAATGGTAGTCGTGAACACCGAACGGTGTAAAGGCTGCGACTTATGTGTAGTAGCGTGTCCCTGCGACGTCTTGGAGCTTCATCCCCGGGAAGTCAACAATAAGGGATACCATTATGTGTACATGAAGGCGCCGAATGCGTGCACAGGATGCACCAGCTGTGGCTGGGTATGTCCGGACGCCTGTCTGACGATTTACAGGGCTAAAGTAGGATGAACAGCGCTATGGAAGAAGTCAGATTAATGAAAGGGAACGAGGCGATCGCGCATGCTGCGATTCGCTACGGGACGGACGGCTATTTCGGGTATCCGATCACACCGCAGTCTGAGGTGATGGAGACGTTGATGGCCGAAAAGCCGTGGGAAACGACGGGTATGGTCGTCCTACAGGCGGAGAGCGAAGTCTCCTCGATCAACATGGTGTACGGTGCTGCCGGGACGGGTAAACGAGTAATGACATCCTCGTCCAGCCCCGGTGTCAGCTTGATGCAGGAGGGAGTCTCCTACATCGCCGGCGCAGAGTTGCCCTGCCTGATCGTGAACGTGATGCGCGGTGGCCCAGGGCTGGGGACGATCCAGCCGAGCCAGGCAGATTATTTTCAGACAGTCAAGGGCGGCGGGCATGGCGATTATCGCCTCATCACACTTGCACCCTCGTCAGTGCAGGAAACGGCGGACTTTGTGGCCTTAGGATTCGACCTTGCGTTTAAGTATCAGACACCAGCTATCATCCTTTCCGACGGTATGATTGGGCAGTTGATGGAAAAGGTAGTGCTGCCGCCCTTCCGCCCGCGCAAGACGGACGAGGAGATCGCGCGCGAATCGCCGTGGGCAGCCAACGGACGCAAGAAGGGGCGGAAGCCGAACGTGATCACTTCTCTCGAGCTCGACCCCGCCATCATGGAGCAGCGCAACTTGCACTTATTAGAAAAGTATCGCAGGATTGAAGAGAATGAAGTGCGCTACGAAGAGATCGGTTGCGACGATGCGGACTATCTGTTGGTGGCCTTCGGATCGTCGGCACGCATCTGCCAAAAGGCAATGGAAATAGCGCGCGGCGAGGGTTTGAAGTTAGGTCTGCTGCGGCCCATCACGCTGTGGCCGTTCCCAGCGAAAGCTATCTCCGATCGGGCGAATAAGGTGAAGGGGATCCTCTCCGTGGAGCTCAACGCGGGTCAGATGGTGGAGGATGTACGGCTGACTGTCAACGGACGGGTGAAGGTGGAACACTTCGGCCGTTTAGGCGGCATCGTCTTTACGCCGGATGAGATTATCGCGGCGGTGAAGGAGAAACTTATGTAATCCTTAACATCGTAAGAAAGAAGAGGAGACCGGACGATGAAACGCGGAGACCGTTGGGACGAGCTGTTCACACTGCTCTTTATGGTGCTCGCCATCGCGGCCGGCATCATCTATTTTACGGTAAGAGGCAATCGCCTGCCCTTCCTCGTGTGTGGCGGTGCGGCCGTGATGTTGCGCGTCGCACAGTATATCCTGAGGATGGTGGGGCGATAGGAATCATACATTAAAAATACATCGCAGAAAATGGAAACATTAGAATTGATCGAAACCGAGATAACGGAAATAAAAACCGAACCGAAAGAGATAGACATCATCAAGCCGGAAAACCTCGTCTATGCGAAGCCGGAGTTGATGAACGATACCCCCATGCACTACTGCCCGGGCTGTAGCCACGGTGTGATCCATAAGCTAATCGCGGAAGTGATCGGCGACATGGGCATGGAGGAGAAGACCGTAGCCGTATCGCCTGTGGGCTGCGCCGTCTTTGCATACAACTACATCGATGTGGACTGGGTGGAGGCGGCTCACGGACGTGCGCCCGCTGTGGCTACGGCCGTCAAGCGCGTGAATCCGGGCAAGATGGTCTTTACCTACCAAGGCGACGGCGACTTGGCCGCCATCGGCACGGCCGAGACGATCCACGCTGCCAACCGCGGGGAAAACATCGTGATCGTCTTCGTCAATAATGCCATCTATGGCATGACGGGTGGACAGATGGCCCCCACGACGCTCATTGGTATGCCCACGGCCACTTGCCCTTACGGCCGCGACGTGGCCCTAAATGGCTACCCGCTCAAGATCGGCAACCTGCTGGCTCAGTTAGACGGCACCTGCCTCGTGACGCGCCAAAGCGTCCAGACGCCCGCCGCCGCACGCAAGACGAAGAAGATGCTCCGCTTAGCCTTTGAAAACTCGATGGCTGGCAAAGGGACCTCCGTCGTCGAAGTCGTTTCCACCTGTTCCTCGGGATGGAAGAAATCGCCCGCCGCGTCCAACCGCTGGATGGAAGAGAACATGTTCCCTGCCTACCCGCTGGGCGACCTGAAGAATGTCTAACCCTGCCGTGCGAATCGGAAGTATATAGCAGATACGATCATGCAACATGAGATTATCATCGCCGGATTCGGTGGACAGGGAGTCCTCTCGATGGGGAAGATCTTGGCTTATTCAGGGCTGATGGAAAACAAGGAGGTCACGTGGATGCCCTCCTACGGCCCGGAGCAACGCGGCGGCACGGCTAACGTGACCGTGATCCTGAACGATGAGCGCATCAGCTCGCCGATCTTAAACTCGTACGACGTCGCCATCGTCCTCAACCAGCCGACGATGGACAAGTTCGAGCCGTCGGTGAAGAAGGGAGGTGTCCTGATCTACGACGGTTACGGCATTCAAAGACCCGTCAAGCGCACCGACATCAGCGTCTACCGCATCGATGCGATGGACGCGGCCACGGAACTGAACATGCAGAAGACGTTCAACATGCTCGTCCTCGGCGGACTGCTTAAGGTCGTGCCGATGGTGAAGATCGAGAGCGTCTTGCGTGGGCTGAAGAAGACGCTTCCGGAGCGGCATCACCACCTGATTCCCGTCAACGAGGAAGCCATCCGCAAGGGGATGGAATTGATACAGAAGGTGGGGTGACCCCCGCTAACGCGAAAACATCTCTTTTTTCATCCGTCTTATACTGAGTTTTTCTGGGAGTCGTCTCCGATTCATTTCGGGGGCGGCTCCCTTTTTTTCGGATGATGAGGGGGAAAAGCGTTTTTTGAAAAAACGTCGGCGAACTCACGTTCCGAAGTCCCATCTCTTTCCCGAGATCTGGAAATGGATCCATACCTTTGCCTTATAATTAAAGGAGATGGAAAAAAACTCGAGACAGGGATATTTTCTTCAATGGCTAATTGGGGTCGGCGACTTGATAGTCATCAACGCCCTGTTTCTCGTTTTATATCATGCGCTGAGCGCTGACTACACGCGGCTGATTGCACACTGCCTGAAGGAGGTGATCCTGCTGCTGAACTTCTGCTACTTCTTTGCCCTCTACTTCGTTCCGATCTGGGTGCACCTCTCGGTGGTGTTCTTAGACAACATCGTGAAGCGCTCCTTCATGCTCATTACGTTTCAGATGATCATGTTCACCACATGTCTCATCTTTATGCGTATAGGGCATGGATCGGCGCGGTTTCTGATCGTCTTTTACGTGGCTGCAGTGGCTGCATTTTCGTTGTGGAGGATCGTGATGCGGGTCGTGGTGAAAATGTATCGCCGGAAGGGATTCGGGGTGAAGAACGTCATCATCGTGGGGGCGGGAAAGAATGGACTGGAGCTATATAAGGTGCTCAAAAACGACCTGGCATATGGCTTCAATGTGTATGGCTTTTTCGATGACAACGAGGAGTTGCGCGGCGTGTTGCCTAACTATCTCGGGCCGCTGAAGGAGACGGAGGCGTTCATCGAGAGGCACCGAGTGGACGAGATGTATTGCACCATTCCGGGGGCAAACAGCGAGAAGATCTCTGGGCTGCTTTCGTTTGCCGAAAAGCACATGATCCGCTTCTACATCCTGCCCGATTTTTACCGCGACATCAAGAAGAGCATGGTCATGGAGATCATGGAATATGTGCCGCTGCTCTCGATCCGGAATGAGCCGCTGCAATCGGTCTCGAACCGGGCGCTGAAGCGGGCGTTCGACATCCTTTTTTCCTCCCTTGTGTTGGTGATCGTTTATCCTTGGCTTTACGCCGTGATCGGAGTGTTGATCAAGCTGAGCTCGCCGGGGCCGGTGCTGTTTAAGCAGAAGCGGACAGGGCTGTACGGAAAGGATTTTGACTGCTACAAGTTCCGAACGATGCGGGTGAACAAGGAAGCTGACGAGATGCAGGCTACACGCAACGACCCACGCACGACACGCATCGGGGCCTTCCTTAGACATACGAACTTGGACGAAATTCCGCAGTTCGTCAACGTGCTCTTGGGCGACATGTCCGTCGTCGGGCCGCGGCCGCATATGCTTAAGCATACGGAGCAATACTCAAAACTGATCGACAAATACATGGTGCGCCACTTGGTGAAGCCCGGCATCACGGGATGGGCGCAGATTACGGGCTACCGCGGCGAGACGAAGACCTTAGAGCAGATGGAAGGGCGCGTGAAAAGGGATGTGTGGTACATCGAAAACTGGTCCTTCTTCCTCGATCTGAAGATCATCTACGTGACGGTGATCAACATGTTCCAAGGTGAGAAAAACGCCTACTGACGATGGGGCGGATCTTGGCCGTAGACTACGGAGCGAAGCGCACGGGGCTGGCCGTCACGGACAGGCTGCAAATCGCGGCGGGCGGACTGACGACCGTGGCGAGCGCAGAGGCCGTGAATTTCATCGCAGCGTATGCCAGGCGTGAACCGATAGACGAAATTGTGGTGGGGCTGCCCAAGCAGATGGATAACCGGCCATCAGAAAACATGGCGCGAGTGAAGGCTTTTGCGCGCAAGCTGAAGGCGGCGCTGCCGGAAGTCGCGATCACATTTTACGACGAACGCTTCACCTCCGCAATGGCGCACCAGGCGATGATCGATGGAGGATTGAAGAAGAAACGACGACAAGACAAGGCCCTGGTTGACGAGATCAGCGCCGTGCTCATTTTACAGGGGTACATGGAATGGAAGAGAAACCAACCATCATTATTGAACCAATAACATTCACAGACCGATGATATTACCAATTTACACCTACGGGCAACCCGTATTGAGAGAAGAGACAAAACCAATCGGCCAAGACTACGACGGCCTGCAACAGCTCATTGCTGACATGTTTGAAACAATGTACAACGCCGACGGCATCGGCCTGGCCGCGCCGCAGATTGGGCGATCGATTCAGCTCCTCGTGATCGACGGCAGGCCGCTGGCCAACGACAGGCCAGAGTGCAGAAACTTCCGGCGCGTGATGATTAATCCAGAGATCACGGAGGAAAGCGAGGAGCGCGCAACCTTTGAAGAAGGCTGCCTGAGCTTTCCCGGCGTGCACGAACGCGTGACGCGGGCCGCAAAAATCCGCATGAAATACATGAACGAACGCTTTGAGCCGATGGAGGAATCGTTAGACGGATTCGCCGCGCGCATCGTAGAACACGAGTGCGAACACCTGGCCGGCCGCCTCTTTATCGACGACATCTCGCCCATACGCCGACAGCTGAACAAGGGCCGCCTGAACAACATCATCCGCGGCAAAGCCTCATGCGCCTACCGCATCAAGCCGGCAAACAAGAAATAACCGCGATGCGACGGGCGCTGACTCTCCTGATTGCCCTGCTGCTCACGGCCGCGGCGCAGGCGCAGGTCAATACTGACCGAGTGATGGCCATCGGGCGCAACGCGCTCTATTTTGAAGATTACGTCCTCTCCATTCAGTATTTCAACCAAGTGATCCGGGCTAAGCCGTGGATGGCTGAGCCTTACTTCTATCGCGCGGTCGCAAAGCTCAATCTGGACGACTTTCAGGGCGCGGAGGAAGACTGCACGCTCAGCCTTGAGCGCAATTCCTTCTTGGCGCAGGCTTACTACGCGCGCGGCATTGCCCGGCAAAGTCAGGAGAAATATGCTGAAGCGATTGAGGATTACACGAAAGGTTTGGAGTTCAAGCCGGGCGACCGGGCGATGATGTCAAACAAAGCGATCGCCTACGTGCAGAAAAAGGACTTCACGGATGCTGAGCATGTTTTTGACGAGCTCATTCGCGCGCACCCCAAGCAGTCGCTCGGATACCTCACGCGCGCGGCCATGTACCTCGAAAAGGGCGATACGACGAAGGCTATGGCAGACTACGACCAGGCCGTCAAGACAGATCCGTACTACGCGCCGTGCTACGGCAATCGCGGCCTGGCGCTTTATCAATCGGGGCGTTACGCAGATGCGCTGAAGGATTTCAACGAGGCCATACGCCTCAACACCCGCGAAAGCGGTTATTACATCAACCGTGGGCTGGCGCGTTATCAAATGAACGATCTGCGCGGCGCGATGGCGGACTACGATCAGGTGATCGAGATGGACGCAGACAATCGCATCGCGCGATTCAATCGCGGACTGCTGCGCGCGCAGGTGGGAGATAACAATCGCGCAATTGAAGATTTCGACGTCGTGCTGCGCGCTGAGCCCGACAATCACATCGCACGCTTCAACCGCGCCACGCTGCTCTATCTGACGGGCGATTACCGCGGGTCCCTGCGCGACCTGAACGCGGTGCTCCAGAAATACCCCGACTTCTTGCAGGGCTATTACTATCGGGCCGATGTTCGCAGGCGGCTGAATGACCTGAAAGGCGCTGACCGCGATTACATCGCTGCCATGCAGATCGAGGAAGACCACCGCCGCGGGCGCAAGCCGAACCAGGCCTCCACAAGTAAAGGGAAGGACGACGACAAGACGCGCGAAGAATCAGATCGCAACATCGAGAAATTCAGCCGCCTCGTCGTGCATGACCGCAAGGAGGAGCAAAAGAGCAAGTATCAGAGCGAAATACGCGGTCGTGTGCAGGATCGCAACGTGCAAGTGGAGCTCGAGCCCATGTTCGTCCTAACGTATTACGAAAAACAAGCCGACGTCCGCGAACGCGTCTTTTTCGGCCAACTCGTGGAACAATTCAATGCGCGGCGCGTGCTCGCCTGGCGCTTGCTCTTGACCAACCGTGAAGCGGCCCTGACGGAGGAGCAGATTGCAGCTCACTTTTCATCGATTGACAATTACGCTAAGCGCATCGAGCAAAAACCCACTGAGGCCGATTTACACTTCGGCCGCGCGATGGATTACATGCTCGTGCAAGATTTCGCTGAAGCCGTCCGCGATCTGGATCACACCATCGAGCTCACCCCCGACTATGCCTTAGCCTACTTCGTGCGTGCCGTCGTGCGCTATAAACAGCTGCAGTCCACACATTCGAGGCAGGCAGAGCTCACCGCTCCGGCGGCGCAAGAATCTGATCCGATTGACGAGTCTCGGCTTCACGAGCATGAGCTCATCATGCGCGATTATGACGTAGTAATTCGCCTCTCGCCAAATTTTGCTTTCGCCTACTTCAACCGCGGCAACCTCCACAGCGATAGCCGCGACTTCCGCGCCGCCATTGCGGACTACGATACAGCGATCCGCTGCGACCCCGAGCTGGCTGAGGCCTATTTCAACCGTGGCCTCGCAGCCCTCTCCTTAGGCGACGCCAAACATGGAATTGCCGATTTGAGCAAGGCTGGCGAGCTGGGCCTTCCGGGAGCTTACAGCATCATCCGCCGCATGACGGAGGAGGAGAAAAACAGCGAATAGCCGTAGGCTGGAGAAAGTATATAATTTGAGACGGCCAATTGCCTAAAGCAATTGGCCGTCTTTTTTATGTATATCCCATTTCCCTCAAGCAATTTGTTGCTGCATTCTGCTGCACTCATTTTCCTCAGGCAAATTGCTCTCGCATTTTGCGGCGTTCATTTTCCTCAGGAAATTGAATGTTTTTCTTTCTATACTTCATTAAGATTCAATTTTTTATCACGTATAAAATGCAAGAGTCAATTAGTTATAAGCGTGTGTCTGCCATAAGATGCAACTTCATCAAGCTGGCGGAATTTGGGCTATATAATTAGCAACATCGCGCAGCTGAAGGTGCCCATGAGAACGATCTTTCTTTTCGGGAGGGGACGTGACGCCCTCTCGGAAGCACATCTTTTCAACAGAAATGTCGTAAACGGTCGGAAATTCCATTTCCGTTGAAAGGATTGGAAAGTGTGAACTCCGGCCTGTCCATTTGACGAAACGGCCGTTTCTCACATACTTTTACGGAGCAAAACATCGGAGATATTTAAGACGACAAAACACGTATAACATGAACGTAGAACTCTGGATGATCGGAAAAACTGACTTCCCTTATTGGCGTGAGGCACAGGACGAATACTGTCGGCGCCTTTCGCATTACCTCCCCTTCACTCTGAAGGTCATCCCCGACATCAAAAACGCTGCCCGTCTCACCGAAGCACAGCAAAAGACGCAGGAGGGCCTACTGATCCTGAAAGCCCTACAGCCCGGCGACTTGTGTGTACTGCTGGACGAGAAGGGTACAGAATATACTTCCGTAGGCTTCGCAGCCTATCTGTCGAAGAAGCTGCAACACCCATCCAAACGCCTCATATTCATCATCGGAGGCCCCTATGGTTTTAGTGATGCCGTATATGCTCGCGTGTCGGAACGTTTGTCTGTCAGCAAGATGACCTTCTCTCACCAAATGGTGCGTGTGATATTCTTGGAGCAACTCTACCGTTCGATGACGATTCTAAGGGGAGAGGCTTACCATCATGAATAGGCTGTTTTGCCGTCTACGAGTAATAGCACCGGATTATTTTGCGTTTTGTGTTGTGCATAGCCTCCCTGTCTATCAGCGCAGAAACGAAATTTAACAGGTGAAATTGGTAAAAAGATTTGG
>CAUPYF010000021.1:0-15238 GCA_963515435.1 uncultured Tannerella sp. | reverse complement strand
AAAGCGCTGAAATCGCTGATTCCAGGCCTTTGTTTTTTTACAAAGCGCTGAAATCACTGATTCCAGGCCTTTGTTTTTTCACAAAGCACTGAAATCACTGATTCCAGCCTTTGTTTTTCTGCATGACCCTGAAATCACTGATTTCGGCCTTTGTTTTTCAGCATAACCCTGAAATCGCTCCCATTTTCGCAAACCATTTCCAGTTGGCTTTAAATATGGATCATGGCTTCCGCTTCTTGACGAGCACCTTGTCAATGCGGGCGCGATCCATGTCGACGATTTCAAAGTCGAAGCACTGCCAGCTGAACGTGTCGCCCGTCTTGGGGACGCGCTCGAGGAGCTGGAGGATGAGGCCGCTGAGGGTATTGTAATCGTAGTCGGCGTAGAGATCCTCCATGTCGAAATACTCGAGGAAATTGTAGAACGAATATTGGCCGTCGACAAACCAACTGCCGTCGGCGCGCTGCTTGATCTCGAGCTCCTCGTCCACGTCGGGCAGCTGGCCGATGAGCGCCTCGACGATGTCCGCCAGCGTCACCATGCCCTGTATGCCGCCGAACTCGTCCGTGACGAGGCCATACTTTACACGCGCCTGCTTGAACTGCTCCAGTGCATTGTAGACGCTTTGGCTCTCGGGCACGAACTGCGCGGGCCGAAGCACCTGCTGTAGCGAAAAGTCTGCCTGGTCGATGCGCCCGAAAAGGTCTTTAAGGAAGACGACGCCGACGATGTTGTCAAATTTCTCCGAAGCTACAGGGTAGACGTTGTAGAGATTCTCTTTCACCTTTCGGCGGTTGGCCTCGAGGCCGTCCTGCATGTTGAGCCAGACGAGGTCGCTGCGGTGAGTCATGATGGAGCCGACGTCGCGGTCGCCGAGGGTGAAGACGCGCTCCACGATGTCCTGCTCCACGTCTTGCACCTCGCCGCTGTCGAAGCCTTCTTGCACGACGGCCTTGATTTCCTCCTCCGTCACTTTGTTTTTTTCCGTGCGGTTCAGCCCGAGCAGGATGATCACGCCGTGTGTACTCTTGGAGAGGAGCCAGACGAAGGGTGAAGTGATCTTGGAGAGGATGTCCATCGGGCGCGCCACGAGCTCGGCCACCTGCTCGGCGAAGTTCATGCCGATACGTTTCGGGACGAGTTCGCCGAGCACGAGCGTGAGGTAGGTGACAGTGACGACGATCGTTAGCTTGGAGATGCCCACGGCGTAGGGCTCGAGCCAGGGGATGCGTGCCAGCATGCCGGCCAAGTCGCGGGCGAAGGCTTCGCCGGAGAAAAGTCCCGTAAGGATGCCGATCAGCGTGATGCCGATTTGTGTGGTGGAGAGGAATTGGTCAGGCTTCTGCGCCAAGTCGAGCGCTTTTTGTGCTGCTTTCCGCCCCTTCTTCACTTGCGATTCGAGCCGTGCCTTGCGCGCCGATACGAGCGAGATCTCCGACATGGAGAGCAGCCCGTTCAGCAGGATCAGTCCGAGGATGAGGATGATTTCCATAGCCGTTTACAGCACAGCGTTTTTAGCTAAACCACCTTCGGCGGTTTCCTTGTAGAGGCTGGGGATGTCGTGGCCGGTCTCCTTCATCACCTCCACGACGCGGTCGTAACTGACACGGTGTTTGCCGTCGGAGTAGACGGCGTAGACATTGGCGTCGAGAGCTCGGGCTGCGGCCACGGCGTTGCGCTCGATGCAGGGCACCTGCACGAGTCCGCAGACCGGATCGCAGGTCAGCCCTAAGTGATGTTCTAACGCCATCTCGGCCGCATACTCGATCTGGCCGGGTGTGCCGCCGAAGAGTTGGCAGGCCGCGGCTGCCGCCATGGCGCAGGCCACGCCCACCTCACCCTGACAACCGACCTCGGCGCCTGAGATGGAGGCGTTGGCCTTGGCTATATTGCCGAAGAGCCCCGCTGTAGCTAATGCGCGCAGGATGCGGACTTCGCGAAACTCGTGTGACTTGGAGAGGTGATAGAGGACGGCGGGCAGCACGCCGCTTGACCCGCACGTGGGCGCCGTGACGATGCGCCCTCCCGAGGCGTTCTCCTCGGATGTGGCTAAGGCGTAGGCGTAGATGTTGCCACGCGAATTGAGGCTGCCGCTGTATCCCTTCGCCTTGACGAAGTAGGTGGCTGCCTTGCGCCTGACGCCGATGCCGCCGGGCAGGACGCCCTCGTTGTTCAGCCCGCGGTCGATGGCCTCGCACATCACCTGCCAAACTTCATGCAGATAGTCCCAAATGGACGTGCCCTCGCATTCCTCCACGTACTCCCAATACGTGCTACCCTCCTTCTCGCACCGGGCGAGGATGTCTGCGATTGTCGTTAGCGGATAGATGTCACGGGTTGTCTCAGCCCTCGTCTTGCCGTCGGAGAGTGCCCCACCTCCGACGCTGTAGATCGTTTGGCTGTTTATTACGGTGCGCCCGTCGTCGGACAGGGCCTCGAAGAGCATCCCGTTCGGATGGAAGGGCAGGAAGACATCCGGGCGCCAGACGATCTCGGTCAGGGCAAGGGGCTGGAGTACATGCAGAATGGCTTGGTCGGTGAGGTGACCGCGGCCGGTGGCTGCCAGACTGCCGTAGAGCGTCACGCGGTATGTGTGTGCGCCGGGGCACTGTTCGGCAAACACTCGTGCAGCTTTCTGCGGCCCCATCGTGTGACTGCTGGAGGGACCGTTACCTATTTTATAAAGTTCTCTGAGTGATTTCATAAAGACGGGCAAAGATAAGCGCGGATTCAAAATGGGTTCGGGCAGAAAAAGACTCGGCGAAGCACCTTATAAGAAGGATACTACGCCGAGGGAAAAGTGAGATTTATCGCGTGCTGTTAATGCTTTCTCTTCACGCTGGACGATATGTCGTCAGAGATCGTCGTCTGGCAATCGCCCGAGTAGCGGATGTCTGACCCGCCGCTGGCCGAAGCCGTGAGGCGGCCTGTACAAAACACCGTCGCGTCGCTGCCGCCAGAAGCTGACAGGTTGTACATCTCTACCTCAAAGCGCGCGGCGTGGAGGTCGCTGCCGCCAGAGATGGAGATGTCGCACTTCTTCGCGCTGCCAGTGAGTTTCAGATCCGATCCGCCTGAGGCGACCATCTTACAGGTTTCGGCCGTCACTTCGCCCTTGAAGTCCGATCCGCCGCTGCAATTCACATCTAACTGATCAACGGTGATGCGCCCTTTGAAGTCCGATCCGCCGGAGCACTCGATCGACAGCTCTTTGCCGCGCAACATGACTTGTTCGGCCAAGATGTCGCTTCCTCCCGAGGCCGCGATACGTTTGATGGCGCCCGTGTTGGGCACGATAACCTTCATATTCGAGGTCATAGCCCAAATGCGATGCGAAGGGCGCATGTGGATCCGCAGTTCGCTGCCCACTACCTCGGTCACGATTCTATCCTGCACATTCTCTTCAGCCACGACGATGATTTGCCCTGATTTCACTTCGTCAGAGAACTCCACGTCGATGCCGCTGCTGGTGCTGATGGCGGTGTAGGCCGGCATTTCGCGCGTCTGCTCCACGCGCTTTCCGTTGTTATAATTCATGCGTCCGCGGGCGATGCAGCCCGTGGTCACTACCAAGGCGGCTGCGGCCACCAGTGCGATCTTCTTCATGTTCGATTTCATATCAGTGATTCTTTATGCGTTGATGATTCGTATGTGCCCTACTGACGCAGTCTTCCGAAATATGTTACAGGTATTTCAAGGGAAAATCGAAAAACTAAAAGCGAAAAATGAGAAGAGCGGGAAGTGTAGTAGGGTCGTATCGCACGACGTCCCAGCCCATACCCGGCCGCCGGATTGATTGCCCCCTACACCTGCTGACAGGGAAGGGTTGGACAAACCGGGTACGTGCGTGGCTATCCCTTTTTCTCCAGCAGCGTCCGCGCCCTCGCGAGTGCTTCTTGGATGTTGCCACAGATGTTGTCGGTGCTGAGGCTGCGATCCATACCGCTGCGGACGAGCATGGCCCGGACGTTCTTGTTTACGCCGGAAAGAACGACAGTGATGCCTTCGCGACGCGACAGTCGGCAGAGACTCTCCAAGTTGTGCAGACCGGTGGAATCCATGAAGGGCACCTTGCGCATGCGGATCACGCGGATTGCGGGCTTCGCGCCAGCCGTCTGCTTCATGCACTCATCGAACTTGTTGGCGATGCCGAAGAAGAAGGGGCCGTCGATCTCGTAGACCTCTACGCCACGAGGCACGTCGAGGTGCTCGTCGTCGTGGTGGATCTCGCCCTCGTCAGAGAGGTCGATGTGGTCCGTGGTGACGGAGACGCGCGTGGTCTCGGAGATGCGTCGCATGAAGAGCACCATGGCCAGCAGCAGGCCGATCTCGATGGCGATGGTGAGGTCGAAGATGACGGTCAGGAAGAAGGTGGAGAGCAGCACGGCGACGTCGCTCCGAGGGTTCTTCAGCAACGAGCGGAAGGTGCGCCACTCGCTCATGTTGTAGGCCACGACGACAAGCACGCCGGCCAGGCAGGCCATCGGTATGTGGCGCGTCAGGGGGCCGAGGAAGAGCAGGATGAGCAGCAACACGACGGCATGGACGAGGCCCGCCACGGGCGTGCGACCGCCGTTGTTGATGTTCGTCATCGTGCGGGCGATGGCGCCGGTGACGGGGATGCCGCCGAAGAGGGGCACGATGATGTTGGCCGCGCCCTGGGCCATCAGCTCCGTGTTCGAGTCGTGCCTGTCGCCCGTCACACCGTCGGCCACAGTGGCCGAGAGCAGCGACTCGATGGCGCCGAGCATGGCGATGGTGAAGGCCGAGGGCAGGAGCAGATTGATCGTCTCCGGATTGATGGCGATGCGCGTTGGCGTGGGTAGGGAGGCGTTGATCTCGAAGCGGTCGCCGATGGTTTCGAGGCCTGCCAGACCGAAATGTTCGCGCAGGATGTAGGTCGCAATGGTCATTACCACGATGGCGGCGAGCGATCCAGGCACGCGTTTCGACAGGCGCGGCGTGAGCACGATGAGGACGATGCTGGCCAATCCGACCACAACGGCCGGCCAAGAGACGCTGCCGATGTTTTCGGCGTACACCACCCACTTCGAGAGGAAGTCGCCCGGCATGCGCTCCACCGTTAGCCCAAGCAGATCCTTAATTTGCGTGGTGAAGATGGTCAGCGCGATGCCGCTCGTGAAGCCCACGATGATGGGATAAGGGATGAACCGGATGACCGTCCCGAGCCGCATCGCGCCCATAAGCACGAGGAAGACGCCGGCCAGCAGCGTAGCAATGATGAGCCCCTCGAAGCCGAAGTGCTGGA
Organism: uncultured Tannerella sp.; assembly: GCA_963515435.1. Classification (GTDB taxonomy): domain Bacteria; phylum Bacteroidota; class Bacteroidia; order Bacteroidales; family Tannerellaceae; genus Tannerella. The sequence goes on along the minus strand of CAUPYF010000021.1, from coordinate 9,969 downwards.
TGATGCCATAGACGATGACGATGAATGCGCCCGTGGGCCCGCCTATCTGCACGGAGCTGCCGCCGAGCAGCGAAACGACGAAGCCGCCGATGATGGCCGTGACGAGCCCTTTCTCCGGGCTGACTCCGGAGGCGATGCCGAAGGCAATGGCCAGTGGCAGGGCGACGATGCCGACGATGAGGCCGGCCATCAGGTCGCCGGTGAATTGCTTTTTGGAGTAAGTCCGGAGCGCCGTCAGCAGTTTGGGCCGGAAGTCTATCCGAAGTTTGCTGTTTCCTTTCATATTATTAGAGGATAGAGGATATTAAATCAACGAGAGTTCGACGCGGGTCAATTCATTCACCTATATAGGGACGGAACTCCCTTGCACGATGCCTGCAAGCCACCTTGCACGAGGTCTGCAAGCTCCCTTGCACGATGATTGCAAGCATGCTTTGCATCACTCACAACGCATGCTTTGTGACACTCACAACGCATGCTTTGTCTGTGAGTCATTGGGGAAGGTGTCTCCCCCGATGCGGGTAAAGGGTTTCCCTCGGTGCGGGGAAATGGGGTTCTTACTTTGTCAAAATGACAGATGATATCAAATTACAAGAAGTCGGCTTAATAAAAGCGCTTGCATTTGGGCTTTGCTACTTCCGCTCCTTATTGTCGAGGCATGAAAACAGCCTCATCGGTGAGGGAATTTCCGATGAGGCTTCTTATAGGTGATAGACCGCCCCAAGGGGCCGGCCGCGGGTCAGCGCAATCCTGTGCCGTGCTTGCCTGAGAGCAAGATGAGCTTCATGTTGGCCGGGGCGGCGCGCAGGCGGAGGCCTGAGGGATAGAGGTAAGGGATGATGGCGGTGGTTTGCCGCACAGTGCCTCCGCCGCGTTGGCTGGTCTCCGTGTAGAGGCGGTCGATGGGGACGGCCAGCAGGCGGAGATCTTCGCCGGGGTTACGCTTGATCTGTGTCTCGATGAGGGGGGCGATGTTGGCGAAGTAATAGGTGCGGGTGGTGGCGCTGAAGCCGATGTCTGCCGATCCGGTCTCGTTGGTGGAGCGCAGGTAGAGGGTGCGGTTGTCGATTGTGCGGTTCTCAAAGAAGGTGCGCACGGAGTCCTCGGGCAGAAGCAGGAGGAAGGGGGGCGGCACGAGGGCATCCGTCCACGCATCCTGCGGCAAGAAGCGGAGGGCGAGGCGGGCTGCGTTGAGGACACGGCCGGTGGTGACGCGGGCGATCTCGCGGGTGGGGATGACGATGCGGGGACAAATGCCGGCAGGGGTTCTGACGTAGGCGATGCTGTCTACGGTGGGGGTGAGGAGGGAGCCGTCGTTGGCGGTGCGGATGTGGTTGTACTGGATCACTTCGCGGGTGACGCGGAAGGTGACGGAGTCTCGTACCAAGGTGTCGTTTTTGGCGCTCTTGGGCCGACGATAGTAGATGAGCATGCGTGTGTCGGCCAGCTCGATCATGGATCCGGATCCGTAGTCGGTGGTGATGTAGAGGCCGGGGAAGAAGCGGTTAAAGGAGCCTTGCGAAGCGAAGGTGGCGGGCCGCTTCACGGTCTCGTCGTAGAAGGACTGCCCGAGTGACGTGGGCAGGGTGATGCGGAGGTCGCGGCCAGCAATCTTAACCTGATCGTAGGAACGTTTGGAGGCGTTGTAGATGTTGTAGAAGGCGCTGTCTCGGCCGGCGGGGAAGTCGGTGAGGCGGTAGACGCGTGTGCCGATGGGCGTCTGCATGTCGGCGTAGTCTTCGGGGTTGATGTGCCCGTAGGGCGATCGCACGGGTTCGCGGTTGAGGGCGTAGACGCGGGCGCGCATAGAGACGCGGGCATCGCCGGTCCAGTTGTAGAATTTGAGGCGGAGGACGACGGAGTCGATGCGGCCGTTGTGGGGCGTTTTTGGGAATCGGAAGCCCTGTTGGCAGTAGAATTGGAAGAGGTAATTGTACTTGATCTGTCCGAAGGTCGGATCGTCAAGGTTCCCCAGGAAGCCGTAGATGTTGCGCAGGTAGATGGAGTCTGTGCGAACAGTGGCTACAGTCATTTGGAAGGTGTCGCTGAAGACAGTGCTACGGTCGCCCTCGGGGAGAGTGGAGGAGCCGACCTGTGTAAGGTTGTCGCTGCAAGCGCAGAAAAAGGAAAGCCACCCCGCGCAGAGCAGGGCGGCCGCGATCCGGAGGTTTCTTCTCATCTTTTTTTCAGGATAGTCTGGTAAAACGCGTCGTAGGCGTCGATGTATTGTTCGGGGTCTTGGTAGGGCAGGAGTTTCTTCCTGCTTTGTGTGATGAACGCTTCGAGTTCGCTGTCGATGGTGGGGCTGCCTTGTATGATGCCGTCAGCGTGCTTGATGGCGAGCTTGGAGAGGGAGCTGTAGTCGTATCCGTCGAGGAGTTTGAGGTCGCGATCGGTGGCTCCGTCCTGCTTGAGCCTCTTCCCGAGCCGGCTGTCGAGGGCGGGATGGAAGGGCGATTGGTCGTAGAGGGAGTAAACGACTTTCGACCGGGCGAAACAGGGATCGTCGAAGTATTTGCGCTTGAGGTAGAGGGGGGCCAAGGCGGAGAACCATCCGTGGCAGTGGATGATGTCGGGCATCCAGCGGAGCTTGCGGATGGTCTCGAATACACCACGAACGAAAAAGACGGTGCGGATGTCGTTGTCGGGGAAGGCTTCGCCATGCTCATCGGCGAGGGTGGCCTTTCGGTGGAAGAAGTCTTCGTTATCTATGAAGTAAACCTGCATACGTGCCATTTGTATGGAGGCTACTTTGATGATAAGGGGATGATCTGTGTCGTCGATGATGAGATTCATGCCCGATAGCCGTATCACCTCGTGGAGTTGATTCCGGCGTTCGTTGATGCATCCATATTTGGGCATAAAGGTTCTGATTTCATATCCGCGTTCCTGCACTCCCTGTGGCAGGTGCCGACTGATGTTACCGATTGGGGTTTCGGGGATATACGGCATTACTTCTTGGGTGATAAACAAAATTCTCTTTGCGTCCATATTTTTTCTTCGATAACGTGAAACTGAGCACAAAGGTAGCAAAAAACGGGGAGCTCGTTACCGGTTTCGGTGCCCTTCCGTCCTTCGCCTCACGGGCGTCTCAGGGCTGTTTATCCCTGCTTTTCCAGCGACTGTATGTGAGGCATATTTTGTTGCTTTGCGGCCGACTTGAATCCATCATTCATTACAATCATACACCACAAAATGAATACAGTAACCACCGTCCGGGAGCTCCGTCGGCTCTTGGGCGAGGAACGAAAGGCCGGCCGACGCATCGGGTTAGTGCCGACCATGGGCGCACTCCATGCGGGGCACTTGAGCCTCATCCGCCGCTGCGTGGCGGAAAACGACGTCTGCGTGGCCAGTGTCTTTGTCAACCCCACACAGTTTAATGACCCGCACGACCTGGAGACGTACCCCCGCACACCGGAGCACGACGCTGCGCTGCTCTGCGAGGCTGGTTGCCGCTACGTTTTCATGCCGGCTGTGAGCGAGATGTATCCCGAGCCTGACACCCGTGTATTCGACCTTGGCACCGTAGCCACCGTCATGGAGGGTGCCTTCCGGCCGGGGCACTTCAACGGCGTGGCGCAGATCGTCAGCAAGCTCTTCATGGCTGTGGAGCCGGACAAGGCTTACTTCGGTGAGAAAGACTTCCAGCAAATCGCCGTCATCCGCGCGATGGTCAGCGAGCTCGAGCTGCCGGTCGAGATTGTGCCGTGCCCCATTGTGCGCGAGCCTGACGGACTGGCATTGAGTAGCCGCAACGCCCGCCTCACGCCTGAGGGACGGCAGGTGGCTACGCGCATCTACGCTGCGCTCAAGGAGACTCGCACACTCGCCAGCACCCGTACGCCGGACGAGGTGAAGTTGTGGATCACGAAGACGCTGAACGCCATCTCTGGCCTCCGTGTGGAGTACTACGCCATCGTCGATGGCACCACCCTGCAACCCATCCACGCTTGGGCCGACTCGACTTCACCGCGCGGCTGCATCGCCGTCTATTGCGGCGATGTCCGACTAATCGACAACATCAGTTACAAGTAACTCGCTACCCCTAACTACCCTCTAACTACCGGGCGTATGCAATACGCTCCTCCCCCTCCCTTTTTATTTATGTTTATTGAAGTACTGAAATCGAAGATTCACCGCGTGACGGTGACTGACGCCGATCTGAACTACATCGGCAGCATTACGATCGACCGCACGCTGATGGAAGCTGCCGGGCTGATCGAGTATGAGAAGGTGCAGATCTTGAACAACAACAACGGCGAACGCTTCGAGACGTATGTCATCGCGGGCGAACGCGACTCAGGCACCATCTGCCTCAACGGCGCTGCCGCCCGACGTGTACAGCGCGGCGACATCATCCTCATCCTCTCCTACGCCACGATGGACTTCGAGGAGGCAAAGCGATTCAAACCCACTGTCATCTTCCCCGACACAGCCACCAACCGCCTCGTGAAGGAATAAGCGCGCATGCCCACGCTCCCGCCGCAGACGTACTCCAACCGACAGATCTGGGACATCACCCTGCCCATCTTCCTCAGCCTGCTGGCACAAAACGTCATCAACGTCACCGACACCGCCTTCCTCGGACGCGTCGGCGAGGTCGAGCTCGGCGCATCAGCCATGGGCGGGCTCTACTACATCTGCATCTTCACCGTAGCCTTCGGCTTCAGCACCGGCTCGCAGATCATCATCGGACGGCGCAACGGCGAGCGCCGCTACGATGCCGTCGGCCCCGTCATTATCCAAGGCATCCTCTTCCTGCTCGCCTTGGCGGCTGTCTGCTTCGCCGCCTCCCGCCTGTGGGCCGAGCCGCTGATGCGCCTCATGGTCTCCTCCTCCGCCCTGCGCGCCGCCACGATGGAGTATCTCGACTGGCGCGTCTATGGCTTCTTCTTCGCCTTCGTCAGCGTCATGTTTCGCGCCCTCTTCGTGGGCATCACCCGCACACGCGTCTTGACGCTCGCGTCGGTCGTCATGTCAGTTGTCAACGTGGTGCTCGACTGGGCGCTCATCTTCGGCCATGCCGGTCTGCCGCGCCTCGGACTGACCGGCGCCGCCATCGCCTCCGTTGCGGCCGAAGCCGCCACCGTCCTCTTCCTCATCCTCTATACCCGCCTCACCGTCCCCCGACGCCGCTACGGCCTCGACCGCTTCCGTACGTTCGACTTCCGCCTGCTCCGTCAAGTGCTCAGCATCTCCGGCTTCACCATGCTGCAATACTTCATTTCCATGTCCACCTACTTCATCTTCTTCCTCGCCGTCGAGCGCCTCGGCCAGCGCGATCTGGCCGTGGCCAACATCGCTCGTAGCCTCTACATAGCCCTCTTCATCCCCGTCAACGCCCTCTCCACGGCCACCAACACGATGGTGAGCAACCTCCTTGGTGCCGGCCATGCCCCCTCCGTCATCCCCCTCATCTGCCGCCTGACCCTCATCTCCCTTGGCATCACCGCCCTCTTCGCCGCCCCGCTCGTCCTCCTCCCGCGCCCCCTGCTTTCGGTTTACACCAACGATCTGCACCTCATCGCCGCGGCCATCCCCTCGCTCAGTATCATCGCCGCAGCCGCCATCGCCTCCGCCTTGGCCAGCATCATCTTCAGCGCCGTTTCCGGCACAGGCAACACCCGCCCCGCCTTCCTTTTAGAGATGCTCGCCCTCGTCGTCTATACCATATATATATATGTCACCGTCATCCGCCTGCGTCTGCCTGTGCACCTGAGCTTCATTTCCGACATCGTCTACTACCTCGCCCTCTTGTTCGGTGGTATCATCTACTTCCACCGCGCTGCTTGGCAGCGCAAAGCCATCTGATTTGCCCACCCGCAACCGGTACATCCCCCCCAAATACGGTTCGTATTTATACGAATAAAAATGGTTCCACGAATGTGTACCCGATACGGCCATTCAGGCCGAACCCGGATACACATTCGTGGAACCATTTCTGCTTGACTATAAGAATCGAAAGCCCCGAACTACACTGTAGTTTCCGGCCTAACTTTTCGTAAAACGCCATTGATAGTGTAGATCAGCGCTTTAACTGGTTCCACGAATAATTCGAAATCTCCGGAACGGCCCTTCCAAACGCTCTGAGGCTCCTCCCATTTTTCGTAATCCATTTTTGTTTGGGTATAACGTGAGTTAGACATAAGAATAAAGCCGGAAGAAGTGTCGTTTACGGAAGCCACGCGATGGCCAAAGTGTTTTTGGAAATGCTTGCAACAATCTTGCAAATCGAAAAAAGAACTTTTTGGCGTTTGTAACAATCTGCACAAGCATCGAAAAATACTTTTTTCTCCTGTTGTGGGGTTTCCACAGACCCTCTGCCAGCTTTATTCTTACGTCGAACTCACGTTATTTACATTCACTTATTTCGATCGGCCCCGCTTGGAGACGACGATCGGCAGGGGGCGAGGGCTGTCCGTAGGGAGGGCCTTAGCGCCGATCATGTGCGGGTGATAGTGGGCTTCGTATTGCTCGTTGCCGACGGTGAAATGATACTTGAACTGCGGGTCGTGCACGTCGGTGAAGCGAACGTCGCAGGCCAACTTGCTGCCGCTGCGGATCGTGCGCTGGATATCTTCGCGGTGGATCTCACGGCCGTCGCTCTCGACGATGAAGCGCTCCACGTAGATATCACGGTCGCTGTCGTTGCGCAGGGTCATGCGGGCTTTGGCCGTGACGCGGTTGTTGCCAGAGTAGATCCATGTGCCGGAGAACAGAACGCAGATGCGGTCGGTGAAGTGCTGCACCGTTACGCGGCAGGTAGCCGTCTTGCCCCCATCTACGGTGCGAGCCGTGATGACGGCGTTCCCGCGGCGCCGGGCCGTGACGACACCCGCGGCGCTGACTGTGGCTACAGCCGTGTCGGACGAGGCGTAGGTCACACGCCGATCATCTGCACTGGCAGGGGTGAAGACGAGTGCCGTGGGCTGCTGTTCGCCGACGAGCAGACTGAGTTCGGGCTCGCTGAAGGCGATGCTTTGCGTTGGGTGCGGCGTGACGGTAAGAGGGTACGTGGCCGATAGCGTCGTGCCCCTCACCGTGGCGGTGATGACGGCCCGGCCGGGACGGACGCAGCGCACCACCCCCTCGGGCGTGACGACGGCCACGAGCGAGTCGCTCGAGGTCCAGACGGCGCCGCTGATGTCGGCGTCGGGCGGTGTGGGGGTGAGGTGGAGGCGGAGCGAGTCGCCGCGATAGAGCGTCGTGTCGGGGGCGGTGATGTGGAGCGCCTTGAAGCGGGGCTCGGGGTCATCCTCGCGGCAGGCGGTAAGCGCCAGAGCCAGGAGGGAAAGGAGAAAGAGATTCTTCTTCATGCGATACATTTATATATTGGGTGAATCCATTTACGCGGCAAAGATAGAGGGCCAAACACCCCGCCGGCGTCTGGCCCTCCCACCTCTTTCAAAACCCGGCTACTTTTGTCCGCGCGAATAGCAGCTATCTCAACAATAATTCCTACACACACCAAGTATGCAACGATCCATCATGAGAATCATCGCGCCCGCCCTTCTGCTTTGGGCTGGCATCGCAGGCGCAACGCAGGCGCAAAACCTGGAGCAAGCCAAGCAGTTGTACAACGATGGCCGATACACGGAGGCCAAACCGGTCTTTGAACAGCTCGTTACGAAGTCGCCTGCCAACACCTCCTATAACCTCTGGTATGGCGTCTGCTGCTACGAGACGGGCGCCCTCGATGCGGCTGAGCGATACCTCATGGCCGCGAACCGTCGCAAGTCGCCCGACTCCTACCGCTACTTAGCAGACCTCTACACCCGCACTTACCGCTTCGATGAGGCCGCCGAGATGATCCGCGGATACATGGCGCTTATGAAGAAGAAACGCGTCGACATGACGCCCTTCGAGGAACGTCTACGGGCGTTGGAGAAGATGCAGCGGATGCAGGAGAAAACAGAGGTCGTACGCGTGATCGACAGCATGGTGATCGACAAGGATCGCCTGCTTTCGGCCTACTTCCTGAGCGAGGACAACGGCCGCCTCGTGCCCTACGCCACGCTCTTCCCCAATGCCGATGCCCTCGGCGCCTCACCCGTCTATGTCAACCCCCGCGGCGACCGCGCCACCTATGCCCGCATCACGGACGGACACAGCGCGCTCTTCACACAGTCGAAGCTGCAAAACGAGTGGACGGACGAGCAATCGCTCTTCCCCACCGACTCGGCCGACAACAACTACCCCTTCGTGGCCGGCGACGGCGTCACGCTCTACTTCGCCTCCCGCGGCCACGGCTCCATCGGCGGCTACGACCTCTTTGTCACCCGCTACCACATCGCCGGCAACGCCTACCTCGCCCCCGAGCAGCTCAGCATGCCCTTCAATTCGCCCGCTAACGACTACCTCATGGTCATTGACGAAGCCAAGGGCGTAGGCTGGTTCGCCACCGACCGCAATCAGCCCGAGGGCCGCGTCTGCCTCTACCTCTTCGTCCCCAACGAAGCGCGCCCGCGCGTCAGTGATGACATCGACCCCGACCGCCTCCGCTCCCTCTCCGCCCTTGCCTCCCTCCGTGCCACCTGGCCCGAAGGCACTGACTATGCCTCGCTCGTGGCCGCTGCCCGGGCCAACGCCGTCAGCGAAGAGAAGGAGCACGACTTCGAGTTTATCGTCAATGACAACACGACCTACTACACCGAGCGCGACTTCCGCAGCGCCGACGCCGCCGAGGCTTTCGAAAAGGCAGCCACGCTACGCAAGCAGGCCGCGGACATCGAGGAGCGGCTCAAAGACGCATATGCGGCTTATGGGAAAAGCAACAAGTCCGACCGACAACAGCTCCGCGACACCATCCGCGACGACGAACGCACCCTCGACGACCTTCGCGCCCAAATCAAGACTTGGGAAAAGCGCGCCCGCAATGCCGAAAACAGAACCATCATCAAGTAAAGAATCAATTATGGATACAAAAAAGAGAACCCCCATCCCGCCGTCAGAACTGATCATCAACAGCGACGGCAGCATTTTCCACCTGCACCTGAAGCCCGAACAACTGGCCGACCGCATCGTCTTAGTGGGCGACCCTGACCGCGTGACGATGATCGGGAAGTACCTGAGAGACGTGGAGTGCGACATCAGTAACCGCGAGTTCCACAGCATCACCGGACACTACGCCGGCAAACGCCTCACCATTATCTCCCACGGCATCGGCGGCGATAACATCGACATCGTCATCAACGAGCTCGACGCCCTGGCCAACATCGACTTCTCCACGCGCCTGCCCCGCGAGACACCCCGCGTGCTGACGATGGTGCGCATCGGCACTTGCGGCGGCCTGCAATCTTGGTCGCCCATCGGCACCTACGTAGCTGCCGAACGCGCCGTGGGTTTTGACGGCGTGCCCTACTTCTACGCCGGCACCGAACGCGTTCGCGACCTGCCGCTCGAGGCCGCCCTCCGCTCGCAGCTCGACTGGCGCATTGACGGCCTGCAACCCTACGCCGTCGCTGCCGACCCGGAACTGACTGACCGCATCACCCAGGGCGACATCGTGCGTGGCATCACCATCGCCACTTGCAGCTTCTACGGCGCGCAGGGTCGCTCGCTCCGCCTCCCCTTGGCCGACCCGGATCTGAACGCCAAGGTCGAAGCCTTCGAGTTCGATGGCCGGCAGATCGGCAACTTCGAGATGGAGAGCGCCGCGCTGGCTACACTGGCGGCTCTGTTGGGACACCGTGCGCTGACCGTTTGCTGTGTCATCGCCGGACGCGTGGCCAAGAACATGAACGTAGACTACAAAAACAGCATTGTCGGACTGATCGAAAAGGTGCTGGAGAGGATCTGAACCAGAGAGAACAGCATGTCACCCCCGCCTCTGAACAGACAAACTATAGTCGAACAAAAAATGGATTGCGAATAATTGGGGGTACCATTTCTGCTTGACTATAAGAATCGAAAAGCCCGAACTACACTGTATTTTCGGTTTCTATATAATTGATATCCGCTAACTAG
>CAUPYF010000020.1:0-15568 GCA_963515435.1 uncultured Tannerella sp. | reverse complement strand
AGCACTGAAAAAAATGATTCGCCCTTTGCCCAACTTGGGCAAGCACTGAAAAAAATGATTTGCCCTTTGCCCAACTTGGGCAAGCACTGAAAAAAATGATTCGCCCTTTGCCCAACTTGGGCAAGCACTGAAAAAAATGATTTGCCCTTTGCCCAACTTGGGCAAGCACTGAAAAAAATGATTCGCCCTTTGCCCAACTTGGGCAAGCACTGAAAAAAAATGATTCGCTCTTTGCCCAACTTGGGCAAGCGATTTTGAATAACCTAATCACCCTATTCTTCTAACCTTTTCAAATCATACAAGTATGCCAAACGCATCAACAACCCCTCCGGCAGGGTTCGTAATGCCGAATGAGATTGATTCAATTCATTGCCAGGACATGACCAACGGTGCCCACTTCTTGTTCATCAAGAACGTGCACGACCGTATAGACACGGAGACGGCCCTTCTGGCCAATGCGCTCATCAAATCCGCCGCTGACCGCCTCGCCGCCGCGCTCAAGAAGGAGGACGAATGCTACGCCCAGTCGCAGAAGAACCTCATCACCGACGACATCCGTAAGGCCGACGAGGAGCGAGACCGCCTCCTGCTCAGCCTCCGCAAGACCCTCAAAGGCCTTGTCAACCACCCCGAGGCCGACAAGGGCCGCTCGGCCGAAACGCTCCTGAAGGTCATCACGGCTTACCGCGCTGACCCGCATATGCAGTTAGAGCGCGAGACGGGAGCCATCATCAGCCTCGTGGGCGACTACGAGACGACGTACGCCGCCGACGTCCAGGCGCTCAGCCTCCAGCCTTATGTCAGCGCCCTGAAGGCGGCCAACAAGAAGATCGAGAAATGGATCACGGAGCGCTCAGACAGCATGCCGCAAGTGCTCGGAGCCCTGCGCGCGGCCCGTCGAGAGTCCGACGCGGCCTACCAGTGGCTTGTCAAGGTCGTCAACGCCTACGCCGTGGTCGACAAGACGCTCGACACCGCCCCCTTCATCATCCACATGAACAAGGTCATCCGCCGCAACAAGACGCAGGTGATCGGGCCTACGAAGAAGAAACCTTCCGAGCCGAAGAAACCCGAGGATCCCAAGAAGCCGAAGGATCCGAAGAAGCCCGGCGATGAAAAGCCGAAGGATCCGAAGAAACCCTCCGACCCGAAGAAGCCTGAGGATCCGAAGAAGCCCGGCGATGAGAAGCCGAAGGATCCGAAGAAGCCGGACGACGGCGACGACGATATCCATCTGCCAGAGGAATGATTCTCAATGTTTAGTTCTTAATGATTCATGGTTATGCCGGGGGCGTGCATGGGGAAACTCATCATGTGCCCGGCATTTTTGTGGGTGCCCGGAGGGGGGGTAATCGCTGATCATTGACGGTTATCCATTGGCGACCACCTCGGCAGCGGCCTCGAGGGCGGCGTACCACTCGGTGCCGAACTTGCACGTGAGGGGCTCGCGGAGGAAGCGATAGGCGGGCACGCCCAATTGTTCGCCCAAGGCCTCGGCCACGCGGCAGATCTCCCACCGATGGAGGTTGACAGCGCGGAAGCGGCGATACTGCGTGACGCGCACGGGGTAGAGGCGGCAGGAGATGGGTTTCATAAACGCGGTGCGGCCACGGCGGAAGGCCTCCTCGAGGGCGCAATGGCAGATGCCGTCGGCGTCGTGGCGCGTGAAGACGCAGTCGCGCCCGTCGACGATGGAGGTGACCTCGTCGCCGTCCGCGTCAAGGTAGGAGACACCCTGCTGCAGGATCACCTGGAGAGCCTCGGGGCGCAGGTCGTCCCACACGGCGGGCAGGGCAGCTCGCAACGCATCGGCTTCACCTGCCTCTAACGGTGCGCCGGCCTCGCCCTCGACGCAGCATGCGCCGCGGCACCGCCCGATGTCGCACACAAAGCGGCGCTCGATCACGTCGAGGCTTACGATCGTATCTTCTATTTGAATCATGGGGAAGAGAATGAACAACTAACAACGAAAATCTAAAAACGAACAACTAAAAATGCCGGGGACACGTTGGGAGGACTGCCCCGCCCGTATTCGGCAATTTTTCGTTTTTAGATTTTCGTTGTTAGATCATCGGATGTTGGCGATCGAGATAATGTCCGCGAAGACACCCGCGGCGGTCACGTCGGCGCCGGCTCCGTAGCCCTTGATGATCATCGGGTAGTCGTGATAGCGCGCGGTGGAGATCATGATGATGTTGTTGCTGCCCTCCAACTCGTAGAAGGGGTGATCGCTGTGCACCTCCTCAAGTCCCACCTCGCACGTGCCGTCGGTCATGCGGGCCACGAAGCGCAGCCGTTTGTTCTCTGCCGCCAGGCGCTTGCGCTCGGCCTCAAATCGGGCGTCCTGTTCGGGGATGCGCGCCCAGAAGTCCTCCGTCGAGCCGGCGAGATATTCCTCGGGGATGAAGAGCCGCTGCTTCACGTCGGCCTGCTCCACACGGTGGCCCGCCTCGCGCGCCAGGATGACCAGCTTGCGCACCACGTCCTTGCCGCTCAGGTCGACGCGCGGATCCGGCTCGGCGTACCCCGAATCGACGGCCATTCGGATGGCGCGGCTCATCGGTATCGAGGCGTTGATGGTGTTGAAGATGTAGTTCAGCGTGCCGCTCAGCACAGCCTCGATGCGGATGATGCGGTCACCACTGTTGATCAGGTCGTTCATCGTGTGGATGATCGGCAGACCCGCGCCCACGTTCGTCTCGAAGAGGAACTTCACGTCGCGTCGGCGAGCCGTATCCTTAAGCATCCAGTAGCGATCGTAGGGCGAGGAGGGGGCGATCTTGTTGGCCGCCACCACGGAGATGTTTTTGTCTAAGAGCGACTCGTAGAGCGCAGCCACTTCCTCGCTCGAGGTGCAATCGACGAAGACGGAGTTGAAGATGTTCATGCGCACGATCTCGTCGCGTAGCACAGCCGGCGAGGAGGGCACGCCGTCGGCCTTCAGCGCCTCCACAACGCCCTCGACCTTGAGCCCCTCGCGGCGTAGCAACATCTTCTTCGAGTTGGCCACGCCAACGATGTTCAGCTTCAGTCGGTATTGCTTCATCAGGCTCTCCTGCTGGCCGCGGATCTGCTCCAAGAGGTTGCCGCCCACCGTACCCACACCCGCTATGAAGAGGTTGAGCACCTTGTACTCCGACAGGAAGAACGAGTCGTGGATCGAGTTGAGCGCCTTGCGCAGCACGTCCGACTTGATGACGAACGAGATGTTTGTCTCCGCCGCCCCCTGTGCGCAGGCGATCACACTGATGCCTGCCCGCCCGAGCGTCCCAAAGAGTCTTCCGGCAATGCCCGGCGTACGCTTCATGTCCTCGCTTACGATGGCGACAGTGGCCAGGCCCTTCTCCGCGGTCACGTCGTTGATCTCCCCTTGCGAACGCTCGAGTGAGAACTCCTTGTTGAGCGCCTCGACGGCCCGGTCGGCGTCCTCGTTGCGCACGGCGAACGTGGTGTTGTTCTCCGAGCTGGCCTGCGAGACCATGAAGACGCTAACGCCCGTCTCGGCCAGCGTCTTGAAGATGCGGTGGTTGACGCCGATGACACCGACCATGCCAAGCCCCTGCACGGTGACGAGGCAAGTGTTGTCGATGGACGAAATGCCGGTGATGAGCGCCCGCTGGCCGTCCGTGCGGTGGTATTCTTGGGTGATGAGTGTGCCCGGCGCATGCGGGTTGAAGGTGTTGCAGACGCGGATGGGGATGTTCTTGTGATAGACCGGATAAATCGTGGGCGGGTAGATCACCTTCGCGCCGAAGTTGCAGAGCTCCATCGCCTCGATGAAGGAGAGTCGATCGATGACGTAGGCGGAATTGATCACGCGCGGATCGGCCGTCATGAAGCCGTCCACATCCGTCCAGATTTCGAGCACGGAGGCGCCGAGGCGTGCGGCAAGGATGGAGGCGGTGTAGTCCGACCCACCGCGCCCGAGGTTGGTGATGTCGCCCGTGGCGGCGTCGGTGGAGATGAAGCCCGGCACGATGGCCACGCGTGGCAATCGGGCGAAGCGTTTGCTGATGAGGCGGTCGGTGGCCTCGAAGTCCACAATGTGCTTATCGAAGCGATCGACGGTCTTGATGAACTCGCACGAGTCGTAGAGCTTGGCGCCCTCGATGATGTGCGATATAATAAAGGAAGAGAGGCGTTCGCCGTAGCTAACGATCGTATCGGAGGTCTTGCGCGAAAGGTCGCGGATGAGGTAGACACCGCGGTAGATGTTTTCCAGCTCTCCGAGCGTCTCGCGGACATGGCGCTTGACGCTCTCGCGGACGACCTCGGGCACGATGCCGTCGATCACTTCGTCGTGTCGGCGCACGATCTCGGCATACTCTGTCAGGTAGGCCTCGTTACCCTCCGATGCTAACCGCGCCGTCAGCAGCAGCCTGTCCGTAATGCCTCCTAAGGCCGAAACGACCACAATCAGATCCTCTTCCGCCGCTTCTACGATGCGCTTCACGTTGGTCAATCCCTTCACGGAGCCTACCGAGGTCCCTCCAAACTTCAATACTTTCATTTTATTCTGATTCTTCTGTCCGATTGTGTGATATGATTCTCTTCTTCTCCCGTTTCTCTATGTGTTATGTATACTTACCATACGTGACCGTGGAAAAATAAACGGTCATGAGGCCGCAAAGGTAAACGCCTGTTCTAATTACTAATTGAGAATGATCTGCAGTCATTCTTCTACCCGGCATAACAATTGCCCTTTAATCATCGCCCCTTAACGAAGCTCCCCCATTTATATATCTTTTGCACAGAGTTACGCAGCTTCTTAGATGCTTCATGACTGCATGGCGTTTTCGTCCCGGTTCATGACGATCATCTGCTGGCGCACGGATTCCCCGTGGATGTTCTTGAGGATAGCTTGCACGAAGTCTGGGTTAAGGTCCATCGCGGCGCCGGCCTTGGCGCGGTCCTCGAGGATCTTACCGTAGCGCGGCGCCTGAAGGATGGGCATATTGTGCTCCTTCTTATATACGCCGATCTCGCGCGAAATACGCATGCGCTTGGCGAGGAGCTCCAGCAAGTGTTCATCCACGTCGTCGATCTGGCGACGCAGGGCGGTGAGGCTCTCGGTCGTCTGCGTGACGTCACGGACGACGAGCTGGCTGAGCACGTAGTTGAGCATCTCAGGCGTGACCTGCTGTGCGGCATCGCTCCAGGCTGCGTCCGGCGTGCAGTGCGACTCGATGATGAGGCCGTCGAAGTTTAAGTCCATGGCCTGCTGAGAGAGTGAGGCGATCAACTCACGCTTGCCGCCAATGTGGCTCGGATCGCAGAGGATGGGCAGGTTGGGGATGCGGCGGCGTAGCTCGATGGGGATATGCCAGAGCGGCGTGTTGCGATAGCGCTTCTTTTCGTACGAGCTGAAGCCGCGATGAATCGCAGCGATGCGGCGTATGCCGGCGCCGTAGATGCGTTGGATGGCGCCGATCCACAGCTCTAAGTCGGGGTTCACGGGATTCTTGATCAGCACGGGGATGTCCACGCCCGAAAGCGCATCGGCCACGTCCTGCATGGCGAAGGGATTGACGGCCGTGCGCGCGCCGATCCACAGCATGTCAACGCCCGCCTTGAGCGCTTCAGAGACATGGTCGCGCGTGGCTACCTCCGTCGCCACGTACATGCCCGTCTCCTCCTTCACGCGCTTGAGCCACTTCAGTCCCGGCACCCCGACGCCTTCAAACCCGCCCGGCCGTGTGCGCGGCTTCCAGATTCCCGCACGAAAGATCTTCCCCCCCACGGCTGCCAGTGCAGTTGCCGTAGACATCACCTGCACCTCGGTCTCCGCGCTGCACGGGCCGGCAATCACCAGCGGACGCTTCTTATTGATCCCCGGCAATACGATGGATTTCAATTCTAAGTTTTCCATTCCGTCGTCCTATCAATTATCTGTGTATCCATTCCAATCCGTTGTCCAATCGTCTCGCAAAAACGCGTCGCAGACCACCAGATCCCCTCCCCGATCGGAGCCTTGCCCGCCTTTTTTGAAACCGCCTTTATAACCGAGCGAAAATGGTTCGCGAATAATTCGGAACGTGAGTTCGACGAAAGAATAAGGCCCCTTATTCCTCTATAGAATGTCTTTGCAGGAGCTCTGTAACGGCTAAAAATGTTTTTGGAAATGCTTGGGCCGTTGCGTGGCTTCCGTAGACACGACACTTCTGCCGGTTTTATTCTTACATCGAACTCAGGTTTCGGGATGTCCGGGGCGGCCCTCCAAGCCGCACCGAGACACCTCCGATTTTTGTGGAGCCATTTCTGTTTGGCTATAAATTCAGAAAACGGCCTTTTAGTTCTTCAGCGCCTGCCACCCCTGCGCTTGCAAGGGCACTTCGCCACCATCGCGGCCGACGAGCAAGCAACCCAGCTCGGGGCGCGTGATATGGCCGATGATGCGCACGCCATCGAGCGATGTGGCGCGGTCATAACTGTCGAGGGACAGGGTGAAGAGCAGCTCATAGTCCTCGCCGCCATTGAGGGCCGCCGTGGAGAGGTTCATGTTGAACTCCTCGGCCATGACCGCCGTCTGGTAGTCGATCGGGAGGCGGTCTTCGTAGATGCGGCAGCCCACGTGGCTGCGGGAGGTGATGTGGAGCAACTCGGAGGCGAGGCCATCGGAGATGTCCATCATGGCGGTGGGAAGGAGGCCGGCGGCGGCTAAGCGGTCGATGATGTCGCGGCGCGCCTCGGGGCGGAGTTGACGCTCAAGCAGGTATTCGCGGCCGCCGAACTCGGGGGTAAAGTTGGCCTCGCCGCGGAAGACGCGCTTCTCGCGCTCTAAAAGTTGCAGGCCCATGTAGGCGGCGCCAAGATCGCCGGAGACGCAGATCAGGTTGGTGTCGCGGGCGCCGTCGCGACGGACGATGCGGTCAGCAGCGACCGAGCCGAGGCAGGTGAGGCTGAGCGTGAGGCCGGTCATGGAGGCGGAGGTGTCACCGCCGACGAGGTCGACACTGTAGACATCGCAGGCATGGCGGAGGCCGGCGTAAAGCGCTTCGACATCCTCCACGGAGAAGCGTTTGGAGAGGCCTATGGAGATAGTGAGTTGCGTGGGCCGGCCGTTCATGGCGTAGATATCGGAGAAGTTGACTACGGCAGCCTTGTAGCCGAGGTGTTGCAGGGGCGTGTAGGTAAGGTCGAAGTGCACGCCTTCGAGGAGCAGGTCGGTGGTGACGAGCGTGAGGTCGTTGGCCGAGTGACGGATGGCGGCGGCGTCGTCGCCTACGCCTACGACGGTGCTTTCGTTGCGGAGCGTAAGTCCCTTTGTCAGCCGGTCTATCAGTGCGAACTCGCCGAGCTCGGCGATCTCTGTGCGTGGAGTGTCAGGGTGTATCATCTTCTCAGGATATGGCTCTTTTCGCTGGTTTCGACATGTCGGGTGATCAGCTCGTCGAAGCGAGCGGCTGCACCGAACATGAAATCGATCGCGATAGGCAGCGCGTAGGTGCGCGTATGCCATTCGGCCGGATAGTAGGGCATGATGCGTAGGCGCACGGCGTCCTTCTCTGTGCAGACGATCATGGCGTCCGGGGAAAGCTTAGCGAGGGCAGCGCGGATTTTGTCGATGTCCGTGCGACGGAAAACGTGATGATCCGCAAAGATCAGTGGTGTCACCTTCCCCGTGTACCGGCGCATCTCGTTGATCAGCGGCGTAGGGTCGGCGATGCCCGCTAAAAGCAACACCTCCGTGTCAGCCGTGAGGGAAGCCAGCTCGCACGGAGGACATTCCTCGGGCCAGACGCCCTCGAGCCGTTGATAAGCGACGAAGGAGAAGAAGCGCGACTGTGCCATGTCGAGGTGCATCTCATCCTCGATGATGCGACAGTCTATGGGTTTCAGCGTAGGATCGCACTTGTTGACGATGACGATGTCGGCACGTCGGGCACCTGAGCGCGGCTCGCGCAGTGTTCCTACCGGCAACAGTCGGTCGTGGCTGAAGGGACGGTTGCAGTTCGTGGCCAAGATTGTGAGCGAGGGGTGGATGTAGCGATGTTGGAAGGCATCGTCGAGGAGGACTACCTGTGGACGCATATCGTTCGGCCCAGCCAGCAAGCGCTTCATGCCCCGCCGACGGTTCGTGTCGACCGCCACGGTGACAGCCGGGTATTTGCTCTTCATCTGGCAAGGCTCGTCGCCAATGTCGCGCGCCGTGCTCGCGTCGTCAGCCAAGACGAAGCCCTTCGTCTTCCGCTTATAACCGCGGCTGAGTACGGCCACGCGGTAACGCGCAGCGAGCAGGCGGATGAGGTATTCTACGAGCGGCGTCTTGCCTGCTCCACCCGCAGACAAATTGCCCACACAGATGACGGCCACGGGGTAAGCCTCGGAAGGAAGTAATCCAAGATCGAAACAGAGATTGCGCAGGCGCACGCCGACCCCGTAGCACAGCGCCAAAGGCCATGCCACGGGGTATTGCTTGTTTGTTTTACTTGCTTTCATGAGATCTGATTTGGAGACGTGCGCAGATTACAGCGGACTCAGTGTGTACGGCATGAGTGCCTGCACGCCATAAGTGGGATGTGTCGTGCGGAGCGCCTTGACATACTCATAGTCGTCGCCCAAGGCATCCTTCACGATGGACAGCTTGACGTGCTCCATCTGCTTCTCGATGAACTCCTTGAGGAAATCGCTCTTGGAGGACACCTCCACGATATTGTAGTTAATGATCTTCGCCTGCTCGCTGGCCAGCTCCACGGCGCGCTCTAACCCGCCTAACTCGTCGACTAAGCCGATCTTCAACGCCTGCTCGCCTGTCCATACACGGCCCTGCGCGATGGAGTCAATGTCTGCCCGACTCTTGCCGCGGCCGTCGGCACAGCGCGTGAGGAAAATGTCGTAACCGCGATCGACGGTGGCTTGAATGAGCGCCTTCTCGTCATCCGTCATCGGGCGCGAGGGATCGAGGAGGTCAGCATAGCGGTTCGTCTTGACCACGTCCGTCGTCAGCGCCACTTTCTTATACAGCCCTGAGGCGTTGGGGAAGATGCCGAAGATGCCGATCGAGCCGGTGATCGTGTTCGGTTCGGCCACGATCTTGCTGGCGCCGGCGGAGATGTAGTAGCCGCCCGAGGCCGCCACGCTGCCCATCGACACGATGACGGGCTTTTTCTTCTTCAGGTCAACGATGGCCTTCCAGATCTGCTCCGAGACGTAGGCGCTGCCTCCGGGCGAGTTGACACGCAGCACGACGGCTTTCACGTCCTCATCCTTGGCCAGGCGCTTCAGATCGTCGTTGAGGCGCTCCGTGATGGTCGCCTCGGAAGCTCCGAAGCCCGAAGCCACACGCTCCATGATCTCGCCTTCGGCATAGACCACAGCGATCTTGTTGCGATACTCCTTCTCTTTCTGCTTCACGTTTCTCATCGCAGTCACGCTGACGGTCTTCAGCTTGTCGCCCTTCTGGCCGGCCTTTTCCATGAGGTATTGCTCCACCTCGCTGCGATACTTCAGCTCGTCCACGAGTTTATACTCCACCGTCTGCTTGGCGTCGAGCCATGCGCCGCCTGCGTCCGCATAACGGTTGATGTCGTCCGGCGTGATCTTTCGGCTCTTGGCGATGGCGCGCGTGAGGTTCCCCCAGATGCCGCGCTGGTAAGCTGTGATTTGTTCGCGGTTGGCGTCGCTCAGCTGGGTGCCGATGAACTGCTCCACAGCGCCCTTGTATGTACCCACACGGAAGACCATCATCTCCACGCCTACTTTCTCCAAGGCGCCCTTGACGAACGTCGTCCTCGACGACAGCCCGTTGAGCCATAACATGCCCTCGGGGTTAAGGAAAACTTTGTCGGCCACGGAGGCTAAGTAATAGCCGCCCTGCGTGTAGCGATCGGCGTAGGCGACGATGAACTTGCCGCTCTCCTTGAAGTCGATCAGCGCACGGCGTACGGCGTCGAGCGTGACCACTCCGCCGGAGAAGATTTGCATATCCAAATAAATGCCCTTCACGGCCTCCTGCTCTTTGGCGTTGCGGATGGCCTTCACCAAGTCGCGCATGGAGAGTTCTTGCTCATTGCCGCTCACGAAGGCGGTGAGGGGGTTGTCGCTGGTTGTCTCAGGGATCTCGCCCGCGAGGGTGATTTTGAAAACGCTCTCGCCTGCCTTGGGGCCGGCGGACGCGGCGGACGACTGACCCAGACTTGCCACCATGCTGATCACGGAGACGAACAGAATCGTACACACGATCATCAACGCCAGAAAGAAGCCCAGCGTCGATGCAAACATCATCTTGAAAAACTGCTTCATGTCTTAATTAAGTAGTTAGTTTATGTAGGGGCAGGCTCATGTGTCTGCCTATTGATTTCCAATGTTTCGATTTATGCCGGTTCTAATGTCAATCCGGCCATTTCCTCATCAGTGGGGCAGACGGCGCGGTAGACGGTGCGCAGGGTGTCCTCGTCCGTGACTGCGAAATCTTCCGGACGGACGGAGACGAAGAGGCCGCCCATGTCGGCGGCGCCGGGAGCGGTGAGGATGCCCTCGCCCGGCTCCCAAGGGCGATGGCAACGGCGCGGGATAACGATGACGGTCCAGCCGCGGCCCTCGGTGTAGCGCGCGATAAGGTTTATCATCGGTTCTCCGGCGTCTTCCGGCGTCAGGGGGAGGGCGCGATAGAGGCGGTCGAAGTAAGCTGTGGCCGTCGTGGCCGTCGTGGCTCGTAGGACGAAGAGGGGGCGCAGGCAGCCGGAGAGGCGTTGCAGCGTAGCTTCGGGCGATCGGAGCAAGGTCTGCACGCACGGGCTGTCCGGCGCCGGCGTGTCGGTCACCTCCATGTCGAGCGGCATCTGTCCCTGTGTGACGGCCTGAAAGTGGAGGTGATCCGGGGCAGAGGCGCCGCAGCGCGGGCCGTTATAAAGCGTAGTGAGGCCGGAAAGCTGGCGCGTCAGCTCGATGAAGTCGCCGATGCGTCCGCCGATGCGTTGGGGCGTGTGTGAGCGCTCCACGATGGTGTAG
Source organism: uncultured Tannerella sp. (assembly GCA_963515435.1). Taxonomy (GTDB): domain Bacteria; phylum Bacteroidota; class Bacteroidia; order Bacteroidales; family Tannerellaceae; genus Tannerella. Next base: position 4,618 of record CAUPYF010000020.1, on the reverse strand, counting down.
TGGTGTCGGAAGATGGGATAGGGGTTGACGAGCAGCTGGTAGTCGGCTAAGAAGGGCAGTTGGCCTTGCTCCGCGGGCCGATTGGCCGTGCAGAGGAAGCAGGGGCGACGGCTGATGGACGCGGCGTCGGTGCGTGCGCCTGTGGAGACGAGACGCGCCGGGTTGAACTGCACCTGGATGGTGCAGCCGCCGAAGCGGACTGTGCGCGTCTGCACATCGCGGAGGGCGCCGTAGTTGCGCGCTGCCGTGGGCCACTGCCGGAGGTCGCTCTCGAGGAGCGCCTCAGCCCGCTGGGCCGTGAGGCCGCCTATGGTTTCGTTTGTGGGATACATGAGGGAAAATCGTTTGGAAGTAGTTTGAGGTAGTTAAAACTGTCCGTATGCCGACTTGTGAAAAAATGCGGGCCAAAGATAGATACGTTTACATTGTTGCACATCTGCCTACAAACAGCCGTTCGATGTCCCTCCATCCCCTCTTGAACTACGTTACAAACGCTCCTTTTTTCGGTGGCGGCGATTTGTCTGAGACAAACGGCTCCTTTTTTATTAGTCATTGCGTAAGGAAACGGGGGGTACCCAGTTCCGCGGGGTGTGTCTGTATGGTGTAACTCGGGGATTCATCTGTTTTTCAAGAAACGCACTCCTGTCGAAGTGTATCCGATGCTTCCCCCGAGGATAGCCCGCCGAGTATGCACCCGGTACCTTTCGGGCATTCCGCACAACCATTGATATACCCTCTATCTTTGCTCTCACACAAAAACGATAAAGGAGATGAGAAATGAAAGCAAGAGGATTAATCACTGCTGGTATTTTATTGATGAGTATGACAATGGGAACAATGGCCGAGGGCCCGAAATCGGCGGCGGCGAAACTGAACGAGGCCACGGTGTATTATCGCGGCGCCGTGCTGCAACACACGGCTACGGTGACCTTAGACAAGGGCGACAATGAGGTATGGCTCGAGGGGCTCTGCTCGGGCATCGATGAGAGCAGCCTCAAGATCGGCATGAGTGGCGGCGCTATTATCACGGCCTACGAGTATGTGCCTCGCCACAAGACCGATAAGGCCGCCGATGCGGGCACACAACGCATGCTGGATTCACTCCGAACGTATGAAAACAAGCTGCGGCAGATCGGCATCGAGACGAAGACGAACGAACAAATGCTCAAACTCCTCGAGACGGGCATGACGCAGAAGATCTCCACACCGTCCGAGCGCGGCGTGTCGCTCGACGAGTTTTCTCGAAGCATGGATTATTACAAGACGCAGAAGATGGCCATCGAAAACGAGCTCATTCGCCTCCGCGGGGAGATGAAGACGTGCGATGCCATCATCAAACGACTTAATCAGCAGCTGGCCGAGGCGGGTCACAACGCCGGAGCGCTACGCCTGAATGTGACGGCTCCGACAGCCGGAGCGGTGCGCGTGGCCGTGAGCTACTGCACCTACGCGGCCGGTTGGTCGCCCTATTACAGCATCAATGTGGAGTCGCCCGAGAAGCCCATACGCATCGTGCAGAAAGCAAAAGTGATGCAGAAAACAGGCGTGGACTGGAGGCGGGTGAAGCTGACACTCTCCACCGGGTCGCCAAACAACGGACGCGTGGCACCGCTCTTCAACACGTGGTTCCTCCGCGAGCAACCGCCGATGGTGCTTGCCGAAATGGCGGTGCAAAATTCGTATAGCAAACGGTCGGCAGTCACTGGTAAAATGAAGGCGGCCGAGGTGGCTGACATGGCTGTCGAGGCGGAGGAAGAAGCCGTGGGGACGGAGAGATCAATAGATGACCACGTGATCGTGGGCAATGATGCGCCCGTAACTACTACGTATGCCATCGACCTGCCTTACACCATCCCCGGGAATGGCAAGGAGCAGAACATCGACCTGCGCACGCAGACGGCTGAGGCGGACTATTACTTCTACTGCGCGCCGAAGCTGGACAACGAGACGTACCTCCTGGCCGAGCTGAAGGAAAGCGACAAGTTAGACCTGCCCAGCGGAGAGGCGCAGATCACGTACGACGGCGTCTACCTTGGCGAGACGTACATCGACAACGCCTCGACGCTGAAGAAGCTCACACTGACGCTCGGCACGGACAAGCGAATCATGGTAAAGCGCGAGAAGGTGAAGGATTTCAGCTCGAAGAAGGCCTTCGGGTCAGACACGCGGCAGGTGTTTGCGTACACGATCACGGTGAAGAACAACCGCAAGAATGATGTGCGCATGACGCTCAAGGATCAGTATCCGATCTCTACGCAGAAGAACATTGAAGTGGAGCTGCTCAAGGACACGACCGAGCCGACGACGAACAACACGGAGACGGGCGTCGTGACGTGGGAGACGACGCTCAAGGCGGGCGAGATGCGGACGTATACCTTCAGTTACAGCGTGAAGTATCCCAAGGGAATGGATCTGAACCTGTAGGGAGTTACCAGTGACGAGTGACGGGTTACGAGTGACGAGTACCAAGTACTTGTAACTCGTAACCCGTCACTCGTCATTATAGGGCGTGTCCCTGGCTATAGCCTCACGCATGGCGGCGAGGTCCTGCCGGGTGATGCGCGGTTTGCCGGCGAAGGGCTTGCGATCGGTGGGGCGTTCGGGGCGCATGGGCGGCGGAGCCTCATGTTGTGCCTTGCGGTAGTCCTTGTTCGTGCCGGCGAAGAGTTCGTAGCCGCGGTATTCGCACGTCAGCTCGCCGTTCATCAGGCGGATCTTCTCCTTGGGGCGGAGGCCGATGTGGTCAAAACACTCGTCGCGATAGCTCAAGATCCACGCTTGGCAACCCATGAAGACGTGCTTGAGGCGCTCGCCGATCATGCCGTAGAGCTCGGCGATATTGTCTGTGGCGATGCGCTCGCCGTAGGGCGGGTTAGTGACGAGGATGGCGGGCCGCGGGGCGCGGGTGAATTGCTGGAAGGGCATGGTGCGGAGGGTGATGTAACGCGAAAGGCCGGCGCTGCGGACGTTCTGCTCGGTGCGGCGGATGGCCTCGGGGGAGATGTCGGCGCCGTGGCAGAGAAAGTCGAAGTCGCGCTCCTGGGAGTCGTCGTTACTGATAGTTTGGAAGAGCTCGCGATCAAAATCTGGCCAGCGCTCGAAGGCGAAGCCCCGGCGATAGATGCCGGGCGGGATGTTGAGGGCGATCATGGCGGCCTCGATGAGCAGTGTGCCGGAGCCGCACATGGGGTCGACGAAGTGTGACTGGCCGCGCCAGCCCGTCATGAGGATCATGCCTGCGGCGAGCACCTCGTTGAGGGGCGCCTCGCCGCCCGCGACGCGGTATCCGCGCCGGTGGAGGCTCTCGCCGGAGCTGTCGATGGCCAGCGTGCAATCGTTGTGTGAGATGTGGATGTGAATCGCCATGTCCGGGTTGCTCAGTCGCACGGAGGGGCGCCGGCCGGAGCGCTCCTTGAAGTGGTCGGCGATGGCGTCCTTCGTTCGGTAAGCCACGAACTTGGAGTGGCGGAAGCTCTCGGAGTAGACCACGGCGTCTACGGCGAAGGTGCGCTCGGGCGTGAGGTAGCGCTCCCACTCGACACCTTTGACGGCCTCGTAGACCTCATCGGCGTTTTCCGCGCGAAAGCGCGCCACGGGCTTGAGGATGCGCAGGGCCGTGCGGCAATGGAAATTGGCCTTGTAGAGCATCGCCTTGTCGCCGCGGAAGGCCACCATGCGCCGCCCCGTCTCCACGCCATCGGCGCCGAGCGTGCGGAGCTCTTCGGCGAGGATGTCCTCCAAGCCGAAGAGCGTCTTGGCGATCATGTCAAATTGTTCGTCTGCCATTCCGTCGGTCAGTTTTTACCAGGTCATGACGATGCGGAAGACGCACGTCGGCGGGCGGTTGCCGGTGTAGAAGTCCGTGTAATAAGCATAGAAAGCGATCGATCCGGGTTGGAAATCGAAGGTGTAATACTCGCTCCAGAGTTTGTCGTTGCTGCCCTCTTTCTGTCCGCGGGGCAGGACGTAAGGCAGGGGCGTCTGCACGGTGCTGCCATTGCCGAGCGTGAGCACACGGTAGCCCGTGACCTTGCCATTCTTGAAGATCTCGGAGGTCAGCAGATTCTCTTTGAACTCATACATATAATGCGAGTTGAGGTTGTCTCTTCCGCCGATCAATTCCCAGTCTTTCTCGTAAACGGTGTATTCCAAAATCTTCCACTTCACTCCATCTCCCGAACCGCCGCCTGGCCCCGGAGGCCCTTGCGGTCCGACAGGTCCCGGAGGGCCCATAGGTCCCTCGCACGCGGTCAGCGCCATAAGGATGGCTGCCAATAAGATGAGATACTTCTTCATGATTCTATCGATTTATAATGTTGATGGGCCAAAGGTAGGGGGGAAATGGAGAATGATTCATTGTCAAAGGGCATCTCTTGTTGATCGTTCGCTCCGCGCGGCTATATTTGTGGGGCAAAAAAGAAAAGAAAGGAGGAAGCAACTCATGGATTACAAGGATTACACCGGCAGCCTGGAGTACAACCAAGAAGACACGACGCCCCCGAGCGGCCCGCAGAGGTATATGCGTAGAAGTCTTTTGTGGTAAAGCGATGTGTGTTTTTGGCTTTGCAGCGCTTGTCAACAAAAAAACAACACCTGTTTTTGGCCTTGCAGCGCTTGT
>CAUPYF010000019.1:0-16065 GCA_963515435.1 uncultured Tannerella sp. | reverse complement strand
AGAAAGCCTCTTAAATGCTTAGTATTAGAGCATTTGAGGGGCTTTCTTTATGGCCAGACGGGGTGAGGATTTAGTCTCCGCAGGGCGATTTTCGGGGTGTTTTCGGATTGTAATGCGTTGAGCTACGTACGACAATCAAAACATCCCCCTTCATTCCTCCGGCAGATGGATGTCGTCGTCATCGTTATCCTTTGGCTTTTTCGGCTTCTCGTCCGGTTTCTTCGGGGTTTCCCCCTCGGGTTTTTTCGGATCTTCCGGTTTCTTCGGGTCCTCCGGCTTCTTTCCGTCCGGCTTTTTCGGGCCCTCGGGCTGCTTCGGATCGGAGGGTTTCTTCGGGTCCTTGGGCTTCTTCGTGTCCGGACGCTCGGCGAGGAGAGCCTGCTGCACCTCGGCGTTGATGTTATCCATCAGGCGCTTGTAGGCTGTTTCGCCATTGAGGGTGCCTAAGGCGTTGATGGTGTTCACGAGGTGGCGAAACTCGTTGTACAACTGGGTGCGTTTCTCTTTCGTGACGCCAAGGAGCTGCACATTGTGCTGTGTGCGGGCGTTGTAGGCGGTTTCAAATTTCGTGTTGGCGTCTTTGAGCGCATCGACCCATTTATCGGCGATGATGAGCGCGAGTTTGGCCTTGGCGTCGGCGGCCTCAAGATCCTGTATCAGGTTGGAGACGATGGCCGTCTCTTCGCGTTGTGGCTTCACCTGCGGAGACTTACCATACTTATCGAGGATGTGGAGCAACTGCTGCGCGGCGATGGCTTTGGTTTCCTCTGGGTAACCGGTAAAGACCTTGAGGTGTCCCGCGAGGCCGATGAGTAAATTGTCTCGCAGCTCGTCGAGCTTGAGCAATTCTTCGGTGGTGACGTTGCCGCGCATCGGTTGGACGGCTTCGTCGAAGGCTTTGTACTTCTCGCCAAAGAGCTTGGCGGGGTCTTTGAGTTTCAATGTTTCCAGATCTTCTTGTTCTAAGAATTTCTGGACGTTCGTCATCGCCTGGTAAAAGTTCATCAGGCGAACTTTGGCTAAACCTGAATTGGTGATCATGATGATTAATTTTTATAGGATCTATATTGTTTACCTTCCGACTTCGGCGTAACCGAGTTGCCGAAAGATGTATTATTTATTGGAAACAAAGCTACCCGGGCGGCCGGAGGGCCCATCTTCGTACGGAAACAAGGCTACCGGGCGACCCGAAAATGGAATTTCCATAGGGAAACAGCGCTCCCGGGCGGCCGGGGAGGCTATTTCCGTACGGAAACAAGGCTTTCGTGCGGCCTGAAAATGGAATTTCCATAGGGAAACAGCGCTCCCGGGCGGCCGGGGAGGCCATTTCCGTACGGAAACAGCGCTTTCAAGCGGCCCGAAAGCCGATTCCCATAAGGAAACTGCATTTTCGGGCTGCTGGTTAGCGTTGTTGTCATGGTGTCTTCTCCTTCTTTTCGGCCGGTTGGGGATTGGGCGCGACGGGCCGCGAGGGTTTCTCGCCCGGGCGGAGGCGGCGGGCCAAGAGCTGGTTGGACTGGCTGTTGTAGCCGCGGCGGAAGGGCAGCGGACGGGCGTCGCCGCGGCGATAGGCTGCGTAGAGATCTTCCTCGAAATGGTTGCCGAAGAGGGCGATGGGCTTGTTGTAGGTGCCGTAGAGGCGGATCTCCCAGCGGGCGGGATCGAAGAAGGAGTATTTGATGCCGGAGTCGTCTTGCAGGATGACGGCGGCCTTGGAGAGCACCGTGTTGCGGATGGTGCTGAAGTAGGCTTTGTGCATGAGGTAAGTGGCGGACTTGACGTAGGCGGCGCAGCCGGAATCGATCGTGGCGAGGAAGTCGCGCGTGGGGGTGTTGATGGAGAGGCCGCCGTCGGCGATGTTGGCTGCGAAGTAGGTCAGTGTGCGCAGTGTGCGGTGGTCGGGGTCGGTGAACTCGATTTCGACGCCTTTGCCGAACTTTTCCTCGCCGCGATAGCGGGGCGTATGGTCGAGGTATCGCCGTTCGCCGCCGTCGATGAAGGCGAAGGGGCGCACGCGGACGATCTCCTTGTCAGCGCGGGCTAAGAAGAGGAGGAGCAGGGGCGTGACGCCGTACATCTCCTGCGTCTCGTAGCGCGTGGCCATGAGTTTGGTTTGGAAGAAGCTCAGGCGGAGGATGCCGGAGATTTCCTGCCCGTAGGCGCCGAGGTACTGGGCCAGGCCTACGCGCGCGGCGTCGGTGCGGGGGTCGGGCACGCCGCCGGGGGCTTCCATGCCGAAGAGGATGTAGTGGCGGGCGTTGGGGTAGTAGAGGTTGACGTTGAAGTAGTCCGGGCCGCTGAAGGGGTAGAAGACGGTGCCGATCGTGTCCGTTCCTTCGGGCAGCTCGGCGCGGGCCCAACGGCGGATGCTGTCGGCCTGTTCGCGTCGGTGGCGTGTCCAGGCCGAGTCGGCGTGTGCGGCATAGCGCTTCCAGGCGTCGGTGCGGCAGAGGGAGTCGAGGCGTCCGCCCTCAGAAGGGGCCATGCCGGCGATGAAGCGGGCCACGTCCGTCAGGTCGCGGTCAGGCTGCACTTCGTGTACTACGGGGGCGGGGGCGCTGAAGCCTGTCCCGAAGACAGAGTCGATGTTCCGCATCCCGGCGTCAGCGGCCTCCTTGATGCCCGATTGCGGCCTGCATGCGCCGCATAGCGCTAAGAGGGTAAGGCTGAGAATAAATTGTTTTCCTGTGTCCATAAAAGAAGTAGTTAGGGGTAATTATAATGTAGTTAGGAGTAGTCATCGCGGGATCGTCTTGGGGCAGTTCGGGTGGCTTCTTTTACCTCCGCCATCTGCCGGGGGCTAAGCCCCCATAATTACCGCTGCTAAAGGCCGCACATGACCACCGTCGTGTTAATTCAAATGCAGCCCTATGAGGCCTTCGTCGCCGAAGGGGCGTTGTCGCCCCGCTTGCGAGAAGTCGGGCCATGTGGTGATGCCGCCGCGTCGGAAGGGGTGCTCCGGCAGCCGTTCCTTGCGGCGCTCATCAGAGAAGCAGTAGTCGACGAGGTGGCTGATGTAGTCTTCCATCGTGGCCTCGGTGACGAAATAGTCATGCCCCACTTGTAGCACGTCCGCGTTCGGCTGCTCCAGCTCGCGGAGCAAGGCCTGTCGGTGGCGTTCGGTGCGCTTTTCGTCGTCCGGCGGGCCATCGTCTCCGGCCTTGATGAAGTGCAGCAGTCGGATGGCAAAGCGCATGGCCCGCAACGTTGCCTCGGAGCGTCGCTGGGAGGCGCCCTCCCCTTCGCCCTCTTCGTCGCCTAAGTCTATGCGGATGAATTCGTGTTCGCGGGCCGTGTCTCTCGCCTTCGGTTCGTCCTGCGCCGCTTCGTCCGTCGCCTCCTCCTCCTCGCCGCCGAAGAGCAGCTCGTTCATGTCCTTTCGGTATCGATAGAAATACTCTTCCTCCTTCATATTCTTCATTCCGCGCGGGCGGGCATTGCCTTTCCGCTTGTCCGGGTCTTCCCCCGCCTCGTTTTGGTCATATGCAATCACCATCGCCTTCCTCCTTTTCTCTCTCTTATTACTTCCGTCCCCCCCGGGGGGATCTCCCTCTTCCGGGCTGTCAGGGGTTTCTTCTCTCGGGATATTCGTCTCCTCTTTGGGGTTATGTATATGCCCCTTCGGGCCGTTCTTCATTTCTTCTTGGTTACGTATCATTCCGCTCCCCCCCTTGCCATTCCGCGTGATCCGCAGCTCGTAGTCCGTCACAGACGAAGGCTCGCCAGCCGTCCGGGCTCCAGAGTTCGTCATCTGCAACTTATAACTCGCGATGACCTCCCTCCATCGGCACACAGCATAAACCCCTAACCCGATGCCGAGCGTGAAGATGCCCAAGACAGATTCCGCCGTCTTCTGCACGAGCAGGAAGACCATCGTCCACCCCGTCAGCAGCAGAAAGAGAATAGGCGTCACGGGATACCCCCACGTCTTATAAGGCCTCGCGACCTTCGGGTAACGCCGCCTATGAACAAACACGCCTAACACGGAGAGGAACGTGAACAGCGACAGGATGAAGCCCGAGAAGGTCACCACCTGCTCGAACGATCCGGAGAGGATAAACAGCAGGCTAATGCCCGACTGCACCGCTACAGCCACAGCTGGCGTACCCCGCCGACTCCTGTGCGACAGGAAGCGGAACAGGCTGTAATCCTCCCCCATCACCTGCGACACCCGCGGCCCCACGAAGATCATCGAGCTGATCGACGAGACGAGCAGCAGCCCGATCACGCCCGCCATAAGGCTCGCGCCCGTCGGCCCGAAGAGGTGTTGCGCCGCGATGAAGCCCACCTGTAGCTTACCCCGCATCTCCTCATGCGGCACGAGGCTGAGGAACGTCGCATTGAGCGCTACGTAAGCCACCGCCACGATCGTCCCCCCCCACAGCAGCGATCGCGGCAACGTCCGCTGCGGCTCCCGCACCTCGCCGGCTACATACGCCGATGCGTTCCAGCCGGAATAGGCGTAAGAGACATAGATCAGACACACGGCAAAGGCGGGGCTCAGCAGCTCGCGCCACCCTGCGCCGTCAGGCACAGGCATGAACGGCTGACGGTCGCCGCCGGCCACAAATCCGCACACGACGAAGGCCACGATGAGCGCCAGCTTGAGCAGCGTGAAGACGTTCTGGAACCGGCTGCCCCCGCGCACGCTCCACATGTGTATGGCCGTGATCGCCAAGAGCGCACCGATGGCAATCATCTGCACCGTGACGCCCTCAGGAAAGAGCGGCTCCGTATAGTGCCCTAATGCCATGCATGCCAGCGCCACCGGCGCAGCAAAGCCGATCGTGAGCGACACGAACCCGGAGAGGAACCCCACAGCAGGGTGATAGATGACGGAGAGATAGTGATACTCCCCGCCCGAGCGCGGCATGGCAGCGCCTAACTCGCCGTAGACGAGCGAGCCGCAGAGCGCGATCAGCCCGCCCACGACCCAGAGTGCCAGCAAGGCGAAGGGCGTGTGCAGGTCGAGCAGTTGGAAGCCGAGCGTGGTGAAGACGCCCGTGCCGATCATGTTCGCCACCGTGAACGAGGTCACGCCGGTGAAGCCCAAGCGGGTGTCCGTTTGTGAGGAGGATGGAATGGATGTGTGCGGTTCTTGCTTGTTCATCGCTTTTTATCGGTTGCCGAGTTAGGGTATGGCTTATTCGTCGCCCACGGGAAGGGCTTCACTGTCGTCGTTGGGCGTATCCTCGGGCGAGTCGCCAAAGGATCCCTCGAAACGTTTCATCAGGTTTTCCGCCTGCCAGAGCAACACGCCGGCGGCATCCGTCGCTTCGTCTCCGGTCAGGGGCTTATTGTTTTCGGTGTATTGCAGGGGCTCGCCGCCGTCGAGGAAGAGGGTGTGCTCGATGTTGCCCTTGTCGCTGTCCTTCTCGTAGATGTAGACGGGTTGCCCGTCGGTATAGAGCGCTTCGCGGTGGATGCGCTGCTCGTCGGCCTCCACATCTTCGGTGGCAAAGCGCAGGATGGGGATGACGCTTTCGCTCTCCAACTCGTAATAGAAGTTCAGCCGAGCGCGGTAATGATCAGACCCGACATAGCGTCGGCCGTAGGCGTTGTCGTCGAGGGTGAGGAGGTACCACTTGCCCTTGACGCCAGCGCGTTGCAGGTCGGCCACGTCGGCCTTCATTGCGGCATACTCTCGGCGTATGCTGTCGATCTTCGGGTTTTGCGCCTGCATAGCTGTTAGGCAGAGTGTGGCCAGCGCCGTGATGATGCTCTTTCTCATGCTATATATAAATTGTATAGGGGGGGGGAGGTGAAGGCGGGATCAATAGCCGTTCTCTTTGGCCGTGAGAAACTGTTGCAGCAGTCGGAGTGCTTCTGCCTTCAGATCCATGAGATTGCCGTCGTTGTCAGGGTAAGCCTTCACGACGTTATTCTCACTGTATTGAATCATCTCGTCGCCCTTCATATACAGCCGTCGGTCGTCATTGCCTTGGTAGTTGTTTTTGAGGAAGACAAAGACGGGGCTGTTGTTCTGATACAAGACTTCGATGTATATCTTTTGCTCAGAAGCGGCATAGGTGTCGATGGCCATCCTCAGCTCGGGGCCGCGGTCATCTATTATGTCATAATAGAATTGCGTCTTGACGCGGAAGCTGCCCACGGCTGGATAGCTGCCTCCGTAGGGGTTGTCGTCGATGGTCAGGCAATACATGCCTCCGGTGTAACCCATTTCGGGCAGTTTGGCGATCCGCGCCTTCAGCTCATTGTAGTCTTTACGGATCTGTGTGACCCTGTCGTCCTCCTGAGCGTATGTGGTGACAATGGCGAGGGCTGCCAATACGACGAGAATGCTCTTTTTCATTGATTCTTATCCTTTCTACATGTAACAGGTGGCAAAATACGCTATTTTTTATCGGACATCCGCCAAAGAAACGCGCCACGCCATCCACAAACGGCCCCGCTAAACGATGCCCCCAGACCCGCTTTTGGCACGATCGGGAGGCATATTCTTTTTGGGCAAATGAGAGAGGGAAACAGCGGGGACTACGTCACTCCTCCGCAAATCGGCGGTAATACTGCCGGACAAACGACACAGCCGGGTCTAAAAGCGGACGGGAGAAGGCCGCGAAGAGATCTTGCGGCGAAGGTGGCACCGCCGGTTCGTTGCGCACAAGCTCCCGCTGCTCATCGTCCAAGGCGCGCTCGTCGCCTTTGTACGTGGCCCACTCGTCGCCCCAGACGAAGCGCCCCGGGAAATCGCGCGACTCAGCCACGCGCCCATCGGCATTCTGGATGATGCGCAGGCGCAGTGTACCCGTGCAGCGCACCTCACGCCGATAGACGATCAATTGCGCACGGACTGTGCCGTACACGTCGCGGTATTGCCCATCGACGAGTGCGGAGCCGATGCGCACACTGTCGCGCGTCACCTCCTCCTCGTTACGACCTTCGCGCATCGGACTGACATTGAAACTACTGAAGTCGAGCTCGAGGATCTGGTCGGGGCGGGTCAGGCCGGCGCGGCGGGCATCGTCGGCGGTGTAGAAGCGGACGAAGCGCAGGTCGCGGCGGGTGATCTCGGAGAGGAGGCGGTCGTAGAAGTGGTCAGCCGGCTCGATGTAGGGGCGATCAGCGGCGGGCCGCTTGACTACGACCTTGAGTGTGGCTGCGTCAAGTGCCTCCTCGATACGCTGGGCCACGTTGCGATAGCCCTCGACGAAGCGGTTGGCTTTCACGAAGAGAACGTAGGCGCGGCGTGCGTCACGCATCGAGCCGTGCTCCATCAGTCGGTCGGCAAGCGTGAAAGCCTGTTCGGCTGCCTTGGGTCGGACTTCGCGGAGCTCGCGATCGTAGCGCGTGGGGCGGCCGGCCACCTCCAACGCCTTGGGGCTTTCGTAGATCGCTTCGGCCAGTTCATTGAGCTGCATGTAGGCTTCGGCGGCCACGATGTAGCGGTCGGACGCACCGCCATCCGCAGCCTGACGGATGTGGCGCAGGGCGTTTTCGCAAGCCAGGGGGTAAGCCTGCCGGAGCACCTCTTGCGAGGTCTTATTTCCCGGGTGCTTACGCAGGTGGCGGGCCGCCTCGAGCGTAGCCTTGGCGTAGTCTCCCTGCCGAAGGGCCCGTTTGCTCGACGAGCATCCGCCGACTAACAACGCCGCGAATGCGAGCAGCGTCATGTGCCTCAAAAATCCTGTTCGTGTCCTCACGAAATGATGTAGTCTATCCATTGCTTTTCCTCCTTGTTTTGATGTTTTTCGGTGTAATTGATCGATAAAGAGATAGAATCGTGCGACAAATATATGCGCCTGAGCGGCGGCACAAACGCCGGAGGCCGTCCGGGAAAAAATCTACTTTTGCAACGTAAAATAATGAACAAACGATGGATATATCAGTAGTCGTACCCCTATATAATGAGGCTGAATCTCTCCCTGAATTACATGCGTGGATCGAGCGGGTGATGGAGGCGCATCACTTCAGTTATGAAATTATTTATGTGAATGACGGCAGCACGGACGGGTCGTGGGGCGTGATCGAACGATTGGCGCGCCAATCGCCGCATGTGAGGGGCATCAAGTTCAGACGAAACTACGGCAAGTCACCCGCCCTGCACTGCGGCTTCTATCGCGCCGAGGGAGACGTGGTGATCACCATGGACGCCGACTTGCAGGACAGCCCCGACGAAATTCCCGAACTCTATCGCATGATCCGAGAAGACGGCTACGACATCGTCTCCGGATGGAAAAAGAAACGCTATGACAACCGACTGACCAAGAACCTCCCCTCCAAACTCTTCAACGCCACGGCGCGCAAATTCTCCGGAATCAACCTACACGACTTCAACTGCGGCCTCAAGGCCTACCGCCGTGAGGTGGTCAAAAACATCGAGGTCTACAACGACATGCACCGCTACATTCCCTACTTAGCCAAGATCGCGGGCTTCAGCAAGATCGGCGAGAAGGTGGTGCACCACCAGGCGCGCAAGTATGGCGAAACAAAATTCGGGATCGACCGCTTCGTCAACGGCTACTTAGACCTCATCACGCTCTGGTTCACCTCCAAGTTCGGCAAGAAGCCCATGCACATCTTCGGGCTCTGGGGCAGCGGCATGTTCCTGATCGGGTTTGCCGCGCTCGTCGTAGTGTTGGTCATGAAGTTCGCATCTATGCTCGAGGGCGATCTGCGCCCCTTGGTGACCACCTCCCCCTTCTTCTACATCTCCCTCACGGCGATGATCATCGGCTCGCAGCTTTTCTTGGCGGGATTTATCGGTGAGCTGATTTCGCGCAATTCGCCGAGCAGGAATAAGTATAAGATCGATCAGGAGATATAAGAAGCTGTTTTGAATTTATTGAGTGATTATTTTAAGGAGCTGTTTTGGCAGATCTTTCTCCTTTCTATTTCGGGTCTATCGGGGCTTGTTTCTGCCCTTTCGTTCCATCATTTATCCTCACCGGGAGCTTCGCTATGCTCGTCAAATGATGAAATAAAATCATCAGAAACATCCTCTTGGGTATCCTCCGAAATAAATTTCAAACAGCTTCTAAAGCGTCTCTCCCTTTGAAAAGGTTTCTGCCGTGCTTGTTGTTTCTGTTGGCGACGACGGCTGCGTCGGCTCAGGATGTGGCTGACTCTGCTTGGCTACGGCGGGCGCGCAGCGGCGAACTGAAACTGAATGAGGCTACGCTGCGTGCCATTAGTACGGGGACGTTGCTCACGCCTCCATCTGCGGTGGCGGCGCCTGCGCTGCGACATAGTCCTGCTGACCTGCCTCTCATCAAAACTTTTGACAGTATTCGCCCGACAGATGGGCCGACGGCCAAACCGGAGCTGTTGCCTCCCGCCGTCTATAAGCTCTACGAACCGGCGGATTTGAACCGAAATGGGGCGATGCGGTTGCCCGCGGCGGGCAGCTGTCTCTTCTCGCCGGCGGAGACGGATCGGCTCCGAGAGTTGCGATACCTCGGCATGCATCGTGCGTGTGGGGGTGCGCCGGGGATGCTTCCGGCGGGGGTGAGCTTTTCGGTCAGCTTTGAAGATATGCTACGCTATGTTTTTTGGCCAAGTCATCGGGCGAAGCTCCGCAACAGGCGCCATGCGCAGGCGTACAAAAACTACAGCTTCATACGGCCTGCGGAGACTAATTCGCAGGTGGAGAGCGAGCGCCGCAGACGGAATGGGGTGATCAACGAAATGAGAGGTGACCAATGAGAAGCTAAAAGCTAACAACTAAGAATCTGAAAACGAATGAAGGTAATGCCGGACTCGCGCAGTTTGCTGCGTGCGTTCGGCATTTTTATTCGTTCGTTATCCGGGCGCTGTTGCTCACTCCTCCGGCTGATGATCATCCGGAGCGACGCTTTCCGACCTCGTGGAATATTCGCCGCTATCAGCCTCAGGCAGTTCGGTCATCGCTGCCTCGTATGGCGTGACGTCTGCGGCGTTGTCGCCCTTCGACTTGCGAGAGCGCTTTTTCTTCTCCGCTTTCTTCTTTTTCCGATCCTTTTTGTGCGAGGCTGTGAGGTTTCGCTGCATGATTTTGAAGGCCTCGGAAGTCTTGTTCATTCGGTCCACGAGGCGGTCGATCAGGGCGCGATCCTCGTCAGAGGCGGCAAAGAGGTATGCGGACTGGATATACTGGCAGATGGCTTCAAACGCAGCGTCCGTCTGCGGGCGGATTTCGGTGGCGAGGGGAAGCTGTTCGTCGGCGTGGCTGGTGCGGCGTCTGACGTGCAACTGCTCAAATTCTTCGTTCAAAGTCTTGAGATGGGCGAAGGCGTCAGTGAGATTCAGCGTGGCGATATCGGCTGTCATCGATTTCGTGTCGTCCTCCATGCTCAGCAGTCGGCTGCTCTCCATTTCGTAGGGCAGGCGCTGTATATTCTCGTACGGGCGGAGCTTTGCGGCCAGTCGCAGGGCTGCGTCTCGCATGTTTTCGAGGTGCGAATGTTTTTGTGTGCGAATCGTGAGGAAGATGTTTTTCAGCTGATCGCTGCGCTCCTGATCCTTCTTCTTCAGCTTGGCGGTGTCAGCGGAGAGCGCCGACTGTTGGTCGATCTTCGTTTCGTAAGCGATTCCTTTATTCCACGTCAGCGGCAGGCCGTCGGGGATTTTCAGCTTCGCTTTGTCGACCTCTGTGACGAGCTCATATTGTTTGCGGTGGTACTGCACGTGCAGTGAGTTGTTTAACTTAGAATTGTTTGCCTTGACGAAGGTGATCACGCGGGGGACATCTAAAATTACTTTATCCATAAGAATAGCTTGTGTCGTGTATAGTATTGATGCGATAGAATGACACTGCGAAGCTACGAGGCTTTTTTTATCCGAAAGCGGAAGGGTGTGTTCTTCTTCTATTTCTCCGTGCGCATTTTCCTCAAGCAATTGGCCGTTACATTTTGCGAAAGCCATTTTCCTCAAGCAATTGGCTGTCACATTTTGCGAGAGCGAATTTCCTTAGGCAATTGGCTGCCACATTTTGCGAGAGCCATTTTCCTTAGGCAATTGGTCGCCACATTTTGCGAGAGCCATTTTCCTGAGGCAAATGGATGCTTCTTTTTTACAGGAGAGGGAAGAGGAATGCGTTGTTCAGTCGACGAAACGCGATGCGTATCAGCGTGAAGCTATCGCGAGTATTTCCATCGACGGTGCGTCCAGAGCCAGAAGGCCGGGTCTCGCAGGATGGTACGCTCCATACGCCGCGTATATTCCTCCGTAATCCAATGCTCGGGCGTCTCGCGTGGGCTGTCGGTGAGGAGTTGGAAATCTACGATGTAATGCCCGCGGCTTTCTCGCCGAACGTCGGCGTAAATTACCGGAAGATTCATCTTCGTGGCCAAACGTTCGGGTCCGTTCAGCATGGCCGTGTCGCGGTGGAGAAACGTGGTCCAATAGTGCAGATTCGCGCGGCTGGGTGTCTGATCGGAAATGAAGACGAAGAGCGCGGGCGGCGCATCCGGGCGAGTAGTGCGGACAAGCTCACGGACAACGTCTTTCTTCGGAACGCAACGTGCGCCGAAGCGTGTGCGTAAGCCGATGAAGAGTCTATCAAATGCGGGGCTGTCTAACGGCCGGTAGATTTGGCAAACCTCTAAGCAGCCCTCAAAACGCGAGGGAAAACCGGTAAACCATTCCCAATTTCCGTAGTGCCCCATGACGAGCACGAGCGCCTTATGTCCGGCGTCTAAAAGCGGGCGGACCATCTCCGGATTACGGAGGTGGGCGCGGCGGAGCAACTCCTCGTGGGAGATGCCGGCCAGCTTGATGTTTTCCACCACGTAATCCGAGAAATGATGATAGAAACGGCGCTCTAAACGGAGGCGTTCCCGAGGCGACATTTCCGGGAAGGCGCCGCTGAGGTTGCTGCGGACAACCCGCAGACGGTAACGCACAATCTTGTAAATCAGGATGTAGAAGATGTCCGAGAAGACGTAGAGCGCGCGCATGGGGAGCAGCGCATGGAGGCGCACCCAAGCATAGAGCAACGCGTAAAGTAGTCGGTTAGCCAGTCTTTTCATGGACGCAGTAGCTTGGCGGTGAGAGCGGTTTGGTCAGCATTCCAGGCCTCGAGCCGTATGGGCGTGATGCGGTTCGCCAGCGCCGCATCGTAGGGCGTTTCCACCTTAATATAATTCGCAGTGAAGCCGTACATGCGGCCACCCTTGCGCGCATGCTCAAAGAGCACCTCTGCCGTGGCGCCGCAGTGTATGTCGTAGAAAGCCTGGAGCTTGCGGTCAGAAAGGTCGAGCAACGTGCGGCTGCGGGCGTGTTTTGCCTCGGGCGGAACGACAGGCGTGATACGCAGCGCCATTGTGCCCGGCCGCTCGGAGTAACTGAAGACGTGCAACTGCGAAAAGGGCAATTCGTCGAGAAAGGCGCGGCACTCCTCGAAGCACACATCTGTCTCTCCGCGAGTGCCCACAATCACGTCCACACCGATAAACGCGTCGGGCATGAGCTGCCGGATGCGCTCCACGCGGCGGCGAAAGAGGGCCGTGTCATAACGTCGGCGCATGAGCTTGAGGACGGTGTCGCTGCCGCTTTGCAGCGGGATATGGAAGTGCGGCATGAAGCGGCGGCTGCCGGCCACGAAGGCGATGACGTCATCGGTGACAAGGTTGGGCTCGATGGAAGAGATGCGATAACGCGCGATGCCCTCGACGCGGTCCAGAGCGCGGAGGAGGTCAAGGAACGACTCGCCCGTTGTGCGCCCGAAGTCGCCGATGTTGACGCCCGTGAGGACGATCTCGCGCCCGCCTTCGCGCGCCACGCTCTCGGCCTGCGCCACAAGGTCGGCGATGCGGCCGTTACGGCTGCGGCCGCGGGCAAAAGGGATGGTGCAGAAGGAGCAGAAATAGTCGCAGCCGTCTTGCACTTTGAGGAAATGGCGCGTGCGGTCGTCGGCCGAACAAGAGGGGGTGAAGGAGCGGATGCGCTTCGTGTCGGTGGTGATAGCCTGGCCTGATGTGTGCTCGCGCAAGTGACGCATCACGTCGCCTTTCTGTTCGGCGCCGAGCACGAGGTCGACGTGATCGATGGCAAGCACCTCGTCAGGCTTGAGCTGCGCGTAGCATCCGGTGACGATGACGAAGGCGCGGGGGTGTTGGCGACGGATGCGTCGGATCAGTTGGCGGCATTTTTTGTCGGCCAGCTCTGTGACGGAGCAGGTGTTCACCACGCAGACGTCGGCCTCTTCGCCGGCCCGCACACGCCGGATGCCGTTCGCGGCCAGTTCGCGCCCGATGGCGGACGTCTCAGCGAAATTGAGCTTGCAGCCAAGCGTGTAGTAGGCGGCCTTCTTGTCTTCAAAATATGCGCTGTCGATCATGCTTTGTGTCCCTCATTTTGGGTGGGGCGCAAAAGTAAGGGGCTGCGCAAACTTTCGGTCGGCGGGCTTATAGCAGATAACTGTTGTGGGGGCGTGATGGAATTTAATCTGCCACAGTGCCAGGCTTTTCCGTGAACGAGGAGACGATCTTTTCGACTCCCCGGGCACTCATGTGCATGGCATCGTAGAAATCGGTTTCGTCGCAGTGGCTTTTGGCCGGATCGAACGTGCCGATTGTCTGTAGTTGATGTGTTGCGGCAAACTCGGGAATGAAGTCCATCGCAGTCTTCATGCATCGGTATTCTTTTAAGGTCGTCAGTCTTTTATAGGTGTATGGATGATAGCTGCTGTTGAGGATCAACATGTCGCAGCCGTTCCTTCTGATATAGCTGATCAGTTGCTCCAACTCCTTGATTTTTTGTTGGGACAGACTGTGGTAATGATCCCACCCTTTATAGTGATAGTGCATGCCTAATCGGTCTATTTCCTCTTGAGTTTGATCCCGAAACGTCTCATTATAACTCCAAGAACCGTCTGTGTGAATCGTGTTGCCCCGATTGTCGTAATGTTCCGTGTTGTATAACGAGCTGCCCTCTTTTGTGATCAGATGTTGGATTGCTTTTTGAAAATACGAAGGTGAAAGAACATTCATTTTCCGATCGATCATGCTGAAGAAATCCTCGATCACTTTTAGGGCGGAAATGCCGTTGCCTTGAGGCGTGAGTGGCTTTTCGCCGCTTCCTGTCTCACCTGAGGCTTGCAGGTATTCTTGATAGTCATGTTCAAGAGCTTTTCCTGGAAAGCCGTTATTCGTCTCATTGAAAAAATGCGGGTCGACTAACAGGATGACCCGTTTAATCTGTATTTGGTTTCTCAAGCACGCTTGAAACAAAGCGGCCTCATCATTCACGCCTGCACCACTTACGCTCAAGTTCAGACAGGTTTTTCCAGGGAAAAGTTGCTCTGAGATCAGCATCGCCCGGCTCGAACCTAAAATCAGCATGTCGACAGCGGTCTTCGCGCGATCTGCCGCTAATAAGAGTTTCAACTCTCTCTCATCGAAATTGTCATCAACATTCGTGACATGCCCCTGGTCCAGCATCTTAACAATGACAGATACGTAGTTTTTTCGGGCATATCGATGGGCCGGATCGACGAAATAGTTGACGGCCACGATGATGATCAACACCGGGAAATAGATCAACAGATTAAGGATGAACTTCTTCATGGGTTAGAATTGGAAATAGATGAATTGATTCTCCCCGAACTCGCCTAACAATAGGATGAGGAATATCAATGCGTAACACAATGCGATCTGCTGGTATCTCCCTACGGCCGGCTGCCGTAGTTCCAGCCCGTGCGCTTTCTTGCGTTGCAGCCACTCGACAAGCAGCATGATGGCGCAACCGATAAGCGCATTTTTCAGGATGGCTAAATCGATGAACGCCTTAGCTGAAAAGTCCGTCCAAGAGGTAGTGAACATGCGGACGATATAGTGGTAGGCCACGGACATATTCTCCGATCGGAAGATGATCCAGCCGATGACTACCAAGAAAAATGTGACGGCCATTTGGGCGCATTCTTTCGCGGAGGGCAGCACGGAGTTCGCTGCTACGACTGTCGGTTGCCGCTTGATGCCTAACAGGAAAAAGACGATGATGAGCAGGGCGTGATAAAGTCCCCAACAGACGAACGTCCAATTGGCGCCATGCCAAATGCCTGAGACGAGGAATACGATCAGTGTGTTGCGAAGTGTCCGCAGACGGCCTTCACGGTTTCCGCCCAAAGGGATGTAGAGGTAATCGCGAAACCAGGAGGTGAGGGAGATGTGCCACCGCGACCAGAACTCGGAGATGTTGCGTGAGAAGTAGGGGATGTTGAAGTTGCGCATCAGGTCGATGCCGAAGAGGCGTGCGGTGCCGATGGCGATGTCTGAATAGCCGGAGAAGTCGCCGTAGATCTGAAAGGCGAACAGCACGCCGCCGACGAATAGTAGTCCGCCACTCATCGACGGGTAATTGCTGAAGATGTTCTCCACCCCTACGGCACAGCTGTCTGCCACGACGATTTTCTTGAAAAATCCCCACAGCATCTGCTTCAGTCCGTCGGTGGCTTTGTCGTAATCGAACGTACGCGGGCGCTGGAATTGCGGCAGCAATCGGGTAGCACGTTCGATGGGGCCCGCCACTAACTGGGGAAAGAAACTGATGAAGGCGAAAAACTCGACCGGATCTGTTGTCGCTCGGAGCTGTTTCCGGTAGATGTCGATGGTGTAGCTCAAGGCTTGGAAGGTGTAGAAGCTGATGCCGACCGGCAGGATGATCCGCAGCGTGGGCAGGTCGACCGTCAGGCCGACGGCATGTAGCAAGAGGCTGAAGTTGTCAGCGAAGAAGTTGTAGTACTTGAATACGCCGAGGATGCCCAAGTTGAACAGCAGATTAAACACCATCAGCTGCCGCCCGTGCTGTGGACGCCGCTCGATGTATATCCCGCTCAGGTAGCTACAAGCGGAGGTCAGGGCGATGAGCAGCAGGAAGCGCCAGTCCCACCAGCCGTAAAATACATAGCTGGCAACGACGATCAAGAGGTTTTGGGCTTTCCGCCCTTTGATGCCCCAATAGAGGAAGAAGACGAGGGGCAGGAAGAAGAAGAACTGTAGTGAATTGAATAACATCTGGGGCAGGGGTTATGAGACAACGCGCCGCCGCAGGCCGCTTTCCCTTTGCGTGAGGGACGGTCTGGTACAAACGCAAAAAGCGATCGCCCGACGTGCTTTTTCACATCGCCGG
>CAUPYF010000018.1:0-16474 GCA_963515435.1 uncultured Tannerella sp. | reverse complement strand
TCGTACCCGTGGTCGAACCGTAAATGATGGCTGTCTTTCCCATTTCTTTCTTGTAATTAAAAATTTGCGGGGACAAAAGTATGGGCGGTGGGATGTGAGGGCAATCCCCAATACTATGGATATACGAAAGGGTTCACTCCCCAATAGTTGGGAATTTCCAGAGGGATCATAGCGTGATGTGCACGATGCCCCCGTAAGGCGTAAGTCGACGGAGGGCATCGGTGGGGGGGAGGTGGCCGGCGTGCACCTGTGCACACATCAGTACACCGCCGTGGGCGAAGATGGCGACCCGATAGTGCCCCGTATCCTTTAATTCATCAAGAAAAGCGGAGATGCGGCGCTGCATTTCGGGATAAGATTCGCCGCCGGTGGGGGCCACATGCAGGTAATCGTCGTACCACGCTTGAATACGCGGGTCAGTGATGGCGTCGAAGAGTTGCATCTCCCATTCGCCCATGTTCATCTCTTTCAGTCGGTCGTCGCGGAGGGCGTTGGGGTAGCCGCAATAGGTGGAAAGGCGTGTGCATCGACTGAGCGGGCTGGTGTAGACGGCATCGAAGATGTAGGCGTCGAGCTGTTGCTTGACGCGGGCAGCCTCCTCGGTGAAGGTGGGGCAAAGGGGGACATCGGTGTGGCCGTAGCAAGTGCCGGGGGGCACGTCGACGGAGGTGTGACGGATCAGAAAAACATCCATACAATATTCAGTATAATCAGAAACGAAAGTTCGCAAAGCAGGAAAGTGGCGCCGCAGCAGTCGCCGGTGTAGCCGCCAAGGCGATGCCGTATGTAGCGCACAAGCAGCAGCATGACACCGATGGACACAGCGGCCGATACCCATAACCCACCGATGAGAAACTCGAATCCCTCCCAAAAGAGCCACGCTGAGCCGGCCATGAGTGGCACAAAGGCGATGAGTAGCCCGATAAAAAAGGAGGATGTCGACATGGGATCGTAAACAGCTTGGATCTTACTCTCGTCCTCACGACGGACGTAAGGCTGTAGATTGATCACCTGCGAGGCACACCATTTGGCCCACACATCACCAAGGAAGAGCAGGCAGAAGAGGTACTCCTCCATGTAACCGGCCAAGCTCGTGGTGGCGCAGAGCCAAAGGGCGGCGTAAGCGATGAGTGCAAGCACACCGTAGGTGCCGATGTGGGAGTCTTTCATGATGGCCAGCGTGTGCTGACGTGTGCGACCGCCACCAAAGCCGTCGATGAAGTCCGCCAGGCCATCCTCGTGGAGGGCGCCGGTGAGGAGCAGACGTGCAATCCATGCCAACAGTATGCCGAAAAGAAATGGATGACCCGCCATAACCGTAATCCAATAAACGAGCGCCATCACGCCGCCCGTGAGCCACCCGGCGAGCGGCCAATAGGCGACAAGACGCTTGAAACTGTCGGCCGGCACTTGGCGCAACCGCCACCACGGCAGCCGCGTGAAGAAGGTGAGGGCTGCAAACATGTCATCGATCATAACGCTGAGTAGTTAGAGGGTAGTTATGCGCCTACGGCGCGGTAGTAGGGGCATCCGGTAATTAGAAAATGCGCTAAGAGAAATACTTCGTGATACGCCCACCCTCGAAGGAGTCCATCTCATTGACCATGCGGACGGCCGAGTCGACGATGGGGAAAGCGCAGATGGCGCCCGTGCCCTCTCCGAGACGCAGACCGAGATCAAGCAACGGGCGGGCGTGAAGGGCGTTGAGCACGAGGCGATGCCCCGACTCGTCTCCGCAGTGGCCGAAGATGGCGTATGCCATCACGTCCGGGCAGAGCGCACGGGCGGCCAGCATGCAATTGGTGAGTATGAAACCGTCGACGAGGATGAGCATGCCCAGCTCAGCCGCTTGCAGGATGGCGCCAACGGCTGCGACCATTTCGTAACCGCCGAAATGATGCATAATGCCGATGGCTGACCTATCACCCGCATAGTTTTCCAACGCGCGGCTGAGAACGCTGAGCTTGTGGCGCACGCCCTTGTCCGAAAGGCCCGATCCGGCGCCCACGCAGTGCGCTAAGGGGATGTCCGCAAGGCAGGTCATCCACAGCGAGGAGGCGGAGGTGTTGCCGATGCCCATCTCGCCAAAGCTGACGACGTTGCAGCCGGCATCATGGACGCTGCGCACGGCCTCCGCACCGTGTGCGATGCAGGCATCGAACTCACCCTCGGTCATGGCCGGCTCGTGGAGGAAGTTGCGTGTGCCGCGGCGCACCTTGCGGGGGATGATGGGGAGCTCGGGCGGGAAGTCGTGATCCACACCGACATCGACGACGCGGAGCGCGAAGCCGTGCTGCCGGCAGAGGAAGTTGACACCGCCGCCGCTCGAGGTGACGAAATGGATGCATTGCTGCCAGGTCACTTCGCGGGGCGAGACGCTGACGCCTTCAGCCGTAATCCCGTGGTCGGCGGCGAAGACGATGTTGTGCGGTCGGCGAAGCGTGGGAATAAGGGTTTGCTGCACGAGCCCGATTTGCAGAGCCAGCTCCTCGAGCCGCCCAAGTGATCCTTTGGGCTTGGTCAGGTTGTCGATCTTTTGTTGCAGTGCTGGGCGGATCGCGTCGTCCGGCTGGTGGATATGGAAAGTGCGCATATATATAATATGTAGTGCGGGGGGATTATTTCACCTTTATGGGGATGCCGCTGACCATAAGGATAACCTCGTCGGCGCGCGCGGCGATGTATTGATTCATCCAGCCTTGCAGGTCAGTGAAGCGGCGCTGGAGCTTATTCTCGGAGACGCCGCCGAGGCCGATCTCGTTGGTAACAAAAAGGAAGGTGGCATCTTGCGCCGTGAGGTGGTCGAACTCCTCGCGCAGCGCTTGCAGGGCGGCCTGCACGTCGGCGTTGAGATCGAAGAAGAAGTTGGTGCACCAGAGCGTGACGCAGTCCACGACGACCACGCGCCCCGTGACGTCGTGACGGCTCAGCTGCTTTTCCTCCTCGATATTCGTCCACTGCGGCCCGCGCGCTGCCTGATGCCGCTCCACGCGCTGGCGGAACTCCTCGTCCCACACGCGCGCCGTAGCCATATACACAGGACGAGCGGACAGCGATAGCGCCACCCGCTCTGCGTAACTGCTTTTCCCGGACCGTTGTCCGCCTGTGATCAAAGTAATCCGTCTCATCGCGGGCAAAGGTAGACCTTTTGGAGGCCGGCAGCAGGCGTCTGGCAATGATTCATTATTCATGGTCAACGGCTGACTGGACGCCCATAGCGATGGAGGATTTTTGCCTCTATAATGAATCGTGTGGGTAAGGCTTATTATAGTCACACAGAAATAGATTGCAGACCATCCCAACCCAAGGCCTCGTAGGGGCGAATAATCATTCGCCTCTACAATCGCATCGGGGGAAGACACCCTTCCCAATGGCTCACAGACAAAGCATGCGTTGTGAGTGACGCAAAGCATGCGTTGTGGGTGACGCAAAGCATGCGTTGTGAGTGATGCAAAGCATGCGTTGTGAATGACGATCCGATTGGCTATATCATTCTCCACTAAACGTATTTTCGGCCTGCATATCGCACAAGATATGGCAGATGTAAAGAAAATCATACTATTTTCGCATGCCCCTATGGAAAATACGGGCTGTTTCGCCCCTCGGAAGAATTCACTGAAAGAATATTTTTTATTTATGGATACGTTAGACCCTATCGACCTGCAAATCCTTCGTACCCTACAGGAGAACTCGCAGTTGACAACAAAGGAATTGGCTCGCTGTGTCAACCTCTCATCTACACCCGTCTTTGAGCGCCTCAAACGCCTCGAGCGGAAGGGATACATAAAAAAATATGTGGCCATACTCGATGCCGAAAAGCTGAATCAAGGCTTTCGTGTGTTTTGCACCGTGAAGATGACCCGTATCAACCGCGAAATCGCAGCTGAATTCACCCGTAAGATTCAGTCCATCCCGGAGGTGACCGAATGCTACAACATTGCCGGCGACTACGATTACCTGCTTAAAATCCACGCTCCGGACATGAAGTATTATCAGGAGTTCGTCCTCAATGTCCTCGGGACGATCGACCACCTCGGCTCGATCCACAGCATCTTTGTCATGGACGAGATTAAGAAGGAATATGGCATACATATATAAAAGGGCAGAATGAGTCAGTTGTTTTGAGATCTATCCCAGAGTCGCTTCTTAGGCCACCCCCTCTCCACAAAATGATGCACAAAGCCACCATCCGCCGCGGACTGACAACTGCCCTACTCCTATTCCTCGTTGCGACCGTCGCGGGGGGATTGATTGTGATCTACCACCGCTTCAGCCCGACCGCCTCGGTCTTCTTCCCCAAATGCCCATTCCTGTTACTCACCGGACAGAAATGCCCCGGTTGCGGGTCGCAGCGGGCCATCCACGCGTTGCTTCACGCCAATGTGGTGTCTGCCTTTACACACAACGCCCTACTCGTCGTGTCGCTCCCCTACGTCGCACTCCAGATCTTCGCTCGCCTCCACGCTCGATGTCGTCCCTCCCCCACCCTCCTACCCGCCATCGAAAGCCCCCGCGTCATCCGTACGATCATCATCCTTGTCCTCGCCTTTTGGATAGCCCGCAATGTGTTTGGGTTTTAGGAAAGCCTTAGCCCCTACAGATCTACATGCCTTTTTCAACCACCTTTTTACTTTTGCCCGCGATTTCGGTGTAGCCGCGGGGCAATCGCCCCCCGACTATTAAGAGGGAATCCGGTGGAAAGCCGGAGCTATACCCGTAGCCGTAAGTTCTACATCCTTGGCCATCCACACGCTTGCCACTGGTCACCCCCTGACCGGGAAGGCTGCTAACAAAAGGAGGAACGAGCCGGAAAACCTGCCGCAATCGACAAGACAACCTCCCCGCTGACCGTCTCGGGTTGAAGACGCCCTGGGGAATGATGATTGCAAGATGTATATCACACATAGGAAAATCAGCGGCGCTGCCTTCCTCCTCTGCGCGCTGTGCGTCACCCTCGGAGCGGCCGCGCAGGATCGCGACACAACGCTCGAGCGACGCATCGACGAGGTGACGGTCACGGCTGCGCACACGCCACGCCGACTGACGGCCACCGTGCCCGTGCAAGTGGTCAGTGGCGAGGCCATACGCACGCTCGGGCTGCAAAACATGGCGGACGCCGTGCGCCGCTTTGCCGGCACCACTGTCCGCGACTATGGCGGCATCGGCGGTATGAAGACCGTCTCCGTCCGCAGCCTCGGCGCCCACCATACGGCCATCGGCTACGATGGCGTGGCCGTTAGCAATTGCCAAGCCGGGCAGATCGACATCGGGCGCTTCTCGCTCGACAACGTGGCACTGCTCACACTCTCCGTCGGGCAGGAGGAAGATCTGCTACAGTCAGCTCGCATGGCTGCATCGGCTGCTGTGCTGAGCATCCGCACCGAAGTGCCACACTTCACGGCCGATCGGCGTTACAGTCTGCAAGCCTACCTGCGTGCTGGGTCATTCGGCATGGTTAACCCCTATGTACGTCTGGCTACCCGCACCTCCGAACGCACCACACTCTCCCTCGATGGCAACCTGCTCCGCGCCGACGGCGTTTACCCTTTCACCCTCGTCAACGGCAGAGAACGCACCCGCGAGAAGCGCTATAACTCCGACATCCTCGCCTGGCATTCCGAGGCCAATCTCTATCGCACCGACGACCGCAGCGACCTCAACGTGAAGGCCTACGCCTTCCGCTCCGAACGCGGTCTGCCGGGCAGCGTCATTCTCTACCGCACGGGCAACGACGAACGGCTCTGGGACGTGAACGCCTTCCTGCAAGCGGCTTATCGCCGCCGCCTCAGCGACCGCTGGACGATGCAGGCGCAGGTGAAATACAATTACTCATGGAATAAGTATGAGGACACCGATCCGAAATACGAGGGCGGCCGTCAAACGGACCTCAATACCCAAAACGAATACTATGCCTCCCTCGCGACACGCTTCCGCCCGACCGACGCATTGACGCTCTCACTCGCCGAGGACGGCGCCGTGAATACGCTCCACAACAATGTGAACGACAACCCCGCACCCGTGCGCCTCACCTCACTCACCGCGCTGCGCGCCCGCTACCGCATGGGGCCACTGACAGCCGTCGGCACACTGCTCGCCACCTACATCACCGAGCGCGTCCAAAGCGGTGATCGCCCCGACGACCGCCGCCGCATCACGCCCGCACTCTCCCTCACCTACCGCCCCTCCCCCACCCTCGACCTCAACGTGCGCGCACTCTACAAGAAGACCTTCCGTATGCCTACCTTTAACGACCTCTATTATCTCCGCCTCGGAAACACCGGCCTCCGCCCCGAGCTGGCCGACGAGTACAACGTGGGCCTGACATGGAGCATCGCGCCGGGCAGCTTCGATCCCATCACCCTCACCGTCGACGGCTACTACAACGAGGTACGCGATAAGATCGTCGCCTTCCCTTCGACCTACGTGTGGAAGATGGCCAACTTCGGCCACGTGCGCATCGCCGGGCTCGACGCCTCTGTGGCCTCCGGCATTGCCCTCACCGCTGGCGTGCGCGTAAGCCTGAATGCAAGCTACACCTACCAGCACGCCATTGACATGACCGACCCTAAGGCAAAGAATTACCGCGAGCAAATACCCTACACGCCGCGCCACTCCGGAAGCGGCTCCGTAGCCGTCAGCACGCCGTGGGTGGACGCCGCGTACACGCTCGTAGCCGTCGGCGACCGCTACTTCATGAGCCAAAACTTGCCAGAGAACCGCATCAACGGTTACGCCGAACATACGCTCGCTCTCTCGCGCACCTTTCGCCTCCGACGCGGCGCCGAGCTGCGCCTCCAGGCCGAGTGCACCAACCTGACCGACGAGCAATACGACATCATCAAATATTACCCCATGCCCGGCCGCGCTTTTCGCGCCACCGTGGCCATTCACATATGACGATTCATGAATTATTAACCCGATAAAAACGAAACAGAAATGAAAATCAAAAGCAATCTCCTCAGTTTATGGTGCATGCTGGCCATCGCGGCCGCACTCACCGCGTGTAGCAAAGACGATGACCCCAAACCCAACGACAATGGCTCGAAGCTCACGCTGCCCACTTCACGCGTCTTCATCCTCAACGAAGGCTCGTACCAGAAGAACAACGCCGGCATCACCTTTTATGCCCCCAACAAGGACGGCAGCTTCGTCGCTGACATCTACAAGGCGCAAAACGACAAAGGCCTCGGCGACACCGGGCAGGACATCATCCTCTACAACGATTACATCTACGTCTCTGTCTACAACTCCGGCCTGCTGCTCAAGCTCAACACCGCCGGCGTGGAGCAGAAGCGACTCGAGTTCAGTAAGAATGATGGGCTACCCCGCCACATCGCCGCCCTCGATGGCAAGATCTATGTCGTCCTCTACAGCGGCAAAGTGGCCAAGGTCGACGCCGAGACGTTCACCATCGAGGGATACGCCAACGTCGGCATGAACCCCGATGGCATTGCCATAGCCAACGGATACCTCTGCGTGGCCAACACCGGGCAGGGAAAGGACTCCACCGTCACCATCATCGATGCGCGCTCCCTGCTCGTGACCAACACCATCAAGGTGGCCAAGAACCCGGAGAAGGTGCTCGTGTCTGAAGGCCAATTCTTCGTGCAGGCATACGGCGGCAGCTACCCGAACTACACCTACCCCGTGCAGCGCGTTGACATCTCCACCGGCGCCGTCACCACCATCGCCAAGGCCACCCACTTCTGCGAATACCGCGGCACGATCTACATGGTCTACGGCGATACGGACTGGAAGACCCGCAAGACGTATAACACCTTCTCCAGCTACAACGTCAGCAACGGACGCTTGAACAGCAGCAGCTTCCTGCGCGACATGCCCGAAGAGCTGGCCACAAAAAGCGTCTACATGATGGAGGTGAACTCGAACAACGGCGACATCTATATCGGTACGTCTGATTATAATACCAACGGCGACATCTATCGCTTCGACCGCAATGGCCGATTCATCGAGAAGTTCAGCTCCGGTGGTGTCA
Organism: uncultured Tannerella sp.; assembly: GCA_963515435.1. Classification (GTDB taxonomy): domain Bacteria; phylum Bacteroidota; class Bacteroidia; order Bacteroidales; family Tannerellaceae; genus Tannerella. The sequence continues at coordinate 8,478 of CAUPYF010000018.1, read as the reverse complement.
GCCCGAACAATGCCGTCTTCTACAACTAGTCCATCCCTCCGGGCAGGGGTGGATCCGATTCCGCTCCCTGCCCTAACCCATAAAAACCTGTGATACGCAATTGCTTCTGCCTATTTGCATGGTTCATCCTCTGCCTCACGTCCGGCTGTAACGTGGGGCAGAGCTCTTCTATGGCCTCGGCTTCCGACGCGGGCGCCACGACGGACACCATGCGCTATGCCCGCGGCATCACCATCACGCGCCATGCAGACTACACCGTGGTGGAGCTGCGCGACCCCTGGAACGAGGGGCGAATGCTGCAGCGCTACCTGCTCGTCCCCCGCAGCGCCGACGCCCTGCCCGAAGGCATGCCCGAGGGCACCCTCGTGCGCACACCGCTCCGCCGCATGGTGGTCTACACCTCCGTCCACTGCGCCCTGCTCGACGAGTTAGGCGTGGCCGCGAGCATCACCGGCGTATGCGAAGCGCGCTATGTGCATGTCGCCTCCGTGCTGCGCGGACTCCGAAACGGCAGCGTGGCCGACCTCGGCGAGGCCACCGCCCCCGACGTCGAAGGGATGATCCGCATCGGCGCCGACGCCATCCTCGCCTCCCCCTTCCAAAACGCCGGCTACGGGCCCGCGGAAAAAATCGGCCTGCCCATCATCGAATGCGCCGACTACATGGAGGCCGACCCACTGGGACGCACCGAATGGATTCGCTTCCTCGGCCTCCTGACCGGCCGCGAGGCTACGGCCGACAGCCTCTTCCGCGCCACCGAGGCGGCCTACCTCCGCGTGCGCGCCCTGACCGACAGCGTCACGCAGCGGCCCACCCTCATCGTCGGCAAGAAGTATGGCGCTGCCTGGCATGTGCCCAACGGCGAGAGCTACATGGCCCGCCTCTATCGCGACGCCGGCGCCGACTACGTCTTCCGCGACCTGCCCGGCTCGGGAAGCACGCCCCTCACCTTCGAGGCCGTCATCGACCGCGCCCTGCACGCCGAGATCTGGCTCATCCAGTACAACGCTGACACGCCTATGACCTACGCCTCCCTCAGTGCCGAATACACCCCCTACGCCCGCTTCGACGCCTTCGCCCACCGCCACATCTACGGCTGCAACACGCACAACTCGCACTACTACGAGGAGGTGCCCCTTCACCCCGATCGCCTGCTCGCCGAGCTGATCGCCATCATCCACCCCGAGCTCCTGCCCGACCATCGCTTCCGCTACTTCGCGCCGCTGAGGTAGCGCGCCGCGCGGTTTCGTTTCCACCCGGGGTTTCGCCCACGGGAACCCGGGGTTTCGCCCCGGGCTATGGTCCGGCGGCCCTACAGGCCGCGGGGAGGTACATCGATCCGGGCTGTAGGCCCGGTGGACATAGCCCTGAAACCCTGGGCGCAGAGGGGATCAGCGCAACGGGCAGCAGGCTGTGGATCGGTGCTTCAGCCACTAAGTAAAGTCGAGGGTCGCAAGCTGACATACACACCCACTAAGCCATGTGGCTGATACCCACCTAAGCTATGTGGGCCGACCCACCTAAGCTATGTGGGCCGACCCACCTAATCCATGTGGCTGGCACCCACATGAGCTAATGGGTGCATTAGCGCGCATGCAGCAAGACCATCCAACAGCAACGTGTTGGGTGGTCTGATCCGGGCTGTAGGCCCGGTGGATGATAGCCCAGGACGAAACCCTGGGCACGGGGGGAACATCCTCACGTTTGGAAATGGCGCATAGCGAGAGTCGTTGATGGGTTTTGCGTGGCGCGACGGGGATTTTCGCCAATAGATGCACCAAAAGACAGCCCGACACGTCAGGTGCCGGGCTGCCAGTCAATAATTCGGGCGGTTTACACCGACCCGCTGTCAGAAATAGTTATGAAAAAGGTATGTGTGTCTAATCTTCTTCAGGGGGGAATGAACGATCAAGGGTTATCAATCCATGACTTTGTCGCGCATCCCGTCGGAGCGTATCGCATACGCCCCTACAGATACCCGACCACCGAGTGTCGCAGCGGGAGCGCAGCAGATGACCGCGACCCGCTGTGCGAGACTTCGTATCGTGGAGCAGATGCAAGGCGTCCAAGACCGAGGGGGAGGGAGCATACTGAAATATGTGACCGACCACCGAGTGTCGAAGGCAACGCAGCAGATGCCCACGAAACGAAGTCGAAGGAGTCATTCCGGGTTCTTCGAGTGATAATAATCCACCTTCTCCGCGTTCTTGGTGTGGTCCATCCACAGCTGGCGGACATTGGCACGCTCCAAGAGGCCGGTCATGATCTGCGTTTCATTCGAGCAATCGTAACCCATCGTCTTGAAATACATCTTCCAGCTGGTGTCTTCCACCTCGCCCTCGTCGTTCGGTTGGAAGGGCGTCTTGGCGCAGTCGTTGCCAGCCATGTCGTTGTGGGCGTGGTCGCCCGAGATGGACATGAGCGGGGTGCAATAGACGGTGGTTCCCTTCTTGACGCCAGCCTTCTCCATGCGCTCGCGAACGAAGGTTTTGAAGTTGTCCTTCATGTCGACCGTACCGACGTAGTAGTTCTTGTTGATCTTCTGCAAGGCCTGCTCGAGCTGGGTGTAGCGGACGTTAGCCTTGTAGATGTCGTACGAGTCGGGGTTGCCGTGGCCCATGAAGGCGACGATGCCTTGCTTGGTGTAAGAGCCGAAGTTGGCGTCGAGGGCTTTGGCGAGGTTGTTCACGTCCTTGTCGGCGTCGGCCATGAGCGGCAGGCCGAGGCGGAGGGTGAGCTTCTTGAGGTAAGCGTCGTCGAGGTCGCCTTGGCTGTTGTTGGCGAAGTCCTTCATGTAGTTGATCACGCGGCCGTACTCCTCGCCGGGGATGACTTGGAGCGACTGCACGATGATCTCGCTGTACTTCACGCGGCCGAAGGCTTCGAGCCAGAAGTTGGGTGAGTAATAGTGGCGCACATCGGCTTTGGCGTCGCCTTCGTCCTTGGCATGCTCACCGGCGGCTGCGCGGTTGATGCAGATGGCCGAGGAGAAGGAGAGGAAGACGTCATAGTCTGGGAAGGCTTTCTGATACTCCTTCACGGTGTTGTCGAAGGCCAAGAAGGCGCGCTGCCAGGTGGATCCGAAGGCGACGAGCAGGATCACCTTGTCGTGCTTCTTGCCAGACTTCACGGTGTTGTCCACCGATTGCTGGTAGCGCTCCACGTTCGAAATCTCTTCTTCACTCTTGCTGCAGGAATTGAAGCCTACAGCGATGACGGCTGCTGCAAGCGCCATCATCCAAATCTTAATTCTCTTCATAATCGTTACTATTAATGTTAGGACTCATGTTGTTATCATGTTTTACCTTCTTGCCTTGGGCGAATCGTACGGTAAGGGAGGCGTAGATGGTGCGCCCGGGCGTGGTGGTGCCAAGGTGTAGGCCGTGGGGCGTACGGTCACAATAGTTGAAAAGGTTGTCGATGCCGGCCTCGATGCGGTAGGTCATGTGACGCGAGTGGCCGATGTCGTGGGTGGTGGAGAGGCGCCAGATCTGGTAGCCCCGGCCGTCGCCGTTGATCTGATAGTATCGTTTAGACGACATCTTGCCGTAGAGGCCGAGGCCGAGACGATAGGCGGGGCTGAAGTCGTGGTTCCAGGTGACAAATGCGTTGGCTTTGTGATGTGCGGTGCCGTCGATAATGACTTGCTTGAGGCGGTCGTGCGCGGTGTCGTAGATGTCGGCATCGGTGTGGAGGTAGCTGTATCCGAGGCCGAAGACGAAGGCGCGGACGGAGTAGCGCAGGCTCAGGTCGGCGCCGTAGGTAGTGGCGCGCTCGAGGTTCTTGTACTGCCGCACCTTGACGGGGTCGTAGCGAGCTACGAGGTCGGGGGGCGCTTGGGTGGTGGGGATGGTGACAAGGGTAATCATATGGTTCACCTTGTTGTAGTATCCGGTCACGGAGATGGCGAGGCCGCTGCTGTTGATGTATTCGCTGCTGAGGGAGAAGTAGTCGGAGGTTTGGGGCTTCAGCGCCGTGTTGCCTAAGTAGAGGTAGGTGCCGGCCATCTCGCGGATGTAGCGGTAATGCAGCTCCTTGGGGGTGGGCGTCTTGAAGCCTTGGCTCCACGCGGTGCGCAGGCGGAAGTCGCCGAGGCTGAGCATGGCGGAGAGCTTCGGGGTGAGCTTGAAGCCGAAGCCTTCATTGCGGTTCAGGCGCAGGCCGGCCGTGATCTGGAGCGGGTCTAAGAGGTTGAACTCGTCTTGCACATAGACGGCCTCGGTGTGATCCGAGGCTTTACCGTCAACGACTCGGATGGGCGCCTTGAGCCAGTCGTAGCGCCATTCTAAGCCTGCGCTGAGCGTGTTGGCGTAGGGCAAACGGAAGACGCCCTTTAGCACAGCCATCGTGCGTTGCTGATCGCTTTGCAGATCGGTTTGGCCGGGGAAGTAGGGGTAGTAAGGCGTGTATTTCCCATCGATGTAGCCGTCGATGAGGGTGGTGTCGGTAAAGTTGTAGTAATAGGCGTGGCGATCCCAATTCACATCGAGGGTGAGAGCGTCGGTGCGGTTGAGTTTCCATTTGCCACCGAGGGCGGCTGAGGCGTTGCTGTATTGCAAGTCATACGTCTTCACGTCGACGGCTGCGTACTTGCCGCTCGGGCGATAGATGCGTTTGCCGTAGACGCTTCCACCGGCGTAGAGTTCCATGTCGCGCATCGGGGTGTAGGTCAGGCGCTCGGAGAGTTGCCAGTTGGTGTTTCGGTTGACCGTCTTGTTGCGTGAATCGGTGATGGGGAACTCCGTCTGGTTCGGATCCTCCACGGACGTGTTCTGCCAGCCGTCGGAGTGCTGTAATTGGAAGTTGGTCCAGCTTCCGAAACGCCCGGCGTTGAAGCCTATGCCGCTGTGCTGGCGAAGGTCGCCGTAGGAGCCCACGCGTGTGGTATTCTCCAAGAGTATGCCCTCGTTATGCTTCTTGGTAATGATGTTGATCACGCCAGCGATGGCGTCGCTCCCGTAGAGTGCGGAGGAGGCGCCGCGGACAATCTCCACGCGCTCAATGTTGTTCGGATCGATCAGCGAGAGGTCGTTTTGCCCGCCCACATCGCCGTGGATGCGCTTGCCATCGATGAGCACGAGGATGTAGTCGTTGCCGAGGCCATTCATCTGCATATGGCTGCCCATGTCGTCGTCGCTAAAGGCAAACGAAGCGGTGAGGCCTGAGAGGATGTCTTCGAGGTTCTTCCCGGCAAAGTGACGCAGCATGCGCCCCGAGATGATCTCCGTCTGCACAGGCACACTCTTCAGTGTATGTTCCGTGCCGGTGGCGGTGACGACCACCTCGTCTAACGCGATGTTTCTGATCGCGTCATCCGTGTGTCGCGTCGTCGTATCCTGCGCCGTGGCCGCCTGCATGACACAGAGCAAGGCGGCAGCGATAATGATACGGCCGGAGACTTTGCAAAGTGGTGCAGATGCAAGGCGTCCGAGACCGAGGTGGAGGGAGCATACTGAAGTATGTGACCGAACACCGAGTGCCGAAGGCAACGCAGCAGATGCGCTGCTATGCAAACGTCTCCGTCTCATCCCTTGAATTTCACAGATAAGCTGATGTATACCGAACGGCCGGGCGTCAGCGTGGCGTAGTTGAAGTTGTACGGCCTGTCGTCAGTGTAATTGAAGAGGTTCTCCACGCCCACGCCCGGCTCGAGGATGAGGGAGCGGAGGGTGAAGGTGTGGCGCGTGTTCAGATCCCAGAGCTGGTAGGCGGGCGCATAGCCGTAGGTCTTGGAGAAGCGCTCGCTATTGATGCGGCCGTTCAAGTTGACGTACATCGTGTAGGCGCCCCAGGTGCGTGTCCATTGCGCATTGACATTGGCCGCGTTGCGGAGGCTCTTATCGATGGGGCGATGCGTCTCGCCGTCCTTTGTGTCAAGGTGGGTATAGCCTGCACCAATGCGGAAGCCCGCACCGAGGTAAGCCTGAGCGGCGAGGTTGATGCCGCACACATCGGCCTTGTAGACGTTGTCGCGTTGGCGCACTTCCTCGTGTCCGTACTGCCGTTTAGCCTCCGCGCCCTTGGCGATGGTGCGATAGTCGATCATGTCGCGGATGTGGTTATAGAACACGTTGGCACTGATGGTGAAGCGACTGTGGTTGTACTCTGCATTGAACGCGACATAGTCACTTTTCTCCGGCTTGAGGTTGATGTTGCCAATGACGATGCGGTCGACTGATTTGGTGGTCTCCGAGGCGTACAGCTCCGAGAGTGTCGGAGCACGGAAACCGGCTGCATAGGAGGCGCGGAGGTTCAGTCCACCCACACCGTACATGAGGGCGACGTTGGGTGTGGCGTAGCTCTTGAAATTTTCGTGGTAGAGGTATCGCACCCCAGCCAAAGCGCGGAAGTGGCGCGTGATCGTAATCTCATCTTGCGCAAAGACAGCTGCGGTGTAAGCCGTCTTGTGGCTGATATGCTCCGACGGACTGCTAAGCATGTCCGCCAAGTATTCCACCCCGACCGACAGCTTGTTATAACTGCCCACATTGAAGATGCCCTTCACGTTCGCCTGCTGATTGCGCGTGCGTTTACGCACCAACTCGTCGTCGGCCTTCATCTTGTACGTCTTACTGTCTTTAAGGAAGTTGTAGCGCGACGAAAAGAAGTCGGCCTGATAATCGGCCGTGATGTAAGCGTCGGGGGTGATGAGGTATTTCACTCCCGCGCCCCAGGAGTAGGTGCGGTGTTGCAGGTCGTAATCGTAGGCTTCGCGGGGGCGACGTGTGATGTTGCGGTAGTATCCGCCGCCAAGCCGAAAGGAGAGGCGGTCGGTGGCGTCGTAGGTGAAGCGCTGGCTGACGTTGTCTGATTGGAAACCGGCCGAGGCCACCTTGCGCGTCTCCACAAGACTGTCCTTCTTGTTTCGCTCATACGGGCTCAGCTGCCAGCTCTCTGCTTGTCGCCGCCGATAGGATGTGTAGGAGCCGAAGCGCCCCGTGTTGATGCCTGCCGTGATGGCTTGCGTGAAGCGCCCATGCGAGGTGTAGCGCGTGTCGGAGGAGACGTTGATGGCGTGCTTCACATCGTTTGTGATGATGTTCACCACCCCGCCCACGGCGTTCGTTCCGTAGAGCGCCGAGGAGGCGCCGCTGAGTATTTCGATGCGCTTGATACGCGAGACGTCGATGCGGTCGTACGTGTCATCGCCACCCATCCGTCGGCCGTTTTCGAGGAAGACGAAGTACTTCTCCGGCAGCCCATTCAGGCTGAGCGTTGTGCCCATGCCGTTGGTCATGTTAGAGAAGGAGGGCGTCAGTTTTTGCAGCGCCTCGTCGAGCGTTGTGATACCCGCGTTGCTCAGTTCGCGCGCTGTGATCACGCTGACTGGCACGGGGCTGTTCTTCATCAGGTGGTGTGTCCCGGTGCCCGTCACCACCACCTGCCCGAGCTGTATCGCGCTCTCACGCAGGCGGATCACGACGTCTGCTTCGCCCGTCTTAACCTCGCGCGCCTCGGTTGTATAATTCAGGTGCGACACGTTCAGCGTATGCGTGCCTTCCGGCAGGTTGCCGATCGAAAATTCGCCCTTTGTGTTCGTTACGCTGCCCGTCAGACTGTGGTCTACGCGGATGTTCGCGCCCACCACCGGCTCGTTTGTTTCAGCATTCACCACGCGTCCGCTTACGCCTGTTTGCGCGCTCAGCGTCATCCACCCGCATAGCCATGCGAGCACCATTCCCAAGTATTTCTTATTCATACGATTTATATATAGCCATCGTCAAATCCTTTCGCCGCCCTGCCCCCGGAGCGTACGTGCTATGTGTGATGCGAGATTCGGCAGGTTTCCTGGCTTCACCCCGAAAGAGCCAGCGCCTTCCCGTCGTGCGTTTACGTAAGTGACAGTGGCCTTGTGGATGGCTCTTCTTTGATGCGGGTGTTACAGTAGCGGGCACTGTTCCGGATTTGCACCGGATTCCCTTTTCATGCAGTGCGGCGAACGCCGATCGCTGCATCACCGAATCGGGGGCAAAAGTAGGTGCTGTTTTACAAATTCCCTATCGCATTTTGCTCTGATTCATGTTTGCGAATGGCGCGCCTTCGCCGGTAGGTTGCTGATCCGAGAATATGGGTGTGGCAAAAGCTATTTCATCATGGATTGCATACCATACGAACGTGAGTTCGACGTAAGAAATCCATTTCCCCGCACCGGGGGAAGTACCTTACCCAATGGATCACAGACAAAGCATGCTTTGATCGGGCGTTTCATCCCTAATAGTAGGAATTGTGATGCCTTCAGGGTGCCTCTACTTTTGCAGTCAAAACGTTCCGCTAAAGCTGATTTCAGCCTTGGTTTTTCTGCATGACCCTGAAATCGCTGATTTCAGGCCTTTGTTTTTTTACAAAGCGCCGAAATCGCTGATTCCAGGCCTTTGTTTTTTCACAAAGCACTGAAATCGCTGATTCCAGGCCTTTGTTTTTTCACAAAGCACTGAAATCGCTGATTCCAGGCCTTTGTTTTTTTACAAAGCACTGAAA
>CAUPYF010000017.1:0-16668 GCA_963515435.1 uncultured Tannerella sp. | reverse complement strand
CGGGGGCAAAGGTAAGGGGGGAGTTGGAAAAGAGAAATGAAAAGGGAAAAAATCAAATGAAACCCTCTCCTCGCGAGAGCCCCGGCGTATCCGGCCGGGAAATCTTCTCGCGGGAGAGGGGGACAATGAAAAAGAATCAAGCCGATGCTTGGATGCTGTTATGGAGGCTTAGTCGAGGCCATTGAAGGGGGTGCTGAACGATTTGTCTTTCACCCTCAGGTGAAGGCCGTCGCTCTGGTTGACGATGTAGAACTTGCCGTTCTCGCCCGGCTGCCCCGGCTTCTGTGTCTGCATCACGCTGATGTGGCGTTTGCCGCCGTCGTCGCCCTTGGTCAGCACCATGAGGTGGATCAGTGTCGTCTGGTAGGCATTGAACTTCTCATACTTGCGCCCCTTGTCCACGATGATTTCCACCGTGTAGGGCTTCTCCGGGTTGTAGCCGTTTTCGGGCGTAGCCCCCTTGAGGAAGGCGCCCATCTGATACGGACGGTTGGACTGGGCGTCGCCGTCGAAGATGCTCTTCAGGCGCGAAAGCACCATTGTAATGTTCGTCGTGGTGGTGTTCATTCGGAGCACTTGCTCGCCGAGCTTGCGATCCCGGCGGAACATCTCGTAGGCCATCACTTGCAGGGCGACGGCGCCTTGCGGCTCGGTGCCGATCTGCTCGCGCACCATCTTAAACTCATCGACCGACCTCGGGAAGCGGCTGAAGGTGACGGTGGCACTCTCGCCGGCCGTGTAGGTGGTGTGGTTGATCGTTCCGGTCATCGAGACCTCGAGGTCGCCGATGGGGATCTCCTGGTTAGTAACAGTGACGGTGCAAGTGGCGGAGGCGCCACCACCGCGGACGGTGATCGTGGCCTTGCCGGCCGATACGCCGCGCACTTCGCCGGTGGTGGAGACTGCAGCCACCTTCTCATTGCTGCTCGTCCAAGTGAGGATCTTCACTGAGGCGTTGGCCGGCTCTACGGTGGCGGTGAGCGCCTCGCGCCCGTTGATGGGCAGCTCAAGTGCGGTCTTGTTGAGCTTGATCGCCTTGATCGTGGTGCCGCCCGGATTAGGCGTGGGCTTCGGACCCGGCCCCGGATTGGGGATCGGATCGGGTTCTGGATTGTTGTGCTCGCATGCAGCGAGGCTCATCACACATGTGACGGCTATCATAGCCATCGACATCATCGAAAAAAATCTTTTCATTTCAGTAAGGGGTTATTAGTTAGTAATAGGGGGCGAGCATTGTGCCCGCCCGGTTAATTGTGAATTATCAATGATTATCCGGAGTGCGTCAGGGACGCCAGCCAAGTTTACCGGGTACCGGCGAGGACGACCCTCATTCGGGTGCCGCCTTGTGTTGGTTGGGGGAATGGTGTGATACACGTTTTACATCGTCGGGAAGTCTTTCTTCTTCATGTCCTCCTCCAAGTAATCGCGGACGCGGAAGCCGAACATGCCCGCCACAAGGTTGTTGGGCATCTGCCGCACCTCGCGGTTGAAGCGCGTCACGGAGTCGTTGTAGATCATGCGGCTGTGGCGGACGTTCTCTTCATACTGCTTCATGTTGCTCATGGCCGAGTGGAAGAGCTCGTTGGCTTTGAGGTTGGGATAATTCTCGGAGAGCACGTTGATGCGCCCAACGAGTCGGCCGATGAGGCCTTCCTGCTCGTCGGCGTCGCGAGCGGTGGCATTGGCGCTGATGTTGCGTCGCATGCCTATGACGTCGGTCAGGGTTTGGTACTCATGTTCGGAATACTGGCGCACTAATTTCACGATGGCCGTGATGAGGTCCCAACGGCTGGACTGCTGCACGCCGATCTGGCTCATGGCGTTGGTGCAAAACTCTTCGCGCTTGACGAGGTTGCGCTGTACGCTGATGGCCCAGATGGCCAATAAGGCGATGATGATGATGGGGATGAGGGTGGTCATGGGTATTAATGATGAGTGATGAATGATTAAGGAGTGGGTTATGCGCCTCGCTTACTCTTGGATTTTCCATTTATAGCGTGCGGGGGCGCCCTGCTTGGTGCCGAAATCGATTGTGCCAGAGCGTACGGTCAGGTCGTAGCCCCATTCGTCTTCTTTTTCGTTCTCGACCATGCGGAAAGAGCCGCTCTCGTTGCAGGGAGAGGTTTTCGGGGAATCTTCCGCCCCGGGCTCACCCGGATATGTGGTGCGTGTGAGCATGTCGTAGCGATAGTCGAAGGTGTTGTTCTTGTAATCCCTCTTGATCGGTCGGAGGCGCCCGAAGTATTCGTAGCGGCGATTGCCGCGGGGCTGGCTGACGATGTATTTCATCGTCCAATCGGGATAGATGAGGAGTAGGTGCTGACGGTCGCCCGCCTGATGGCAGATCTGCCCAGTGGAGCGGGAGCAAGATTGGATTTCGTGTTGGTTTCCGTCTCGGTCGGTGGCGAAGATGCCGCAGTAGCAAATGGGGCCGTCGACGACGGTGTCTTCGTGAAAGCCGATGATGTGCTTCAACCCCGGCAGTCGTCCACTTGAGGTGAAATGGTGATCGCTGAAGTCACTCCACACGCCGAGGCTTGCATGGGAGATGATCTCGACGCCACCATCGTCCATGAGCATGCAGAGGAAGGGGTCAGTATCTAACCCGATGTTGCCGACGAAGAGTCCCACGCAGCGGCCATTGAGCCCCTCAACGAAGTGGGTACGCCCACCGGGCCAGCCCAAGTCCTTTTTGGCGATGAGGCGCACGCGTCCGTTTTGCAATTCGGCGCGGACGCTGTCTCTCGAGCGGTCGACGGAGGTGGAGATTTTGGGGCGTGACGTTTGTGCCCGCGCGTCGGGTGCGGACGTTGTCCACCCTGCCGCAATGGCGATGAGAAGGACGAGGAGGTAATGTGTTGTTTTCATAAAGGGGGGGATGATTAATGATCCATGAGTACACGGGGGCGGACACCCCTTTTTCGGAGTATCCGCCAACCGTGAAGTTGCGTAGCTATAGCCTGCCAGTGTGGGAAGCCCTATTTGAAGAACTTGAAGAAGAAGTACGCGGCGGCCCATTCCGGATCTACGCCCTTAGCCGTCCCGATGGTGGCGTTGCTGGCGTTGCGCACGGTGCCGTCGCTGGAGATCTTGCCCAAGGTGGCATTGCTGGCGTTGCGCACGGTGCCGTCGCTGGAGATCTTACCGAGGACGGCGTTGCTGGCGTTGCGGATGGTGCCGTCGCTGGAGATCTTGCCTAAGGTGGCGTTGCTGGCGCTGCGGATGGTGCCGTCGCTGGCGAACTTGCCAAGGGTGGCGTTGCTGGCGCTCTTTACGGTGCCATCGGACGAGATCTTGCACAGGACGGCGTTGCTACTGTTGCGCAGGGTCTGCGCGTCTGTGTGGTGCGGCATTGCAATCCATGCCATCAGGCACGCCGCAAGGATGTAAACTGCTCTTTTCATTGCGATAAATACTATGGTGAATTATTAATGATCAATGATTACCCGGGTACCTGGATCAACAATTCACCCCCCCCAGGGTTGCCCCCTGGGCTATCGTTCGGCGGCCCTACAGGCCGCTCTGGGTACCCGACATAATCATTCATCTATTCAATCGATCCGCACCTTCTCCACGGCTGTACCGGCTTTGACGATGTAGACGCCGCTGGGCAGCGTTACGGAGGTGTCGCCCGCGGGGGCATTCAGCGTGTGGACGAGGTGGCCGGCGACATTATATATACGTACCACGGCGGCCTGTGGCAGGCTGAGGTGAAGCGTTGAGCCTGCGGCGTAGATGCGTGCGGCAGCGGCTTCGATATTGCCGACGGTGGAGAGAACCTCCACTTGGCACGTGGTTATCTTGCCGCTGCCGTCCATCGCCCGCGCCGTGATCTCGGCCTTACCTTTCTTATGGATGCGGACGGTGACGGCCCGACCTATGACGCCCGCCTTCAGCAGTGAAGCCGTCGAGGCAGCCTCTACGCTGGCCACGCTGGGGTCGCTGCTTGACCATAGCAACGCTGGGTTGGTGGCGTTGGCGGGCAACACGGTAGCCTCTAACCGGAACGATTCGCGGTCACCATTGATCGTGGCCTTCGGCAGATCCAGCGTCACGGAACTGACTTGTACGGTGGGTTTAGGCTTGGGTTCGGGTTCGGCGGCGACTTTCCCCTTCTGCTTCACGGTGAGGGTGGCCGTGACGGAAGGATCTTTGGTGGATGTGAAGATGATCTTAGCCGTGCGTTCCGTTGTGCCCCTGTTAGGAGCGAACATCATGACGAACTCGATATTCGTCGTTTTGCCTGTGCTGACGGAGCTCTCCGGAGGGGTTAGTTCGATCCATCCGCTATAGTAGGAGGCAGCCTCTTTGGGCTCGAACTTTCGCTCCCAGGCACAATTACTCGTCAGGGTGAACCTCTCCGTTGCGGTAGTGGCCTCCAGTGTGATCTCGTTCTTGGAGAGCTTAATGGAAGGGGCGGGCTGCGTGGAGGCGGCAGCCTTCTGCGTCACCTTGAACTTCTTCTCCCCCTCGGTGGTTTTGAGGGTGATGTAGCCGGTGCGTTCGGCGCCGGGGTTCGCCTGGACGGCGATCGTAAATGTGCGGCTCTTCCCGTAGCCGGGTGGGTTTCCGTTAAGAGTCAGCCAGTCCGGCTTATCAAGATCTTTGATGCTGAACGACTTGTCGCAGCGGAGTATCACACTGTAATTGTTCCGGTTTGCATCCACGTCCAGCTCCGAGGGGGTGAAGGTGAACTGGGCGGGCATGGTGCCCTTTTGCGTCACCTTGAGCGTCACATTCCCCTCGGTGGTTTTGATTGTGATGTAGCCGGTGCGTTCGGCGCCGGGGTTCCATCTGAACTCGATATTAAGGATGTTGCTTTGGTTCTTGCCAGCTTTGTAGGAGCTGACCATAACCCAACCCAATTTATCACAACCATTGATTATGAACTTCTTGTTGCAGCTGAGTGTCACCTTGCATTCCCTCGGGATTGCATCCATGGTCACCTCCGAGGGGGTGAGGGTGAGCTGGCCGGGGGTATGGGCCTTCTGCGTCACCTTGAGCGTCATATTCCCCACGGAGGTTTTGATTGTGATGTAGCCGGTGCGTTTGGGACCGATGTTCTCTCCGACGATGATATTAAAGGTGTATCTTTGATTTGTGTCACCCTTATATTTGACTCTAACCCAACTCATAGCATCATAACCAAAGACCCTGAACTCCCTGCCGCAGCGGAGTGTCACATTGTATTCGTGCCGGTTTTCATCCATGTTCAGCTCCGAGGGGGTGAGGATGAGCTTGCCGGACTTCTGTGTCACTTTGAGCGTCGCATCGCCCGCGGTGGTCTTGATCGTGAGGTAGCCGGTGCGTTCAGCACCGGAGTTCTCATTGACGACGATCTTAAGGACGTTGCTTTGCTTCATGACAGCCTCGTAGCCGACGACTATAGCCCAATCCAAATTATCAAGACCAGTGACTGCGAATTTCTTGTCGCAGCTGAGGTTCACCACTTGATAGTGATAGCCTGCATCCACGTCCAGCTCCGAGGGGGTGAAGGTGAACTTGCTGGTGGTAGAGGCGGTGGCCTTCTGCGTCACTTTGAGCGTCTCGTTCTCTACCGAGATGCTGTAGGATTTCGCCGCTGCGTCGGTTGCGAACCCCATCAGCCCAGCGAGTAGGGCGATGAGGAGGATAGATAGGTGATATTTTGTTTTCATAATGATAAATGGGTTTGTGCGGCATAGATCCGCGGGTTAGTAATTCAATTATTAATTGTCAATGATCAGCGGGCTGTAGGCCCGGGAGATGATAGCCCGGGGCGAAACCCCGGGTGGGGTGGACGATCAGAGCGAAACCCTGGGCGTGCGGGGATGTTCAATGATCAATGATTACCCGGGCACCCGTCCTCCCCCATCCGGGCATTCGGCATAATCATTCAACGATTCAACAATTCAACCCCCAGGGTTGCCCCTTGGGCTATCGTCCACCGGGCCTACAGCCCGCAACCAGGTACCCGGCATAATCATTCATCATTCATCATTTATCGAACCGTTCATCGTGCGCCGCCGCCGTGTCCGCCGCCGGTGTGTCCGCCGCCGCCGCCGAGGGAGGCGACGACGACAGACACACCAGCGGCTCGGAGCTGGCCCAGCTTGTAGGCCGAGGTGCTGTCGACGAACCGTCGGGAGATGTCGTAACTTATGGTCGATGCGTCCCTCCAGTCGTAGCCTGCCGTCAGCTGCTGCTGGAAGTAGGTGGGCGAGAGGGCGCGGAACTCCTGCTCCACCTTGTCCGCGATGCCGAAGAGCGCGGCGAAGACTAAGTAGTCGTCCCACAGCGCCACCTCACGCGCTTGCCGCTCGTTGCTGATGCTGAAGTCGTTCAGGTAGTTCCGAAACTCGGGCACGCTGCTGGCTATCTTCCGTCCACGGCTACAGAAGTGCCCCCGGAGGCGTCCGCCGTTGCGGTCGAACGTCTTTTCGCCGTAGGTCTTCAGCGCCTTTGTCCAGTTGTAGAGCCGTATGCTGTTCTCGTCTGAGGCTTTGGCCCACTTGGAGAACTCGCGCGGCTGCAGGATGCGGTCTTTGCCCGCGGCGGCACGCACGATCTTGTACAGGCGATACTCCACGGCGTTCCCGAACGCCTCCTCCCGCGGCATCTCGTCGCCGAACGAGAGCGTGGGGCGCTTGTCCTTGGGCTGCTGCGTGATGTGGATCAGCCCGCGGTGGATGAAGCGCAGCAGGAGCGCCTCGATGAGGTGCTTCGGGCTGCGGCCCCAGACGGGAGCGGCCGCGTCGAGCACGTAATGGGCCGCCACGAGGTCGCCGCCGAGGGGGATGTCGCGGCTCCAGCCTTTCACGCGGCGCACGCCGTAGACGGGCCGGGCGGAGGTGATGCCGATGAGCTCGAGGAAGGTGTAGACGCCGGCTCCGCCGAGGAGTAGGGCGAGGAGGCCGTAGAAGGTGTATTTTAACCCCTGGCCGCCGCGGCTGTCGTCGTCGCCTTCGTAGCTGCTGCCCTCGAAGGCGCGCCGCTTCATCACCTCGAAGGCTTCGCTGCGGCGGTCCGTGGGCTCGAAGAGGTCGCTATCGAAGCGGGCCATGACGATGACGGAGCGTTCGGCGGTGAGCGGCATGCGCGTCTCGGCCACGATGCGACCGTCGGCCTCGACGTGGATGTCGCCCTCGAAGCCGAAGGCCCATACGCCGGTGTTCCGCTGGGTGAAGGCCACCTGCGCCGAGTCGCCGTCTGCCATGCGTTCGATGACGACACGCACGTGCTGCGGCGGGCTGCTCATGCCGTCGGCCACGAACTGGTGGTTGAAGGCGTTGGCATCAGTCAGCCCCTTGACGAAGTTCGTCAGCGTGTAGGAGGTCGTGAAGCGATGCCGGCCGTAGGAACCGATGCCCCAGCAGATCTCGTAATCGCCGTCGCCCTTGTGCACGAGTCCGCAGCGCCCGGCCTTCTCTTCGATCGTGCGCTCGGTGTCCCAAGCGTCTTCGACGAGGTAGGAGCGGCCCGTCTCGTCGCTGACGGCGAGGTCGCGTATCTCGATCGTGCCGAGGTTGCCCTGCACGAGGTACCACTCGGTGCCCTTCTGCACGTCCACGCTCCACACCTCGGTGATGTGGGCTGCGCCGGCGCGGTCGATCCGCACGGTGATGTCTACGTTACTAACGGTCGTCTCGCGCGCCGCAGCCGTGAGGGCCGTGAACGCCAGGAGGGGCAATATGTATAGCCATCGTTTCATAAGGAATGGGGGGATGAGGGTCAATGGTCAATGATTATCCGGGCTGTAGGGGTGGGGGATTATTCGCCCCACATGTGCCCGGCCAAATTCGTCGTCGGCCGCAGCCACCCTCGGCATAATCGTTCAATCATTGTTCTATTGGTTTTGTTCGAGTTCGAATTGGAGGTTGCGGAGGTGTTCCTTGAGGGTGACATCGGGGATGAAGATCACCTTCAGCTCGCGGATGTGCTCGGGGGTGATGTGCTCGGGGTCTTCCTGGCCCCGGCTGGCGAAGGAGATCCGCACAACGCCAAAGGGGCGCAGGGCGACGCTCCGTCCGGCCAAGAGGTGGCGCACGATGACATCGAAGAGGGTGAGGAAAATCTTGCGAACGATGGAGAAGCGCACCCCGGTCAGGTGGCTGACCTCGTCGGTGATCTCCTTCAGGCGTACGCGGCGCTCCACGACGGGCCGTGCATACCATTTGACCTTGCTGCGGTCTTGTGGGTTGGCGCGCTGGGTAACGGTGTACTTCATAATTCTCAATTGGTCAATTATCAATTATTACCCGGGCACCCGGTTGTCAATTATCAATTGTCAATGATTGGGTACCCGGCATAATCATTCATCTATTTATTCGATCCGCACCTTCTCGCATCTATTGCCGGCCTTCACCACGTAGACGCCTTGCGGCAGGGCTACGGAGGTGTTGCCCGCGGGGGCATTCAGCGTGCGGACGAGGCGGCCGATAACATTATATATATGCACCGTGGCGGCCTGTGGCAGGGTGAAGCGGAGCGTGCCACTTGCGGCGTAGATACGTGTGGCGGGGGCTTCGATGTTGCCAACGGTAGAGAGCACCTCCACTTGGCACGTGGCCGACTTGCCGCTGCCGTCCATCGCTTGGGCCGTGATCTCGGCCTTGCCTTTCTTATGGATGCGGACGGTGACGGCCTTGCCTGTAACGCCCGCCTTCAGCAGCGAACCCATCGAGGTGGAGGCGACGGCCTCTACACTGGCCACGCTCGGATTGCTGCTCGACCATTGCAACGCTGGGTTGGTGGCGTTGGCGGGCAGCACAGAGGCCTTGAGCTGGAACGACTCGCGGTCGCCATCGATCGAGACCTTCGGCAGATCCAGCGTTACGGAGCTGACCAAGACGGCCTCGCCGGGGCCAGGTTCGGGCTTGGGTTCTGGCTTAGGCTCAGGCTTGGGATCCTCTGCCAGGGGCTTGACCTCCTTCACGCTATAGAATGCAAGATTGTCGGCTTCGTCCCACACTCTTACCGATATATCATACGTGATATCGGAATCGAGGTCGGTGATGGTATACTCCGTTTCGTCGGTTAAGATCGGACTAGACTTCACCAGCTTCTTAAGTAAACCGCACGTCACCTGATACCGCAGCTTCTCTTGCTTCGTGACGTTGTCTGTGGCCTTGTTCCATTTCACTACGATCTCGGTCGGTGAGATGGCTTTGGGATAGCCGTCCACGTAATCGCCCGGCTTGGGCTTCTCGGTGTCGGGGGCAGGTGGGGTCTTTACAGTCTTCTCGCTGTAGTATGCCTCATTGTCGTCTTCGTCTGCCACCCCCACTTGTACTATATACTCGGTATTGGGTTCGAGGCCGGTGATGCCATACTTCTTTGCGCCTTTTACGCGCGGGGAGTATTCGGGGACGGTATTGCCAGAGGTCTTCCACCACCGTACCCAATAACGCATAGACGAATGTGACGAGAGGTCGTCCTTGGCGGGGTACCATTGCACAAAGATCGAGGTTGGTGAGGAGGGTTTGGGGTCGGACACGTAACCTTGCGGCTGGGGCGGTGTGTTGTCTATAATGGGGGGAGTCGCGATAGTGCGCTCGTTGTACCAGGCATAGTTGCCGGCTTCGTCCATCACCTTTATATTTACTACGTAGCTATTACTACCTGATAGACCTGTGATGGTATACTCTGTTTCACCGGTTAAGACCACTTCGGATTTGTCAAACGTGTCACTTTCCCTCCATTGCACAACATAACGCAGCATACCCTGTGACGTGGCATTGTCCTTGGCGGGTTCCCATTTCAGCTTGATATGTTTATCATAATGCTTATCAGTTTGGATGGCTTTGGGATAGCCGTCCACGTAACCGCCCGGTTCGGGCGCCTTGGTGTCGCGCATGGTGCTGACTCTTTTTTGGGGTTCGACTGAGAAGTTATTGGCGTCGTCGCGCACCTCTACCCTTATCAAATACTCGGTATTGGATTCGAGGCCGGTAATGGTATACTTCGTTTCGCCGGTTAAGTACGGACCGGTATCAAACTGCTCCGTCGACGATGCCTTCTTATACCACACCCGATACCGCAGATTCTCCGGCGCAGTGACGTTGTCCTCGCCGGGGTTCCATCTCACTTCGATCTCGGTCGGTGAGATGGCTTTGGGATAGCCGTACTGGTAGCCTTTCGCCCAAGGACGCTCGGTGTCTTGCGCCCATGCGATGCCGGTTGTCATCATCAGCCCAAGGAGTAGGGCGATGAGAAGGGTTGGGTAATGATGTCTTGTTTTCATCGTGTAAAGGTTTTGTGCGGCCTGAGAGCCGCGGGTTAGTAATTCAATTATTAATTGTCAATGATCAATGATTAGCGGGGTACCCGGTGCGGCCTGTAGGGCCGGGGGATGATAGCCCGGGGAGAAACCCCGGGTAGGGTGCGGGGGACGGGGTGAGGTAGACATGTCGTATATGTATCCATCGTCTTCTCGTTCGGGGTGCGTTTTCGTCCGATTGCGAGGGCAAAAGTAGAGGTGTGCTATAGGCGTGTCAATACGTAATATTACGTATATGGAAAAGGCACCCAGTGCGCCCAGGGTTTCGCCCTGGGCTATGGTCCGCCGGGCCTACAGCCCGGGCGTGTACCCGGTGCGGCCTGTAGGGCCGCCGGACGATAGCCAGGGGCGAAACCCCTGGCCGTTCCGGGTACCCGGCATAATCATAGACAGGCGTCCATCAGTTTACTATCGCCTGGACTATGATGGAGCAAGTGCCCGTCTTGCCGCCGTCTTCAGAGGTGGCGGTGATGATGGCTTCACCGGCATTGATATAGTGCTTGTTGTATCGATCGTTTGTCTTTATTAAGACGAAAGTCACTACACCGGAGGAGTTGACCTTGGCCACCTGCTCATTGCTACTCGTCCACTTCACCCGCTTGTTCGTTGCGTTGCTGGGGTAGACCCTCGCTGTGAGCCGGACGCTGTGTTGGCCTTTATCCTGATTGGTCACGTGTTCTTTCGGCGAGACGACTACTTCCGTGACGTGTACCACGTTCGGCGTCGGTGGGTTAGGTGTCGGAGTAGGTGTGGGCGTCGGGGTAGGTGTGGGTGTTGGAGTAGGTGTCGGGGTGGGCGTTGACGGTTTGGAGCCGTACACGTGCACTACGCAGCTGTTCCTCGACTCACCGATCTCGGCTGAGACGACTACGATGCGCGTGTTGCCATTCTTGACGGCTGTCACCACGCCCGTATTCGGATCCACGGTGGCGATGTCTGGCCGGAGGCTGCGCCAAGTCACGTTTTGGTTGGTGGCATTGGGTGGATCGAACTTCGGAGTCAACTGGCGCGTCTCCCCAGGCTTCATGTATCCCGTGGCCGTCGGGTTGATGGAGACGTTCTTTACGGGCACATACGAAGGGGTAGGCGTCGGGGTGGGTGTCGGTGTCGGTGTTGGCGTGGGAGTCGGCGTCGGTGTTGGCGTGGGAGTCGGCGTCGGAGTGGGCGTCGGAGTGGGGGTCGGGGTGGGCGTCGGAGTGGGGGTCGGGGGGGGGGTGGGAATCGGCGTGGGAGTCGGCGTGGGTGTCGGCGTGGGTGTCGGCGTGGGCGTCGGATCTTCCTTCTTCTCTATGCCGATGGAGCACGAGGCCGTCTTGCCACCGTCGGAGGTGGTGGCGGTGATCACCACGTTGCCCTCCTTCAGGGCGGTCACTTTGCCGTTGCCGTCCACGAAGGCCATTTCGGGGTTGCTGCTTTGCCAGGTCACTTGCTTGTTTGCAGCATCGCTCGGGGTGACGTGGGCCGTGATGACGAACGTCTCGCCGGTCTGCATCTTCTTATCCGAGGGGCTGAGCGTGATGCCTACCACGCCGACAGTCGGTTTGACCACGTTCAGCGTGAAGGTCTGCTGCTGGCCTGTCTCCACATCGGTGACAGTCACTTGGGTGCTGCCGCTCTCCTTGGCGCGGATGAGGAGGGTGCTCTTGTCTTCCGAGAGGCGCACATCGACCTTCGAGGGGTCGCTGACGGAGACCGTGTAATCGCCGTTGCCTGATCGGATCGGGATCCGGGTGATGGTGCCCGCGGAGAGGTTGCTAAAGCCAGTCTCGGGGACGGCAAGCTCAAACTTCTCTTTCTTCTTCTGTGGGTCTTTCTGCTCCACGCATTGCGTGGCGCCCCATGCTGCCACAATGAGCAGGAGGGGAAGGATGTACTTTTTCATAATCATCATGGAATAGGAGTGAGTTAATGATCAATTATTAATGGTCAATGATTACCCGGGTACCCGTCCCCCATGCGGGTACCCGGATCAACAATTCAACAACTCAACAATTCAACCCCAGGGTTGCCCCCTGGGCTATCGTCCGGCGGCCCTACAGGCCGCGTGCACCCGGGTACCCGGATCAACAATTCAACAACTCAACAATTCAACAACTCAACCCTATTCCACCCTCACTTTCTGCACGGCTGTGCCGGCCTTCACCACGTAGATGCCGCGCGGGAGGGCGACGGAGGTGTCGCCGGCGGGGGCGTCGAGGGTGCGGAGGCGGATGCCGAGCAGGGTGTAGATCTCTACGCGGGTGGCCTGCGGCAGGGTGAGGTGGAGTGTGCCGGGGGTGGCGTAGATCTTCGCCGCGGGGGCGTAGGGCACGGTGTTGCCCACGGTGGAGCGCACCTCGATCTCGCAACGGGCGACGATGCCGCTGCCGTCGCTGGTGGCGGCGGTGATGGTCGCTTTGCCTTTGCCGGCGATGGTCACGAGGGCGTAGTCGTCAGCGTCGGGGGCGAAGCGGAGCTGCGGGAGCAGGGCTGCGCCGGAACGCGTCTGCCCGAGTATGCTGACGGAGGCTACGGCCGGGTTGGAGCTCATCCAGAGGAGGCTCTTGTTGGCCGCATTCTCGGGGGAGACCAGGGCGGAGATGAGTGTCGAGGCGATGTCGCCGTCTACGACGAGGGTGGCCGGGTCGAGCGTGAGGCCGGATACTTTCACCTGGCCGGGCAGGACGATGTCGCCCGTCTGGCCTTGCTGGTGGATGGCTATGGTGAGCTCGTCCATGCCGTGTTCGGTGCGGACGGTGATCTTGCCGTGGCGCATCTCTTTGGACGGGTTCGGGGCGAGGGTGAAGTCGAACGAGCCATCGCCGCGGCCGACGGCTTTCTCGAGGGTGATCCAGTCGTCTGCCGTGGAGCCGGCCCAGAGGCGGTGGGTGACGACGTCGATCGTGCTGCCGCCGCCCTCACCGCTGAGGGTGATGGATTCGGGGTTGACGGCCAGGTCGTAGTCGTAGGTGCCTTCGGAGGGTGTCGAGGGTTTGGGCTTGGCCGAGCCGACGCGCTGGGTGAGTGTGAAGGTCTTCGTGGCCTTGCTGTCGGTGGTGGTGAAGGTGAGCTTGCCGGTGCGTACGGCTCCGGTCGTGTTCTGATCGAAGCGGAGGCGGAAGTAGGTGGTGCCGGTGTTGCCGCGTGTGCTGCCCGGGTGGAGCCAGTCAGCATCGGCGGTGACGGTCCAGGGCTTGTCGCTCTTGAGGGTGAAGCCTACCGCGCCGCTGCTGCCGCCCATCGTCATGGCCTCGGGGTTGAGGCTAAGGCCGCTGACGGCCTCGGGCGGGCGGTTGCCCTGCTGGGTGACGAAGAAGGAGCGCGTGAGGCCCGCGTCTGATTGGACGACGACCTCGGCGCTGCGCTTCTTGGTGCCCGTGTTCGGTTTGACGGCGACGATGACCGTCTTGGCGGCGGCGTCTGGCGTGACCGTGAGCCAGTCTTGGGTGCGGTCTTTGAGCCTTACGCCCCAGCCCTCGACGCTGGACTTGACCGCGACGGACTGCGAGGCGCCGCCACTGGCTGCGAAGGTGAGTGTGGTCGGGGTGAGGGTGAGTGTGGGCGGGGCGGTGCTTTTCGCCTCTTGTGTCACATGGAGTGTCGCCTCGCCTTCCGATGTCTTGAAGGTGACGGTGCCGCTGCGCTTGGCGCCGGGGTTCTCTTGGGCTGTGATGCGGATGAAGTGCTTCTTATAGAGGCCGGAGCCGCCGGTGGCCGACAGCCAATCCGGGTGATCGATGACGACTTGGTTGATGGAGAACGCCTTGTCGCTGCAGGCGAGTGTTACCTCTGCTTCGTTTCGGTGGTACTTCATGGTCAATGCGTTGGGGTCGAGGGTGAGCTTGGCGGAGGGGGTAGAGCTGGCGGCCTTCTGCGTGACCTTGAGCTCCACATTGCCCGCGGTGGTTTTGACTGTGACAGTACCGGTGCGTTCGGCGCCGGTATTCTTTGTGACGATGAGCGAAAACGTGTGGCTTTTCTCGTAGTCAGGAGTGTTACCTCCGAGTGATACCCAATCCAGACCAGACACTCCCTGGAAAAGAAACTTCTCGTCGCAGCTGATTTTCACTTTGGGATAGTTCCGGTCTGCTTCTACGGTCAGCTCCTTGGGCTCGAGGGTGAGGTTGGCGGGCTGCTCGGGTTCGGGCGTCTCCTCCGCGCCCTGTTGGGTGACGGGCAGGGTGACGGTGTGCTTTTTACCGTTCTTTGTTTCGACGGTGAAGGTGACCTCCCCCGTGCGCGCTTTGCCCGTCTCGTTGGAAAAGAAGATGACGGTCATCTCTTTCTTTTTCCCATAGGCGATGCTGTTTCCGCTGATTCCTATCCAATCCGGTCTCTTGATGTTTGTTATATGGTAGGGCACATTGCAGCTCAGGGTCACACTTTTGTGATTATTGCTTGCACCGGACTCCAACTTCTCGGGGCTCAGGGTGAACTTGGCGGGCTGCTCGGGTTCGGAGGGCTCTGTGCTGCCGGTGCTGATGCGGACCTCTGTGCAGACATTGCCCGATGCATCCACGACGGTAGTGCTCCTTCCGCCAACGCCCATCACACTCTTGATTTGGGCGCCTGCTGGGTGCACGATCTGGCACCCCATAAGCGTGAAGTCCCCATCCACATTGTAGACACCGGCGTTATAATCTATGACATAGACATTGCTGTTATTGATCTGTAGACTTCCCTTTACATAGATATATCGATTGGCCGTGAGGGTACATCCGTCTATCGTCAGATTGAGATCTTTCTTATCGGTATGACCTACCATAATGGCTATGTATCCGGATTTGATAGTCAGGCTTCCTCCCCCGGTGATTCGTAGGGATGCTAAAGCGCTTATTGCTGCGTTTATTCCACTTTTTAGTGTATTGTTCCCTTGCAGTTGAATGGTGATGCCATCGGAAGGGATTATTTCTCCACTACCACCGCGGGAAAAATATTCTATGGCAGGATCCGAGCCTCCGTTAATGGTGGCATTGTTAAGGGTCAGGGTGTGGGTGCTTTCATCGAACGAGACTTTACCGGTGATGTTCGGGCCGGTGATGTTCGCGGCGTTTTCAGAGTTGATCTGCACACCGCCGACCCTGATGGTGTAGGATTTCGCCGCTACGTCAGTTGCGAAGGCCATGAGCCCTGCGAATAGGGCGATGAGGAAGATTGATAGGTGATATTTTGTTTTCATCATGTAAAGGTTTTGTGCGGCCTGGGCCGCGGGTTCAATTAAAATCGAAAAACTAAAAGCTAAAAACGAACAATGCCCGGTGGGGCGGCTCGTTAATGATTACCCGGGTACCGCCGGGTGTCGTGCGTGCAATTCAATTCGTGTGTGTGGGGCATGTACCCGGGCGCCCGGGGTTTCGCCCTGCCCATTCCCGTACGCCCAGGGTTGCCGCCTGCCCTGGGCTATCGTCCGCCGGGCCTACAGCCCGGGCGAATGATTGCGCCCTGTCGGGGCGCCGGATGATAGCCAGGGGTGGAGCCCCTGGTGTGGGGTCGGGGTACGCCCCGGGTGTATCCGGGTACCCGATTTAATCCGGGCGGGGCGCCCCCCCCCCCCCGGGTACCGCCCCGGGGTGCGTGCGACGTGCATTTAATCTGTCCATAGATGTTTTTCATCAAATGACACGTCGTGCTCGTTGAGGATGGTCACGTACTCCTGACGAAAGGTCGTGGTACGGTGGTGCTCCTCCTGATTATCGATGTATTTCCGTACGCGCTCGACAAGCGAGGGGCTGACGGAAAAGGCACCATACCCGTTTTGCCAAGCGAAATAGCGGTAGTAACAGGGGTCTCGGGTCTTGATCCAACAGCTGCTCCGCTGTTTCACCTCTTCCATCATCTTCGCCGTGGTGACGGTTCTTGACAAGAGGCAAAGCAGGTGCACGTGGTCGTCCACACCATTGATCCGCACCGGCAGGCATCCGATACGATTCAATATGCCGCCCATGTATTCGTATAGGGCTTGCTGGTCTTGATCGCGGATGGTGACGCTCGTGGATTTGATGTGAAACACCGCGTGGATGTACAACATCGATAAGGATTGTGGCATGATCATTCATCATTAATCGTTCAATCAATCCGGGCGGGGATACCATCAACCCGGGAACCCGGGGTTTCGCCCTGCCCAGGGTTTCGCCCTACCCAGGGTTTCGCCCTGGGCTATCGTCCGGCGCCCCTACAGGGCGCAATCATCGATCCGGGCTGTAGGCCCGGTGGATGATAGCCAGGGGTGAAGCCCCTGGTGTGGGGGCGGAGAAATTACCCGGGTACCGCCGGGTGTCGTGCGTGCATTCAATTTGCACAAGCGCCTTGTACAGTAGCGTACAAGCATCTTGTACAGTAGCGTACAAGCACCTTGTACAGTAGCGTACAAGCATCTTGTACAGTAGCGTACAAGCACCTTGTACAGTAGCGTACAAGCGCCTTGTACAGTA
>CAUPYF010000016.1:0-16843 GCA_963515435.1 uncultured Tannerella sp. | reverse complement strand
GGTAAAGATTCTTGTACCGATAGACGGTAGCGACGTCTATACCCAAACTTTGGGCAACCAGATCAGGACTAAAGTCCAAGGCAAGCATCAATACACATGTAACCCGGGCATAGTCTGTACGTCCGGCAACGTTACGCTGGAGTCTGCGTAGCTCCTCTATTTCTTGTTCTGGTAATTTGAATGCCATATCGGGCACAGAGATGTTGCTGTTTTATCGTTCCCTTTCGCAATCCTTTTCCGTTTGGCTATAAACACACGTATGCTTTTTTTGTTTTCAGATGAAAGATGATGAACAATCTGCGACGGAGAGCTCCCGTAGAGCTATTTCCGATCTCCGGAGGTAGCGGAAAAGGAAAAACAGGCGACGGTCAGCGGATCGGAGGCAAAAAGAAAGCTCCCGCTGGGAGGATCGATGGAGATTCGTCCGCCGACGGGAGCTTTCGGCATGTAATCGGCGGCGTGTCCGGCTCTTATTTCGTGCGATTGGCCTGGACAAACTCCGCCATCGTGCGGACGGAGCGGAATATCTCCTTTCCCTGTGCGGGATCTTTGAGCTTGATACCGTAGTTCTTCTCTAAGAGCACGATCAGTTCGAGGGCGTCGATCGAGTCGAGGCCAAGGCCGCTGCCGAAGAGTTCGTCGTCAGTGCCGATGTCTTCCGGCTTGACGCCTTCGAGGTTCAACACGTTGATGATTTCGTTCTTTAATTCTAAGATCAATTCTTCCATTGTAGTCTATTAAAATAAGTAGTTAGGGGAATAGTTTACTGAGGGTGTCCGGGGTAAAGGCGGGGCTGCCCTCGTTGGGACGGTCGACGCAGTGCATGACGCGGGCGTCGAGGCGGTCGGAGGCAGTATCGATGTCTACCCAGCCGACCAGCGCATGGTGTAGCCCGGCATCGCAGACGGTTTCGCAGACGATGTGGCAGATTTCCGTGGGGAGGAAGGCGGGGAGGATGTAAAACATCGTCTCGCCCTGTATTTTATGTCGGATGGCGATCTCGCCGGTGACGATGTTGGGGAGCGTGTAGACAAAGTCCGCAGGCGAAGGGAAGAAGTCGTCGCCGGGAGGGATGGTGCGCTGGTAGGTGCGGTCAGCGGCCAGCGAGGCGGCGCTGTTGAAACAGATGAGCCCCCAGTCTTCCTTGAGGGGCTCATCGGCGATGGGCGGGGGGAGTAGCAGCTCGGCCGCCAGAAATCCGAGGCGCGCTAAGGGATCCATCTTGTAGAACTTGCGATAATCGATGCCGGTCTGACGGAAGGCTTCGGCTAAGAAATCGGCAGCGGACGCGTGGCGGTCAGATGCCTCGAAGCGCGTGTGGCCGTCGACCGTTACGCGGCGATCGTGGATGTGGCAGGAGGAAAGGATATACACGATAATAGAGATTAGAGGGTAGGAGAGGGCGCGTGGAGGGAGAGCAGGAGGGCGGCGTTGCATCCGCCGAAGCCGGAGAGCATCTTCACGCAACGGCGGGCGGTGACGGGCGCAAGGGCGTTGGCCATGCGTAGCGGGTGGGTGACGCCGAGCGTGCGGAAGCCGGAGGTGGGGAGGACGATTCCGTCGCGGAGGGCATGGACGGCAAGGATGGTTTCGAGTACGCCGGAAGCGCCGAGAGTGTGCCCCAAGTAGCCTTTGAGGCTGTTGACGGGCACGCGGTTGAGGCCGGCGCGAGTGAGGGCGATGGATTCCATCTCGTCGTTGTAAGGCGTGGCCGTTCCGTGGGCATTGACGAAGGCGATCTCGCTGTCGATGGTGTCGGAGGGGATGTTGCGGAGGATGTGTCGGAGGGCTCGATAGCAACCTTCTCCGGTGCGTGAGGGGCCGGAGATGTGGTTGGCGTCGTTGCGGATGGCGCCGTCGGTGAGGAGTGTGTCGGACGGACGCAGGTCTTCAGCAGAGCGACGGCGGAGGATGACGGTGGCGGTGGCCTCGCCGAGGTTCAGGCCTGTGCGTTCCGCGTCGAAGGGGCGGCAGGGAGCAGCGGAAAGCGCCTTGAAGGACTGGAAACCGGAGACGACGAAGCGTGAAAGCATGTCGGCACCGATGATTACAGCCGCATCGCAGCGGTCGGCCAGCAGTTCGCGGCGGGCGGCGATGAGCGCGGCGGCGCCGGAGATGCAGGCATTGGAGACGACGAGCGTCGGAGCGGTGTTGCCGAAGAAGCGTGCGATGCGGTCGGCAGTGTGCCAGAGGTAGAGCTGCTCGGGGGTGTGACCGATGGCCTCACGCGGGTCGAGGAGGTGGATGTTACCCTTCGTGGTCGAAAGGATAAAGTGTACGCGGGGATCAGTCGGGGCAATGTCTGCCCGTTGGATCGCATCGGCGGCGGAGACGATGGCGGCCTTTTCAAACTTGGTGTAGGCGCCATCGGTCGGCCGGGGCGGTAGCAGTTGGGCGAAGGCGTCGTTCAAGCGCGTGTCGTCGATGCGTGACGCCATGAAGGGATCGGGCAAGTCAAAGAGGTCGGTGTAGAGCCGCAGCCCGTTGCGTCCTTGGCGGACGTTGCGGAAGGTCTCATCGGCGGTGAAGCCGAGGGCGGAGACGATGTTTGTGGCTTTGAAGACGGTGTTCATAGTTGTCCGTGACAGATTTTCCATGCTTCGTAAAAGGGGGGATTGGTCCAGATCAGTTGATAGTTGAAGTCGAGGAAGACCTGTGTGGAGGTACCGGTGGCCACAAGTGTATCGGCGTCGTCGAGGCGGTGCACTTCGTAGTCGAAGACGACCTTGGCGGCGGGCGTGTTGCGGTAGGTGATGAGGGTGCGTGCACGTTCGCCGTAACGCAGGGGTTGGCGGTAACTGAATTGCAGGTCGACGAGTGGGGCGTAGCAGCCGTTGGCGACGTAGTTCGGATAGCTCAGCCCGAAGACGCGCCCGAACTCTTCGCGGGCGTCCTCGAAGTAAAGGGCATAAGAGCCGTGCCAAACGATGTGCATGGAGTCGACTTCACTGAAGCGGATGTCGAAGGTTTTCGAGGTCTGAAGGAGGGGAGCCAAAGGGGGTAGTTAGGGGGAGTAGTAAGTAGTTAGAAGAAGATGGGGGAGGTCAATTAGAAGTCGGCACGCGGTCGGTCAGGTAGATCTTCATGCTGCACGTGGCGATTGTTTCGTCGGATGTCTCGATGTGCGTCTCCACGAGTGTAGTAGAGAAGATGTCCTCCTTCACCTCAATGGTGGTCGTGAGCGTTTCGCCGACGCGGGGTGCACGGAGGATGTGCAGCGGTTTGATCATGCCGATGAAGCCGATCTTAACGACGCCGTCGCGTTGCGGTTCGGTCTTTTCGCGATAGCCCATCCGTGCGGCGCATGTCTGCGCAATGATCTCCACTAACACGGCCTCCTCGATGCGTCCGTCGGGCATATAGAAGAGATTGTCTGGGCGCAGAGTGAATTCCGCCCGGGCTACGACCGGGTCGTAATAGATCAGCCTATCGACCATGACAAAGGGAGGACGCTGTGGCAGCAGGTCAAGGATGTCGAAGGATTGGATCATGGCCGCGCACCAGGCTTCTTGCAGACTAAGATGGAGTGGCCGCCCTTCAGTTCGTCGTGTATCATCTCCACCTCTAAGCCGCCCGCCGTGATGCAGCGGATGAGGTCGTCGGAGTGATACATCTTGCTGTTGCCGTTGGCCATGACGGAGAAGTAGAGGCTGATCTGGGTGAGGCAAAAGGCAGCTACGTCGTTCGCCTGCCGATCCCAAAGCGTCTCCATGACAAAGAGGCGCGTATCATCCGTCATAGCTTCGGCTGCACGCTGCACGATACTCGTAATCTCCTCCTCGGAGAAGCAATCTAAGAACTGGCTCATCCAAATCGCATCCGCGTCAGGCGGGAAAGGGGCAGAGGCGTCGAGCAGGTCGATGGCGTAACCGTCGATGCGGTCGAAGCCCGGGCGATCAGCCATCTGCCGGCGAACCATATTGAGTTGCTGCGGCAGATCCATGATCGTCACGTGCACGTCCGGATCGTAGTCCACACAGCGCGCAGCCCACCGGCCCGTGTTTCCGCCGACGTCAAACAAGCGCTTCGGCCGACGGGCGAAAACGATCTCCAACGCCTCGTCGAAGGAGTGATCGGAGTAGAAATGATCGAAGCGGAACCAACTCTCGCGCGCCGGGTCGGGCAGTTCGGAGAGGCCTTCGTAAATGGTCTTCCAGTTGCCGAAAGCGCGCAGGCCTTCGGGCCGACCGTCGAGCAACGCCTGCTCCATGCGGTGCATGCCGAGGTAGTTCACGTCATGATTGAAGTCGATGTTGACGGCGATGAGCGGGTCGGAGAGTAGGAGCCAACCCAACTTGGAGAGCACGAAGCGGTCGTCGGTGCAGCATACCATCTCGGCCGTGAGGGCTGACTCGAGGAGTACCTGCACAGCGTAACTCGAGAGCTTCGGGGCGCGCTCGATGAGCTCGTCGAAGGTCAGCCCGCGGCGATCCTCATTCAGTAGTTCAAAGAGGCCAAACTTGCGCATGAGGCGCGCCACCTGAAAGGTGATGGGGGCGAAGGCTATCTCGTGCGCACGCCGTTGTGCTTCGAGGATGTTCATCCGATCTTTCGTAAAAGTCCGCTCAAGGGCGGGAGACATTTTCATCTTTCCAGAACGTATAAAAGTTAAACCATTGCTCGGGGTAACGCCGCACGATGCTTTCCAACTCGCGGGCATAGGCGCGGGTCATGGCCTCGATGCGTTCGCGCTTGGTGCCATCCGTGGGCGAAGGAATGCGCCGGACATGGATGCGATAAAGCGACGTGGAGATCTTCAATACGAACATAGCCAGCACGGGAGACTCGAATTGCTGTGCCAGCGCGAAAGCCCCGATGGGGAAGTCGGCCTGGCCACTCAAGAAGTTGCACTCCACACTCTTGCTGCTGCCTAATGTGCGGTCGCAGGGCATGCTGACCATTTCCCCGTTGGTCAGAGCCTCATTGATGAGGAAAATGTGTGAGAGATCGTCGGCGACGGGGATGGCGCGGATGTTGTTTCGCTCCAGTATTTTGATGCGGTTCTTCTGCACCTCCTTCGCCTCTCCACCGTAGATGAGGCAATTGATACGTTTTTTGTGTTGGCTCAGTAGGTAGCCGCTCAACTCCGGGTTGCCTACGTGGGCACTCGCCACGATGCACCCCGAGGGTGTGTCAAGCATGGAGAGGAAAAGCGGGTTGTCCGGGTTATCGACGCTGAAGCGGCCGCGTCCGGCATAGACGGCGAAGCGGTCTATCATGGCCTGCCCGAAGAGGAAGTGATTGCGGTAAGTTTTGAGGAAGGATTTCGTGGGCGAATAACCGTGGCGACGGCGGAAGTAGCGGTAGATGGCCACGTACCCCTTGTGATGGAAGAGCATGTAGAAGGGGACGACGAGGCCCATAATGGCGTAGCCGATGCGGACGTCGAAGATAGACAGCACCACCTTCATGGCCTTTTGTCCGAGCGTCGTCCCACCCGTCACACCGTCCCATTCTTCGCTTTTCTTCACCATCGTGCCGTGCGTATACTTCTCCTCGTTTGTTTCAGCCTTTCAGTTTCGATTCTATATAATCGTAGAAGTTCTTCACCGTCTTCACATTGGCCATTTCCTCCGGCTTGATCTTGAATCCGAACGTCCGCTCAACGATCACGACGATGTCCACGAAGTCTAAGCTGTCTAATCCCAGATCTTCCTTCAGTAGCGCGTCGGGCGCGATCTTATCCGTCTCGATTTCCATCTCCTCCACAAAGAAGTCATTCACCTTTTCTTCTATCTCTCTTTTTTCCATTGTTAATCTTATGTACTGCGATTGTTTCTTGTAGTCTTTCTCTACCTTATATATACGTCTCCCGAACGCGAGACGGGATGGCATTGGATACATCATGGGACGTTGAAGATGAGTCGCTATCAAAAGCCTCACAACAATCCGCCATTGATTGAGATCACTTGCCCCGTGATATACGTCGCCCGTTCCGAGGCCAAGAAAGTGACCAACGCAGCCACCTCCTCCGGCCGTCCGAAACGCCCCGCGGGGATCGTCTGCTTCAGTGACGCTTCGTCTAAATCCTTCGTCATGTCCGTAGCGATGAAGCCCGGGGCCACGGCGTTCACCGTCACATTCCGACGGGCCACCTCCTGAGCCAGTGCCCGGGTGGCTCCGATCACGGCCGCCTTTGCCGCCGAATAATTCGTCTGGCCCGGCATACCCTTCAGCCCTGACAGGGAGACCATATTAATAATGCGTCCGCGACGGCGCATGAGCATCCCCTTCAGCACGCGGCGTGTGACATAAAAAAAGCCGTCAACAGACGTATCTATCACGTCGTGCCAAGCGGCGTCTTGCATAAAGATCATTATTGCATCGCGGCGAATGCCGGCATTGTTGACCAAGACCTCGATCGCGGCGTCCGGATGGCTGGTCTCCCAGTGCTCAATCGCGGCATCGACGGCCGCGGCATCGGCCACATTGAAGGGGATTACTTCGGCCCGTCCGCCTGCTGCCTCGATCTCGGCCTTTACGCCCTCGGCTGCCTCGACGTTCGACTGACAGTTGATCAGTACCGCATATCCCGCGGCCGCCAGCTCCATGCAAACGGCCTGTCCGATGCCTCGTGAACCTCCCGTCACCAATGCGTATTTCCTCATTTCAATCCTTGACACATCTAATTAATTATCGCCTACCTACGGCTGAAGCAGGCGCAAAAGTAGAAAAAAAGCCCTACGGAAAAAGTGCTTTCAGTACGCCTCAAAGTGGCTTCCAGAGCCTACTTTTGCCACCCGATCAAACATCTATATCTCATGCTTGTGAAGATTTACTCAGATAACCCGAATCAGAGGGAGATGGACCGTGCCGCCGCCACTCTCCGCGACGGTGGGCTCGTGATTTACCCCACTGACACGCTCTATGCCATCGGCTGCGACGCGCTCAACATCCGTGCCGTGGAGCGCATCTGCCGCATCAAAGGCGTCGATCCGCAGAAGAGCAAGCTCTCCATCATCTGCCATGACCTATCCGAGGCAGGCGCTTACACCCGCATCGACAACGCCGCCTTCAAGCTTATGAAGCGCCACCTGCCCGGCGCCTTCACCTTCATCCTCCCCGCTGGCGCCGACCTGCCCAAGCTCTACAAGAGCCGGCGCGAGGTCGGTGTCCGCATCCCCGACAACGTCATCGCACGCACCCTCGTCAGTGCCTTGGGCAACCCGATGCTCACCATGTCCGTACGCGATCCCGCCAGCGACGATGAGGAACCGGAGTACCTCACCGACCCCGAGCTGATCCACGAAAAGTTCGACGGCCGCGTCGACATCGTCATCGACGGCGGCATCGGCCACACCGAAGGCTCTACCATCGTCGACTGCACCGCCCAGCCCTTCGCCATCCTCCGCCAGGGCAAAGGCGCGATCGATCTATAGTCCCGCCACCCGCTCTTCATACAGTTACGCACGGCGAAAGCGTTCCTGCCTGAGAAATTGGCCTACTTTTGCGGCGGCGGAATCCGAAAAGCCATACAAGAGAGTAGGAGAGAAAAACTAAACAATAGAGAAATGAAGAAATTTTTGATGAGTGCGATCATGATCGCAGTGTGCTCCCTCGGAGCTGTGAATGCGCAGCTTCAGAAGGGCAGCGTGATGGTAGGTGGAAACGTGGGCGACATTGAGTTCGGTTTGGGAAGTGGCAGCAACTTCTCGATCAGCTTAACTCCGCGTGTAGGCTATTTCATTCAGGACAATGTTGCTATCGGTGCCAAGCTGAAAGCCGGATTTACAGGCCAGCGTCACGGCTCGAGCACATATAACTATGGTCTCGATGCCTTCGGCCGTTACTACTTCGGCCCGAAGGTGTTTAAGACCGGCCTGAAGGAAGGTCGCTGGTTCGCCGAAGCAGCTGCCGGCTTTTCGGGCGTGAAGGGTGCTGATGTGGGCTTCAATGTCAACATTGGTCCCGGCTACGCCTACTTCCTCAACGAGCACATCGCACTCGAAGCGCTGGCACTCTACTATGGACAGTTCGGTTCCGGATCCGTTAACGGCCTTTCGCTCAACATGGGCTTCCAGATCTACCTGCCTTCGTCGAAGTTGAAGAGCCTGAAGAAATAACAGAGAGGAACGATTACACTTAAATCCTTTGCGGCGGATACTCTTTTTCACTGATCCGCCGTGCAATTCCGAGCAGGGGAGAGCCCATGAGGCTTTCTTCCCTGCTTTCTTTTTATGGTTTCGCATAGCGGCGCATCTGCAGCAGTGCACGCGCTGCGGGTTAACCTCCGCGGCGAGTTCGAGCCGGTGCATGCGCTACGAACCGCCTTCCTCGGCGGGTTGTGCAGGGTGCAACGCGGGAGGGGCGGTAAACTTGTCGTGTTTCTCGATTTATACCGAATGGAATTAAAATTTAATGTGTATTGATTGTATGATGTATGAAATAGAGGGTCATTTTGGGCGCGCATGGCGTGCGCCGGGAAA
The DNA here is from genome assembly GCA_963515435.1 of uncultured Tannerella sp. Lineage (GTDB taxonomy): Bacteria > Bacteroidota > Bacteroidia > Bacteroidales > Tannerellaceae > Tannerella. The sequence continues at coordinate 8,417 of CAUPYF010000016.1, read as the reverse complement.
ACGAGGGCCATTTTTTGGCGCGCATGGCGTGCGCTGGGGAAAATGAGAGTCACTTTCGAGCGTTCATAGCGTGCGCCGGGGAAAAGTAGCTATCCCTAAGCCGTCTTTGTGTAAAACCCAAACAGAAATAGATTACGAAGATGGAACGTATCGCAGTGCGGCCCTTCAAGCCTCCCCGGTACATTTCCAATGATTCGCAATCCATTTCTCTTTAGGTATAAATCCGGCAAGGATTGGGCCTGCCGCCTATCTTTGCCCTTGCAATCCCTAACCTTCTATGATTAAATCTTATGCCGGATCAAACGAAACTGACAGGGCGATCGCTGATCGCCATCGGATTGATGTTGTTTGCCTTGTTCTTCGGAGCGGGCAACCTGATTTTTCCTGCGGCCTTAGGCCAGCGCGCAGGCACAAACGTGTGGTGGGCCGTGGCGGGCTTCGTAATGACGGGTGTCGGGTTGCCACTGGCGGGTGTACTGGCGATGGGCTATTCAGGTTGCCGCAATGTGCAGGAATTGGCCGGGCGCGTCCACCCCGTCTTTGGTACACTCTTCACACTCGTGCTCTACCTCTCCATCGGCCCTGCATTCGCCATCCCACGCACGGGAACGGTGTCGTATGAGATTGCCGTGCGCCCCTTCCTTCCAGAGGGCATGCCGGATGGGGCGCAGATGATCTTCCTCGCCATCTTTTTCCTCATCACACTTTGGCTGTCCATCAATCCCAAGAAGTTAGTCGGGCGGATCGGAGGCGTGTTGACGCCCATCCTCTTGACGGTGATTGTCCTCTTGATCGTCAAATCGCTGATCACGCCGCCTGGCAGTCACAGCACACCGACGGCGGCTTACGCTACGCCGTCCGTCGCCTTCCTACAGGGTTTCATCGACGGATACAACACGCTCGACGCGCTGGCATCGTTCGTGTTCGGCATCCTCGTGATCGAGTTCGTGACGCAGCACGGGGCCACGACGCGTCATGAGGTGATGAACGCCACGATGCGGGCCGGAATGATCGCCATCGGTTGCTTAGGCGTAGTCTACGTCTTCATAGCCGGATTAGGGGCGGCCAGCGTAGAGCAGCTCGGGATACTCGACACGGGCGCACCCGTCTTGGCCGGGTCTGCGCGACTGCTGTTCGGCGAGCCGGGGGCGGTGATTTTAGCGCTCATCGTGCTGCTGGCCTGCCTGACGACAAGCATTGGGTTGGTGACGTCGTGTGCGCACTATTTCAGCACACGCTTCGGGGGGCTGTCGTATAAGGGTTACGCCGCGGCGTTCGTCATCGTCTCGTTTGCGGTGGGGACGTTTGGGTTGAAGACGATTATCTCGGCGGCAGTACCCGTGCTGATGTTCCTCTATCCGCTATCGATCGTGCTGATTGCGCTGACCTTCTTCGACCGGTGCTTCGGGGGGCGGCGATGTGTGTATGCGTGGGCCGTCGGCTTGACATTCGTTGCAGCGCTTGTCTCGGGGTTAGAGGCGGCTTCTGTGCCGCTCGGTGCGGTGGGTCGGTTTTACGACGCACACGTGCCGCTGCATGCCGTGGGGATGGACTGGATCTGCTTTGCCGCGGTCGGGATCCTGATAGGATGGGGGCAAACCCTCCGTCGCCCTTCGCACATAAGCAGATAAGGGGCAATTATCAATAAGGTTCAAATAAACATAGCTACTAATGGCGCACGGAAAGCCTACTTTTGCGCACCCCTTCCGGGACAGGATCGCACCGGAGCCGAAAGACATATAATGTAGACACAGATGACGAATAAGGAAAGGAAACAATACGAGACGGACAAGCGCTACCTGCGTATGGCTTCCGTCTGGGCTGAGAATTCCTATTGTAAGCGCCGCCGCGTAGGCGCGCTGCTTGTCAAGGATCACATGATTATCTCCGACGGATACAACGGCACGCCGTCAGGCTTTGAGAACGTCTGCGAAGATGACAACGGCGTCACCAAACCCTACGTGCTCCACGCCGAAGCCAACGCCATCACCAAGGTGGCCGCCTCGTCGAACAACAGCCGCGGATCCACCATCTATATCACTGCCTCGCCCTGCATCGAGTGCGCCAAGCTCATCATCCAAGCCGGCATCGTGCGCGTGGTCTATTCCGACGAGTACCACACCGACGAGGGCATCCGCCTGCTTCGCCGCGCAGGCATTGCGGTCGATTACATCAGAATCAACGAAGAAAATCATGAATAATCAGCGTAAGTACGTCTTGTGGGGAGTTGTCGCCGTCGTCGTGAGCCTCTGTTTAGGCATGTGGCTCGGCATCTTCCTCTATTCGCGGTCGCCCCGTATCCGCGGCATCAATGCGGGAAAAAACAAAATCAATGCGATCCTCGACATCATCGACACGCAGTACGTGGACACCGTCAACATGAGCGACCTCATCAACCGCACGGCTGAGAGCCTCATCAGCGAGCTCGATCCGCACTCTGTCCTCATCCCCGCCGAGAGCGTAGAGGCTGTCAACGATGACCTGGAGGGATCCTTCGGCGGCATCGGTGTCTCCTTCAGCCTGCAAAGCGACACGATCCTCATCACCGGCATCATCGCCGGCGGGCCCGCGGAGAAGGCCGGCCTCCGCCCCTTCGACCGCATCATCGCCATTGACGACACCGTCTTCGCCGGCAAGGACTTTGGGCAGACTCGTATCATGCGCACCCTCCGCGGCAAGAAGGGAACGAAGGTGAAGCTCGGCGTGCAGCGCAACCATGCCCGGAAGCTGGTAGACTTCGTCGTCACCCGCGGCGACGTCCCGAACCGCTCCGTCGACGCTGCTTACAAGATCGGACGCGACATAGGCTACATCAAAGTCCGTAGCTTCACCCGCACCACCTACAACGAGTTTATCACCGCCATTGCCAAGGAGAAGAAGGAGGGCTGCACGAAGTTTATCGTCGACCTGCGCGACAACGCCGGCGGACTGATGGATGCAGCCGTGAACATGATCAACGAGTTCATTCCCGGCGGGCAGATGATCGTCTACGTGCAGGGCAAGGCCTACCCCCGCCAGGAGTTCTTCGCCGACGGCCGTGGCACGTGTCAAGACGCCCCCTTGGTTGTGCTCACCGACGAGATGTCCGGATCGGCCAGCGAGATCTTTGCCGGCGCCATTCAGGACAACGATCGCGGCCTCATCATCGGTCGCCGATCTTACGGCAAAGGCCTCGTGCAGATGCCCATCCCCCTCTCTGACGGCTCCGAGCTACGCCTGACCATCGCCCGCTACTACACTCCCTCCGGACGCTGCATCCAGAAGACCTACGAGCTGGGCAAAACCGACGAATACGAGCAAGACCTCTACAAACGCTACATGCACGGCGAGTTCGACACGGCTGACAGCATCACCTTCGACGAATCTGCGGCCTACAAGACCCGCAGCGGACGTACCGTCTACGGTGGCGGGGGCATCATGCCCGACATCTTCATCCCACGCGACACACAGCGCATCACTTCCTACTACAACCAGATCATGTCCGACGGCATCCTCTACGACTTCACCCTCGACTACTCCGATCGCAACTACCGCCAGCTCTCCACCTTCCGGTCCTATCCTGAGTTGCTCGGTTACCTCCGTCAGCAGTCGCTGCTCAGCCGCTTCGTCGACTATGCCGAGGAGAACGGCGTTCGCCGCCGCCCCACGCTCATCGAAGTCTCCCGCCCGCTCATCGAGACCGCCATCGAGGCCTTCATCGTCCGCCATTTCTTCGACTACGAAGGCTTCTACCCCGTCTACCAGCGCGACGACGCCACCCTGCAGCGTGCCGTCCGCGAGTTAGAGAGCAACACCTGGCAGCAAAAGCTCGTCTCCCGCATCCGCACCATCGGGCGCTTCAAATTTCCCCTCACCGCCAAAAGCAGATACACAAAATGACCATCAATGAACGGAAACAGGAGCTGCGCAAACAGGTGGCAGCACTCAAGCGCGCTCATAGCCCAGAGGCACTTGCGGAGCGCTCCGCCGAGGCCCTCCGCCGCTTAGAATCCACCGCACTGTTTCAAGCTGCTGCGTGCGTAGCCCTCTACCATGCCCTGCCCGGCGAGGTGCAGACGGCTGACTTCCTCACACGTTGGTACGGCCGCAAGCAACTCCTCCTGCCCATCGTTCAGGGCGACGACCTCATCCTCCGTCCTTACGCCGGCCCCGAGAGCCTGCACAAAGGCGCCTACGACATCTGGGAGCCAGCTGCCGGCGACGCCACAGCCACCATCCCTAAGCCCGACCTGATCATCGTGCCCGGCATCGCCTTCGATCGCCAGCTGAACCGCCTCGGCCGCGGCCGAGGATACTACGACCGCCTGCTCTCCGACCTCACCCTGCCCTGCATCGGGCTTGCCTTCGCCTTCCAGCTTTTCGACCGCATCCCCGTCGACACCCACGACCGCCGCATGACGGCCATCGTCACCGATAGTGAGGTGGTTGTGGAGTAATCAGTTTCCCCGGGAATCGGAATAAAAACCAGCTCCGATTTTGGCCAAACCAAGTGGATTGATCAAATCCTAAGGTGATTTTATACACAGAATAAGGCTGCCTGTTTCCCCTGCTGGGGATGATTGGATGTGTAACTGCCCCTCATTGCGGGGCGCGTATGCGATACGCCCTTTCACGGGTACTTGCTAAAATGCCGGATACATGCCCCGCATGCGTCCGGCCGACCACTGATACTTATCGATTAACGATCCATCATTGACCCTCACTTCACCGGCTCGGCGTGGAGGGTGATCTGTGTGCCGGGGCCATACTTCCGGCGCAGCCGACGCTCTACGAGGCACATGATCTCGTGCGCTTCGGCCACGGTCATGCGGCCATCCACACGGATGTGCACGTCGATGGCGTAATCATTGCCGATGCGGCGCGTCTGTAAGTGGTGCGGGTTGCTGACGCCATCTTCCTCCTCGATGGTGGCGAGGATGTCGCGCTCGATCTCGTCGGGGAGCGACTTTTCCAGCAGGTCGTTGACGGCGGGGACGGTTAGCTTGATGGCCATTTTGACAATGAGGAAGCTCACGACGACGGCCGCCACGGGGTCGAGCACCGTCCATCCAGCCCCGAGGAAGATGGCGCCGCCGATGCCCACCGCCGTGCCGACGGAGGAGAGGGCGTCCGAGCGATGGTGCCAGGCGTTGGCCATGAGGGTGGGGCTATTGCGCCGCCGGCCGGCTGCCAACGTGATGCGATAGAGTATCTCTTTGACAGCGATCGAGACGAGCGCAGCCACGAGGGCGATGCGGCCGGGGGCGGGAAGGGGCTGACGGAGGAAGAGGAAGGCGTGGATCTTGGCTGCCCCTTCCCAAAAGATGCCGATGCCGACAAAGAGCAGGACGAGGCCGATGACGGACGTGGCGAGCGTCTCATACTTGCCGTGGCCGTAGTCGTGATCCGCATCCCAAGGGCGGGCGGAGAGGCGGAGGCAGAGAAAGACGATGAGGTCTGTGGCGAAGTCGGAGAGCGAATGGACGGCGTCGGCCATCATGGCGCCGCTGTGTCCGCCCACGCCCGCAGCGAATTTGAAGAGAAGCAGCAGGAGGTTGGCCGCCGCTCCGGCCGCGGTGATGCCGATCAGGGCGCGTTCACGCGCGGTGTTGTCCGCTTGCGGGGCGTGAGAGGGTGTCTCGGGATTCATCAGAGGCGTTCAGAGGCCAGTTCGGCGAGGGCGCTGCGTTCGCCTTTCACTAAGTTGACGTGTGCGAAAATTCGCTCGCCGCGCATCTTGTCGATCATGTAGGCCAAACCGTTGCTCTGGGCGTCTAAGTAGGGCGAGTCGATCTGCTCAATGTCGCCAGTGAAGACCATTTTGGTACCCTCACCGGTGCGCGTGATGATGGTTTTGATCTCGTGCGGAGTCAGGTTTTGCGCCTCGTCGACGATGCAGAAGGTCTCCGAGAGACTGCGTCCGCGGATGAAGGCTAAGGCCTCGATGACTAAGCGGTCGCTCTTCTGTAGCTCGTCGAGCCGTCGGAGTTCCTTCGATGTGGGGGAGAATTGGGCGCGGATGACGTTGAGGTTGTCAAAGAGCGGCTGCATGTATGGCGCCACTTTTTCTTTGCCCGAACCGGGCAGATAGCCGATGTCTTTGTTAGCCAGAGCGACGATGGGGCGTGCCAAGAGGATTTGCTTGTAGTCGTCCATCTGTCGGAGTGCGGCCGCCAGGGCTAAGAGCGTCTTTCCGGTGCCGGCGCGGCCAGTGATGCCGACGAGTTTCACCTCGGGATCGTTCAGCACGTCGAAGGCGAAGCTCTGCTCCACGTTGCGCGGGCGGATGCCGTAGCCCGTGGCCGTGCCCTTGTCCACCTTTTGGATCCGTTCGGTGAAGGGGTTGTAGCGCACGGGGACGGAGCTGCGATGGCTCCGCAGGATGAAGCAGGCGTTAGGCACGGGGCGCGTAGGCAGGTCGATCAGCTCGGCGTCGATGCCCTCGGGCGAGGCGTAGATGCGGTCGATCAGTTCGGCGTCGATCCCCTCGTAGGCTTCTTCGGCACCGCTAAACGGTCCGACGTCCATCACCTTGTCCGTGATGTAGTCCTCGACCGGGATTCCGAGCGCGCGAGCCTTCATGCGCATGTTGATGTCTTTGGTCACGAGGCAGGTGAGCATCTCCGGGTGTCGCTCGGCTACGGTGCAGGCGCAGGAGAGGATGCGGTGGTCGGGGATGCGCTCGGGAAAGGAGGCGGAAACGCGTGCATGGTAGTGGTCGCCGACGACAACGTAGAGCATGCCGCGCCCTTCGCCTAACGACGCGCCGCGGAAGTTCAGGTCGTTTGAGGTGAGTTCATCGAGCCGGCGCACGAAGGCGCGTGCGTTATAATTCAGTTGGTCGCTTCCCTTCTTGAATCGGTCCAGCTCCTCGAGCACGGCGATGGGGAGGTAAATGTCATTGTCCTGAAAGTGCTCGATGCAACTGTAGTCGTGCAGGATGACGTTCGTGTCTAATACAAAGTTCTTTTTCATGTGTGGATGTGTTTTTTTGATTGTTATTATGTGGGTTATACATCTCTAAAAACCGGATGCGAAGTAAAGGCTTTAGGAGAAAAATGCTTCGCGATCTCTACTTAGAGAACACGAGCGAAACTTGCGCCACCGTTATGCCCAAACAGAAATGGCTCCCACGATAATTCGAGGTGCCCCGATTCCCTATACAGGCTCGTTTTTGCAAAGGTCTCGTTCAGCGAACCGAGGGCCTGCCGCGATGCAGATAGACGGAGAGCCGCCGATCAGGGCCGGCGTAGAGGTCGCGCTCCCAGATGACGTCGCGACGGCTACGGAGGTCGGCCGCTCGCACACCTTGCCCGAGACGTAGCGAGGTAGTCTCTATGCGCGCTTCGTCCCACAGGCCTTCGTCGATAAAGAGGTTATGCAGTATGGCGCCGCCTTCTACTAATAGCGAATCGATGTGTCGCTCGTGGAGTGCGTGCAGAATCTGTGGGACGGTGGGGCGCGATGTGTTGAGGGCGATCCGTTCGGCACCGTCGGGGGCGTCCTCACGGGTGGTGAAGACGAGCGTCGGCACGGTGCCGTCAAAGAGGTGGGCGGAGGAGGGCGTGCGGCCGTGACGATCGAGGAGGATGCGCGTGGGGTTCGATCCCGCCCAGTGGCGCACCGTCAGCGAGGGGTTGTCGAGCACCGCCGTGTCCGTGCCTACCATGACGGCCGCCACCTCAGCCCGCAAGCGGTGCGCAGCGCGTAGGGTGATGGCGTCGGAGAGGTGCACGGGCGGCTCTGCGACACTGCTCCGCGGTCGGTCTATGAATCCGTCAGCGCTTTCAGCCCACTTCAGGATCACGTATGGCCGATGTGCTGTCTGCGCCGTCATAAAGAAGCGGTTTAGTCGCTGCGCCTCGGTCTCTAACACACCTGTAATGACCTCCACGCCAGCTTTGCGCAACAGCCGGAGGCCCCGCCCCGAAACAGCGGGAAAGGGATCGGCGCAAGCCACAACCACGCGCCGTATGCCCATGCGGAGGATCAGTTCGGCGCAGGGCGGCGTCTTGCCACGGTGCGAACAGGGCTCGAGGCTGACATAAAGCGTGGAGGCGGGCAACAGCGATACGTCGCGCACGGAGGCGATGGCGTTCACCTCGGCGTGTGGCCCGCCGTATTCGCGGTGATAACCCTCGCCGATGATCTGCCCCTCGTGCACCACGACGGCGCCTACCATTGGGTTCGGCGCCGTTCGCCCCGCCGCCATACGCGCCAGCCTCAGGCAGCGCGCCATGTATCGTTCGTCATTCATTCTCTCACTGTTCATCCCTGTTTTCTCTTATTTATAGTCAAGTAGAAATGGTTCGCAAATGGCTGTATCCCTTACAAGGTGCTTGTGCACTACTGCGCAAAGCGCTTGTCCGCTACTGCGCAAGGTGCTTGTCCGCTACTGCGCAAGGTGCTTGTCCGCTACTGCGCAAGGTGCTTGTCCG
>CAUPYF010000015.1:0-16926 GCA_963515435.1 uncultured Tannerella sp. | reverse complement strand
TGCTCATAGCGACCCATGTTGCCGCCGTAACTGCCGTAGACGTTCCATCGGCCGGCGCGGTAGTTGGCGCTGAGGTTAGGCTCAAAGGCGGGGCCGGTCGTCTTGAGGTAGTAGTTTGCGGAGGCCGTTCCGTTGTACCCCATCGACTCGTCGCGGCGCAGGCGGATGTCGATGATGGCCCCGGAGTGGGCGGCTTCGTAGCGCGCCGGCGGATTGGTGATGAGCTCCACGCGCTCGATGCGTTCCGCCTGCAAGGTCTTGAGGAGCTGGTCAACGCTTGCCCCTGTCAGGTCGGCCGGCTTACCGTTGATGTAGACCACGGCCGGCTTGCCCACGACGGAGAATCCGCCGGTTGACTCGGTGATGACACCCGGCAACTGTCGCACGACATCGGCCGCGTTCTTTCCGGCAGTCAGCATGTAGACCTCGGGGCGGACCACCAAGCGGTCAGACTTCTGCAAGACGGGCGGTGCGGCGGCCGTCACCGTCACCTCGCTCAGCCCGACGCCCGTTTCGGCGAGGGTGATCACGCCAGCGTCGGTGTGCGAGGGGCCGACGTCGACCTGTTTATGCACCGTTTGAAAGCCGATTAAACGGACTTCGAGTGTGTAGTGCCCGGCGCTGACGCCGCTGAATCGGAAGAGGCCCGTGGCGTCCGTGACGCTCCCGCCGCGGAGCACGGAGTCGGCCGTGTAGAGTGTGGCTGTGGCAAATTCGAGGGGTTTGCCGGCGGCATCGGTCACGTAGCCGGTGAAGACATTTTGCGCCTGGGCAGTTGTTGCGGACAGCCCCAACCAAGTGAGGAGTAAAATGAGGTGGTGTTTCATTGGAATGATGTTTTTGTATACGTAAATCAGGCACCAAATATCGCCCCTCCCCCGGTCTGAGAAACAAGCAGCAGTGCATCAAGCCTTCATTCCCTTAATGAGGGTTACCCTCCTGCGCTACTTTTGTGTTCTCTATACCATTATATATAATATGAATCGACGCTTATCCGATAGTCTCACCTTCCGCCTCGCTGTCCTCATGGTCGTCACAGCCGCCACCGGCGTGCTGCTCGTTGACCGGCAATGGTTCTTTGGCGCATTTGGAGCCATAGCGAGCCTCATTGCCGCCATACAAGCTCATGCACTCTACAGGCATAACCTCCGCAAGGTGGCCTTCATGTTCGACGCCGTCGACAACGACGACCTCGCCTTCCATTTCGCCACCCGCCGCCAGACCCCGGACGAAACCATCCTCAACGAGGCCCTCAACCGCATGCTTGGCATCCTCCTCCAAGCCAAAGCCGACGCCGTGGAGCGCGAACGATACTACGAAGCCATCCTGCGCGCTGCCGGCACGGGTATCGTTGTCATCGACTCCAAGGGCTTCGTCCTCCAACGCAACGACGAGGCCCTCCGATTGCTTGGCCTGCCCCTCTTCACCCACGTTCGGCAGCTCGAACGCATTGATCAGCGCTTGACCGATTGCTTTGCTAACCTCCACGCCGGCGAACATTACGACATCTCTTTCAGCAACGAGCGCGGAAACATCCGCCTCTCCATCCGCGTATCCGAGACTGTCCTGCGCGGCCACCACGCTCTCCTGGCCGCCATCAACGACATTCGGGGCGAGATGGAGGACACCGAAGTGGAGACCTGGGTGCGCCTCACGCGCATTCTCACGCATGAGATCATGAATGCCGTCACGCCCATTACCTCCGTCAGCGACACCCTCCGCGAACGCTTCGGCTCGACCGACGCTGAGCTCCGCTCCGGCCTTGAGACCATCAGCGAGACCGGCAAAGGGCTCATGGCCTTCGTTGAATCCTATCGCCGCCTGACCCGCATCCCCACCCCCCAACCGACACTCTTCTACGTCGGTCGCTTCGTCGAGCGCATGCTGCGGCTCGCCCTTCCTGTCGCCTCCGACGACCGCCCACTCATCACCACAGAAATCGACATCCGCCCCGACGACCTCATCCTCTATGCTGACGAAAACCTGATCGGGCAGGTTGTCCTTAACCTCCTCAAGAACGCTGTGCAGGCCATTGGTCCCGATCATCCCGACGGCCGTATCCGTATCGCCGCCTTGTGTCACTCGGACGAGACCGTCGAGATCGAGATCTCCGACAATGGTGTACCCATCCCCCCTGACGTGGCCGAACACATCTTCACGCCTTTCTTCACCACCAAACAGGGTGGATCCGGCATTGGCCTCTCCATAGCGCGCCAGATCATGCGCCTTTCCGGCGGCTCCATCTCCCTCAAGCCCCCCGCCCCCGACGGCCGCCTGACCACCTTCCTTCTCCGCTTCCCCTGAACCTCTCTTTTCTCTGCGACATCAATCTCATTTAGAGTCGAACAAAATTGGTTTGCGAATAAATGGGGAAACACCTTCCCCACACCGAGGGAAATTCGTAAACCATTTCCGATTGACTATAAACACCATTCGATATGAACCATTACCTCATCCATCCCACATCCCTTGCTCCCCTGCTCATCGTCGATAGTGGGAACGGCATTTCCATGATTGATTTCATCACAGGGGACACGCTCCACATCCCGCCCGACACGGTAGCGCAGAAAACACCGTTGTTGCAGCAAGCCGCCGTGCAACTCACAGAATACTTCGCCGGCCGCCGTCGCCACTTCGACCTCACCCTCGACGAACGCGGCACGCCCTTCCAACTTCGTGTTTGGGCCGCCCTCCGCCGAATTCCCTACGGCCGGACATGGTCCTACAAGCAACTGGCCACCGAGGTCGACAGTCCGAAGGGCTTTCGCGCTGTCGGCATGGCCAACAATCGCAACCCGATCTCGATCGTCACGCCCTGCCATCGTGTGATCGGCTCTGATGGAGCATTGGTCGGATATGCCGGCGGTATCGAAATCAAACGGGCGCTACTGAACTTGGAAAAGCGCTTTTTCGACCCTCTATCTCAAGGTTTATTCATCGATAAAGCATTGTCTCTTTGAACTTTTTACGAGAAGGAGTCGTTTCACTCTTGGTTTTTACAGAATATACACACTACATTGTCGGCCTAAACCAATAGAAAAACGATTTTTATGATTTTATATAGAGACATCTTCCAAGTCAAGCATAACGATCTAAAGCCAGATAAGGGGAAAATATTGATCTCCGAGCCTTTCTTGCAAGACGCGTATTTCCAGCGTGCCGTCGTGTTGCTGATTGAGCACGGTGGGGAGGGAGTCATGGGCTTTGTAGTAAACAAGCAAACTGACTTGGTTGTCAACGACTTTTTCCCCGATCTCAAAGATCGCCCCGTAATTCCCATCTACTTAGGCGGACCCGTCAGCCCAAATCACCTGTTCTTCATTCACTCGTTAGGCATGGCCATCCCCGGCAGTGTGGAGATCGGCGATGATTTGTATTTCGATGGCGATTTTGATGTGCTCAAGCATCACCTCAAAAGCAATAATGCCGCTAATGAACAGGTGAAGTTTTTCTTGGGGTACTCCGGTTGGACGAAGGAGCAACTCGATAGTGAGATAGTGTGCAACTCATGGTTAGTGGGGCATTCCTCTTGCCGCAGTTTAATCTTGGCTCGTGACGATTCGTTTTGGAATCACGTCGTGGCCCGGTTAGGTCATCCGTATAACATGTGGATTAATTACCCCAAAAACCCGGGAATGAACTGAGTAACGCTCTTTCCATTTTCCTGTTTTTCGTTAGGAAAAGCCGTAAACGCGTTTATTCGAGGCTTATTTAGCCCGAATGAACATGTCAGAACGTTGTAATAATAAAGGATTATTGGTAGGAGGGGAAAGAAAAGTGACCCCGACAGGATTCAAACCTGTAACCTTCTGATCCGTAGTCAGATGCTCTATTCAGTTGAGCCACGGGGCCTTTGGGTTTTCTTTTATCGTTAACGGGCGCAAAGGTAAACTCGTTTCGGAAACGACCAAATAAAGGATGCACTTTTTTTACTCCATAAATCCCGGTTGGAAGAGAAGGAAACCGATGTTCAGTCCGAAATTGAAGTCGTTTTTCGGGTAACTGTAGCCGTTGGCGAAGAGGCTGACGGAGATAAAGGGCAGATTCAGTACCAGCGTGGCCTCACCCATGTAACGGAAGGTTTCGAAGGGCTTACCATAGCGCACATGCTCGTTAGAAAGACCTTCGGAGGAGAGAGCGTGATGGATAGGGCGGATGGGAAGGAATCCGTAGCCCTCGAAGCGCAGGTGGAGGGATTTACTCAGAGGGACAATCGGCATGATGCCCGCCGCTACGTATTGGTTGGCTCGGAAACCCTCGTTGAAGGCAATCTTGCTGTGAGGCGTGGGCGTGAAGGCGGGCGCTTGCAGGATGGTGGAGGTGTAGTTGCTCAGTAGCGGCTTGTTGGAGACCACCGCTTCGCCCATTAACCCCAAACAGAAACGGCGGCTGAGGGGGATGTAGTTCGTCCATTGCCCCTTGACTTGCAGCCAGCTCTGCCACGGTTCGCGGACGCGGGGGGAGCTGGAGGGGGAGTAGATCTCGCGGCCGGAGAGGTATTGCGCGACGAGGTATTGCCGGCAGCCACCGGTGGGATATTGCTTGGCGTTGAGTGAATTTCGCTCGATGCGCAGGGAGCTGGCGAAGAGGTTGTGGCGGCTGTTGTCGAAGGGGGAATCGGCAAAGGAGATGTCGCTGTTTTGATAGTAACTGTCGCTGAGTCGGGCGAGGCCGACACCGAGCTCGGCCTTGGCCACGGAGAGGAAGGGGAGGCCGAACTTGAGCTTGAGGTAATGCTCGCGCTGCTTGATGAAGGCGGGCAGGAGGTCTTCGTAAAAGAGCGACTGACCCTGCATGTACTTGCGGTAGGAGTAGACGCCTTGCAGTTGCAGGTAGGTGGGCAGGGCGGTGCGGAGGTAGATGCGGCCGGAGAGGGCGACGCCGCTGAAGAGGTTGCCCATTTGGAAGTCGGAGCGGAGGTCGATGGCGCAGCCGGAGAGGATCCGGTAGTTCAGGCCGAGGTAGAGCTGGTTGGCTTGGTGGGAGGAGATGTTTCCGCCGATGCTCACGCCGAGCTCTTCGCTGATGCGGACGTCGAGGTAGAGGTCGAAGTTGTGGTTCTTGCGGTTGTAGACGGCGTGAGGGATGATCTCCTTGACCTTCGAGTCAGAAAGCATCTTGAAGTAGGCGCGCTTGAACTCTTCCATAGAGAACTCGCTGTTGATGTCGCGGTGCAGCTGCTCTTCGACGTAGTGCCGCTGCGCATCGGTGACGCCTGTGACGTAGATATTCTTAAACATGAGCTTAGGCAAACTGGCGCGATAGGCGCGGCGGCGGGCGTTGACCTCGGCAAGGGGAACACGCCGCGTGACGCACTGCCGGATGCTGTCGATCATCGATAGCGTGCGCCGATAACCCTCGTCCATGAGCTCCTTGGCGCGGGGAAAGTCGAGCAGATTGACGTCCGGGAATTGGAACTGTAGCATCATGCCGTCGTCCTCGGCGATGTCATACTCTGTGCCGCGCATGACCATCGGCTCGAGCTGCTTCATCAGGTCGCCGGAGGGGGTGGGGGTGCCGGCCACGGAAGATCCGAAGATGAAGTCGGGGTTAAACTCAGCCTTCATCACGTCGACGGGGAAGTTGTTGTAGATGCCGCCATCGAAGAGGGGGACGCCGTCTTTCCAAATCGGCTTAAAAAAGAAGGGGAAGGTCATGGAGGCGCGGACGGCCTCGCTCAGGTCGCCATTGCGCCAGATGACAGCCTTCTTGTGGTAGATGTCAGAGCTGACGCAGCGGAAGGGCACGAAGAGTTGATCGAAATCCCAGCCCGACTTGGCCGTGGAAGGCGCATAAAGCCCCATGAAAGCCTGGTTCATTTGGATCGGGTTGATGAGGCTTTTCGGCAGGATGCTCGTTTTGATCTGAAGCGAATCGGAAAGGTCGATGGCGAAGCGCATGAAGTCCGGCGTGGGGTCGGGCTGCTTGAAGTAGTAGACGTATTCATCCTCCACGCGGCCCGACTGCCAATACCCGAACTCGTCAGAGAGGAAGAGGCGGAGCATCTCGTCGGGCGTGTAGCCGATGGCGTAGAGGCTGCCGACGATGGCGCCGATGGAGGTGCCGGCCACGTAGTCGATGGGGATTTCGTTTTCCTCTAACGCCTTAATGACGCCGAGGTGCGCGGCGCCTTTGGCTCCGCCGCCGCTCAGGACAATGCCCACGGTTTGCTCTTGCGCTGCGCTGCGCAGGGTCGCCGCCAGCGCCAGGAGCAGGAGGGCGGCTTTGAGGAGATGTTTTGTTGCGTTCATATATAGGACGGGGTTAGGGGGCGTATATATAATAAGATAGGGATTGCCGGAGCTTGGCGGGGGATCGGCCGGTGCGGTGCGATGCGTTTCGGGGCTTATATACCTTTTGAAATGGCAAGGCGCACCTGCTCCGAATTGCGATGAGTTTGAAGCATTCGAATTGTCGTATCCTTTGAAAATCATAAATTACATTCTTCCTGCTTATGATTGATTCGGACAATCATAAATCAGATTTCTTTGGCTTATGATCTCCTAAGGTTTGTGATAGGTCGGATTTATTGGGATATAACAACCTTGGTTTTTTGCACGCCAAAATATGCCGACGAAGCGCGGCGTATGGATTTCTGGGCAACCGCCGGACGGAGCATCCGCAAAGTGTCGGCTGAGGATTCGTGCGGGTATTAAAAAAGGCTGCCGTCGGACCACGCATGTGATCCGACGAGCAGCCTATATTACTCTTTCTCTTTCCGGGACGGAAAACAAGAATTGCTTCTTATTTCACCGTGCTTGCCATCTCGGCTCCCGGCTTGAACTTGATGACCTTACGGGCAGGAATATCGATGGCCTCTTTGGTTCGCGGGTTCACTCCCTTGCGAGCTGCCTTCTCCACCACGGAGAAAGATCCGAAGCCCAGGATCGAGACTTTTTCGCCCTTCTCCATTTCGCTCAGAATGGTTTCAACCATCGCGTCTACGGCCTTTTTTCCGTCGGTTTTACTCAGGCCGGCCTTTGCCGATACGGCATCAATGAATTCTGTCTTGTTCATAATATTGTAATTAAAAATAGTAATGTAAAGCACTCTTGAGAGCATCAATCCGTTTATACTCACGCGAATTGACGCGCCAAATATAGAGGCTTAAATTAGATTGAGTACATCGACGGTATTTTTTTCAGAACAGGGGCTTTTCGCTCTCCGAGGCGGGGGCGGGGCAAAAACCGGGGCACGAAATATGCCGTACTTTTGCCTCAAAACAGAAAAACCCTGTACACAGAACAATGATGCAAAACAGATTTTCCAATACGCCACAGATCCCGCCGGTCACGCAGAACCTGATTATCATCAATGCACTCTGCTGGCTGGCGAGTTTAGTTTTATCCCGATTTCACGTGAACCTGATCGACTTGGCCGGGCTGCACTTCCCGGGCACACGCGCCTTCCACTGGTTTCAGCCGATCACGTATATGTTTCTACACGACACGCGCTCCTTCGGGCATATTTTCTTCAACATGTTTGCCGTCTTCATGTTCGGCCGGGTGCTTGAGGCCACGTGGGGGCCGAGGCGCTTCCTGCTCTTCTATCTCGTCACGGGCGTCGGCGCTGCCTTAGTGCAGGAGTTGACGTGGCTCTATCAGATCCGCGAGCTGGCCGTCCAGAACGGCATCGGCGTCATGCAGCAGGTGGCGCTGGATCCGGGCGTCGGCATGCTCGTCACCATCGGCGCCTCCGGGGCCGTCTTCGGCGTGCTGTTAGCCTTCGGCATGCTCTTCCCCGACGCTCAGCTCTACGTCATGTTCGTTCCGATACCCATCAAAGCCAAGTATTTCGTGATCATCTACGGATTGATCGAACTTTTCATGGGGGTGGCCAACTTCACGAACGACAATGTGGCGCACTTCGCGCACTTGGGGGGTATGCTTTTCGGCCTGCTCCTGATTCTCTACTGGAGGAAGAAAGACAAAAGCAATGAGCGAATTTCTTACTAAGCTCCGTCGGTCGTATGCCGCGGGGAGCCTCCTCACGAAGCTGCTATATATTAACGTAGGCATGTTCATCGTCGTGCACGCGGCGCTGATCGTCCTTCGGCTGTTCAATGTCGAGGGCACATCGATGTTGGCCTTCCTGCAAGCACCGTCGGATGTGGGGCTGCTCGTGCGCCAGCCGTGGACGCTGCTGACGTACATGTTTCTGCATGTCGACGTCTTGCATTTGCTCTTCAACATGCTTTGGCTTTACACCTTCGGGCGCATGTTTCTGCTCTTTTTCGATGGCCGCCGGTTGGTGGGCATCTACCTCACGGGCGGCATCGCCGGAGCGCTGTTCTACGTGGCCGCCTACGCCGTCTTCCCCTACTTCCGTAGCATGGGAGCGATGAGCTACCTCATGGGCGCCTCAGCCTCGGTCATGGCCATTGTCTTCGCCGTCTCTTTTTATCGGAGGGATTATGCTGTGGAGCTCATGTTCCTTGGCCGGGTGAAGCTCCTTTACCTCGCGCTCGGTGTCTTCGCCATCGATTTCTTCTCCATCACATCGAGCAACGCCGGGGGACATATCGCGCACATCGGCGGCGCCCTCTGGGGGCTCCTTTTTGCGTTACAACTACAACGCGGACGCGACCTCACGGCGCCGATCAATCGCCTGATTGATCACCTTGTAAACATGAAGAAGCGTCGCCCGCAGCGGATGAAGGTGGTCCCAGGCGGAGGCGGCCGGCCGGAGAGCGACAGCGAATACTTGGCGCGCAAACGCCGCGAAGCCGACGCCATCGACACCATCCTTGACAAGCTGCGCCGCTCAGGTTATGAGAGCCTCACGGCCGACGAGAAAAAGGCGCTCTTCGACGCCAGCCGAGCGCAGGGAGGAGGTGAGAAATGAATCGTTCACGCCGCCGCCTTGGCAACATCACACGCCACATCGTCCACATCCCCGCGCTCCTACTGCTGCTTGTGTCAGCCTACTCCGGCCTCGTCACCCCCGATCGCGGGACGGCCTTCATCGCCTACCTCGGCTTAGCCTTCCCATTCATTTTGCTACTCAATGTCGCCCTGCTCATCATCCGCATCGCCCGGAACGACCGCGTCTACACGATTGTCGGCATTGCCGTTCTGCTCATCTGTTGGCGCCCCATCGAGTACTACTCCCCCCTTCACTTCTTCCGTCCCGAAGCCCCAAAGGAGAACTCCCTGAAGGTGCTCACCTATAACGTCCGCTGCTTCGGCTACAAGGATCACACGCCCGACGCGCCCAACGAGATCATCCGCTACATCGCCACCTCCGGCGCTGACATCGTTTGTCTGCAAGAATACCTCGAAGGCGACGCCGAAAACATCCTCTCCGCCGGCAAGGTCGCCCGGGCGCTGAGCATGTACCCCTACCACTATTATCGCCCCTTGGTCTATTACCGCCATTACTCCACGGGGGTGGCCATCTTCTCGAAATACCCCATCCTGAGCTCGCGCAAAGTGCGTTACGACAGCACCTTCAACGGCTCCACCATCCATGAGCTCGACATCAACGGCCGACGTGTGACCGTGGTCAACAATCACTTGGAATCGTTCAAGCTGACCGAAGAGGATCGCTCGCGATACACGGACTTTATCCGTAATGCCAACACCTCCACTTTCGACAGCGTCCGTGACGTCTTCCGCACAAAGGTGGCGCAGGCCTTTCGCATCCGTGCCGAGCAGGCCGAAATCGTGGCCGAAGAGATCGACGACCTGCGCAGCGGAAACCTCATCGTCTGCGGCGACTTCAACGACACGCCGCTCTCGTACGTCTATCGCACCGTCTGCGGCTCGCTCGGCGACGCCTATGTGGAGTCGGGCTTGGGCCCGGGCATCAGCTACAACCGCAGCATCTTCCGCTTCCGCATCGACCACATCCTCCACTCCCGCGACATGAAGGCCTACCAAGCCACCGTAGACCGCCGCGTCCGCCTGTCGGATCATTATCCGCTGTGGTGCGTGTTAGAAATGGAATAACTAAAAACGAAAAACGAAAAGTGAAAAATGGCCGGATGTATGCTGAGGCAACTCGCATGTACCCGGCCATTTTTAGTTGTTCGCTTTTAGTTGTTCGTTTTTCACTCTTCCACCACCAACTTGTAGCCTAAGCCGCGGATGTTGAGGATGCGGATGTGTGGGTCGGCAGCGAGGCGGCGGCGGAGCTTGTGGATGAAGACGTGCAGGCTGTTGCGGTTGTAGGGGCTGTCGTCGTGCCAGAGGTCGAGCAGGAGGGTGCGGATCTCCACGATGGTGCCGCGGCCGAGGCTGAGCCGCCGCAGGATCTCGCACTCCATGTACGACAGCTCCTGCACACGGCCGTCGGCATCGAGCAGCCGTTGCGCGGCCGTATGCAATGTGTAGCGCCCGAAGCAGATGGCAGGCGGTTCGGGATCGGCTGGGGGTGTAGCGTCGCTTCCGGGTGAGGCGGCGCGGCGGAGGAGCGACTTGATGCGCACGATGAGCTCGAGCATTTTGAAGGGCTTCTTGAGGTAGTCTCCGGCGCCGAGGTCGAAGCCTTTGACGAGGTCGGCGAGCGAGGAGCGGGCGGTGAGGAAGAGGATAGGCGTCACGGCATCGAGGCGGCGCATGCGGCGCACCATCTCGAAGCCGTCCATGCCGGGCATCATCACGTCGGCCACGACGATGTCCGGCCGCTGGCGCGTGAAAGCGTCCAAGCCATGAAGGCCGTCGGCGGCGCATTCCACCTCGAAGCCTTCGCCCTCGAGGGTGTCTTGAATGATCAGTGCCAGGGCGGGCTCGTCCTCTACGAGCAGGATGCGGGGGTTGTTTTCATTTTCCATTACACAGGGATACTAAGCGTGAACACGGAGCCGCCGCCCGGGCGGGGAGCGTACGTGATGCGTCCGCCGTGACGAGTGGCGACTTGTCGGACGTAATAGAGTCCGAGGCCGTAGCCCTTCACGTCGTGGCGGTTGCCGACGGGCACGCGGTAGAACTTATCGAAGATGCGGCCGGCGACAGCAGGCGCGATGCCGATGCCGCGATCGCTGACGGTGACGACGCAGAATGCGCCTTCGCGACGGGCAGAGAGGCTGACTTCGGCCTCACCCGGGGTGTATTTGATGGCGTTGTCGATCAGGTTGCCGACGGCGTGACTCAGCTGCTCGGGATCGGCACGGAGGGTCAGGTCGGCGGGCTGGACTGCGGTGTGGAAGTGCACGGGGCGGCCGGACTTGAGGCAATAGAGCGCAGCAAGTCTGTCGAAGAGTGCGCCTATATCGACCGGCTCGAGGCGCAACTCCTGCCGGCGCCGCCGCTCCATGCTCATGTCCAAGATCTGCTCCACGAGTCCGCCTAAACGCGTGAGTTGCTCCAAGCAAAGGCGGAGATATTGCTCACGCTTGACGGGGTCTTCGCCTTGCCGGAAGTTCAGCAGCGCGTCGGCAGCGGAGTAGGCCGCGGCGATGGGCGTCTTCAGTTCGTGAGTCATGTTGTTCGTGAAGTCATCCTTCATCTCCTCGAGCGTGCGCTGCTGCATGACGGTGCGGATGAGGTAGCGGAAGGCGACGGCCAGCAGGACGATGAGCAGCAGCGTGGAGAGCAGGATGCCACGCATCTGCCGGAGGACGACGCCCGTGAGCGAGGGCAGGAAGACGCGGTAGGCGAGGCCGCTCTCGGGGTTAAACGTGTAGGTGGCGACATGGCCGGAGGGTTTGGGCGCGGCGCCAGGCGGTGCATAGGAGCGCTGAACGAGGCCAGTGCGCTCGTGGACGATCTCCGTGCGGACGACGCGCAGGGCGAGGCCGCGGCGGTGCAGCTCCGTGCTGATCAGGCTGTCCAAAGCGCTGAGATTGACGGGTTGCACCTCGTCGATCTGCGCGTGGATGGAGGTGCGCACCTCGCTGGCCAGCTGCTCAAGCTCGATGTAGGGCGATTCGGCCGGCACGACGCTGACCACGGTCGAGTGGTACGCTCCGGCTGACACGTTGCGCATGGTGACGATCGAGTCGCGGTCTTTTTGCTTTTCGATGATGATCGTGCTGTGTTGCGCCTCCGGCTCTGCGCGGCGCTTGCGTAGGCGAAGTTGCAGCTCCTTGCTGTCGGCGCTCTCGATGCAGGTCAGGACGACGCGCGCAGCCTCGGCGTGCATAGCGTCGGCCAAGCCTTTGAGGTAAAACAGGTTGAAGAGGAAGAGCAAGGTGATGCCGAGGAGGATCGCCACCACGGCGCGTTTGAATTTTCGGAGGTCCATTGTGGAGGGGGGGGATATATAATAGGTAATGATAATCGAACGAAAATGGTTTGCAAATGTGTACCCGATGCGGCCTGAAGGGCCGCTGGACGATAGCCCAGGGCAACGCCCTGGGGGCAGGCGACCAAATAAAATTCCCCGCGTCCCCCAGTTTCCCAGGGTGCCACTCCGCCTTCGGCATCGCTCCACCCTGGGCTATCATCCGGCGGCCCTTCAGGCCGCACTGGGGAAGACACCCCTCCTGCCTCGGGGAAGACACCCCTCCTGCACCGGGGAAGACACCCCTCCCGCACCGGGGAAGACACCCTTCCTGCACCGGGGAAGACACCCTTCCTGCACCGGGGAAGACACCCCTCCCGCACCGAGGGATGTGTTCGCCGGCAAAAGTACCCCGCCCGCTCGCTGCTGATTTGATCGGTAAGACTTGGTAAGACTTCGTAAGCCAGCGATAAGGATTTCGGTGAAAAAGCCACAGCACCTTTGCGGTGAATCAAAAAAGAAACTCATCATGAACACAAAAACCTTCTCCCTCCTGACTCTTGCGGTTACCCTGTTGACCTCGCTCGGCGCACACGCACAGCATCGCCTCCGGGGGCGCGTGGCCGACGCGGACGGCCAACCTGTGGCGCAAGCCGCCGTCATCCTGCAAACAGTTGATTCAGCCTATCTCGGTTCGGCCGTCACCGACTCGCTCGGAGCCTTCAGCTTCGACGCCATCGATGACCGCCCGACTTACCGCCTCATCGTGCAGCATGTGGCTTATGAAACACAGGAACAGACCCTTCGTGGCGACGCTGGCGAGTGCCTTATCCGATTAAAAGAAAGGGCGCAGGCCATGCCTGAAATCGTCGTGCGAGGCGAGCGTCCCATCGCGCGGCTCTCCGGCGGACGCATCATTTACGATGTGCCCCGACTCATCACCGGCGGAGTGGTGACGAATGCTTATGAGGCACTGCTCCGCCTGCCCGGTGTGCGCGAGGAGAATGGCATCATCACGTTGGCCGGGGCGCCGCGCCTCGCCATCCTTATTGATGGTCGCAAGATGACCGTCTCCGGCGACGCGCTCCAGGCCGTCCTCCGCGCCATCCCCGCCGAGCAGGTGCAGTCGGCTGAAGTGATGTATAGCGCTCCGCCGCAGTATCATGTCCGCGGCGCCGCCGTGCTGATCGTCACTCGCGGGGCGAAGGGCACCGACGCAGGTTGGCAGGGGCAGGTGAACGCGGGATACACGCAGCGGCATTATGCGAACTACTCGCTCGGCGCGGCACTCTCCTACACCACTGCGCCGTGGATGGTGCGCCTCAACCTCTCCTCTGACGCCAACCACACCCGCAGCGGCCTCGACCTTGACGCCGACCACCTTTATCAGGGCACCCGTCACCCCATCGAGCAACACGACCGGGGAGAGAGTCGCAGCCGCACGCACCTCATGCGCCTCGAAACCGACTTCCGGCTTACTGAAAAGAGTCGCCTCGGCATGATTTATACTGCGCAACTCCGCACCGGCCGACGCTCCGAGGGCGGTTCCGTTGGCACGCTCGGTGCCTCCCACAGCCAGACGTCAGACGAGCGCCCCACGCAGCTGCACAACGTCCAACTTGACCTCACCACCGGCTTTGGCCTGCGCCTCGGCTCCGAATACACGCACTACGACGAGCACCGCCAGCAGCACTTCTCTACCCACACCGCCGACGGCCGCATCGCATCCGACTTCATCGCTCGCGATGCCCAAACCATCAATCGTCTGCGCGTCTTTGCCGACCAGAGTCACCCGCTCCGCCGCGCGGGCTGGAAGCTGAACTACGGTGCCGAATACCTCTACGCCTCCGATCGCAGCATGCAGACTTACCGACCCACCGGCGCCGACGGATCCACACCCCCCAACGCCCGCAACATCGATAGTCGCCTGACGGAACGCACCGCCCGCCTTTACGTCGGTCTTGAGGGCGCACTATCGCCAGCCTTGACCTTCTCCACCTCGCTCACGGGCGAGGATTACCGCTTCGCCGACGTCCGCGACCGCACGCTCTTCCCCGAGCTGAGCGCCACGTGGGCCATCGCCCCAACACACATGCTGCAAGCCTCACTAACCTCCGACAAGGTCTATCCCGCCTATTGGGAAAACCACGGCGGCAGGAGTTTCCTCAACGCTTATGCTGAGGTGCACGGCAACCCGATGCTTCGCCCGCATCGCACCTACGCCGGCCGCCTGAGTTACATCCTTCGCAGCCGCTACGTCCTCACGCTCTACGCTAACCGCATGCCTGACTACTCCGTGCAACTCCCTTGGCAGGCGCCCGATCGCCCCGCACTCATCTACCAAAGCACCAATTTCGATTACAAGCAAATCGTAGGCGTCAACGTGCTCATCCCCATCCGCCTCGGCGCCGCTCTTAGCTCCCGCTTGACGGCGAACACCTTTCTCGACGACGTCCGCCACAGCCACTTCCACGACCTCGCGTTCCATCGTCGCCGCGTCGCCTTCTTCTCTCGTTTAGACAACACGCTCCGCCTCACGCCCACCCTCTCGCTCGAACTGAACGCCACCTACATCACGCCCAACATGCAGGGTTTGGCCGACATCAACACCCTTTGGCGCATGGACGCGGGTCTGAAGTGGACTTTCGCAAGCAGCGCCGCCGAGCTTCGCCTCAAGGCTGACGACGTCTTCGGCACGTGGTCGCCCGGCCTGAACACGGATTACGCCTCGCAGCGCTTACACATGAACGTCCTCTCCGACACGCGCGCCGTGATGCTCTCGTTCGTCTACCGCCTGCGGAATTACAAGCCGGGGAAGGAGCGGAAGCTCGACACCTCCCGCTTCGGGACGCAGTGAGGGCTAATTGTCAATGGTTAGGGGGGTACTTGGTGCGGCCTGACCCAGGGCGTTGCCCTGGGCTATCGTCCGGCGGCCCTTCAGGCCGCACTGGGGGAAACCCCTTACCCGTAATCCCACCCAGGGCGTTGCCTGGGCTATCGTCCGGCGGCCCTTCAGGCCGCACCGGGTACACGCCCAGTTTTTCGCTAATTATTTCTGCTTGACTATAATAGTTAATTGTCAATGGTTAGGGGGTGTCCTCCCCTTATTCCTCCTCCCCGTCGTAATGCTGAAAGAGGAAGTCGTTGTAGGGGAAGCGGGTGATGTGAATGGCTTTGACGCGCTCGTAGAGGAGCGACTTGAGGGCGGCGATGTTGGTGCGGTCGCGGGCAGAGATGAAGATGCAGCTGCCGGGGCGGCGGCTCATCCACGTGTCGCGCAGCTCGGCGAGGGGGATGTTCTCGCGGCGGCGCGGCGTCAGGTCGTCCTCGTCTTTGGGCACGAAGGAGAAGGCGTCGATCTTGTTGAAGACGGTGATCACGGGCTTGTCGGCGCAACCGATGTCGGCCAATGTGCGCTCCACGACTGCGATTTGCTCCTCGAAGGTGGGGTGCGAGATGTCTACCACATGGACAAGCAGGTCGGCCTCGCGCACCTCGTCGAGTGTGGACTTGAACGACTCCACGAGCTCGGTCGGCAGCTTGCGGATGAAGCCGACAGTGTCGGAGAGCAGGAAGGGCAGGTTTTCGATGATCACCTTGCGGACGGTCGTGTCGAGCGTGGCGAAGAGCTTGTTCTCGGCGAAGACCTCGCTCTTGCCAAGCAGGTTCATGAGCGTGGACTTGCCCACGTTCGTGTAGCCCACGAGGGCCACGCGCACCATCTTGCCGCGCCCCCGACGTTGCGTGGCCTTCTGCTTATCGATCTCTGCCAGCTCGCGTTTGAGCTTCGATATGCGATCGAGGATGATGCGGCGGTCGGTCTCGAGCTGCGTCTCGCCCGGCCCACGCATGCCAACGCCGCCGCGCTGCCGCTCAAGGTGTGTCCAGAGGCGCGTCAGGCGGGGCAGCATGTAGCGGTATTGCGCCAGCTCCACCTGCGTCTTGGCGTGGGCCGTCTGGGCACGTTTGGCGAAGATGTCGAGGATGAGGTTCGTGCGGTCGAGGATGCGCACCTTCAGTTCCCGCTCGATGTTGCGCAGCTGCTTGGCCGACAGCTCGTCGTCGAACACGACGATGCCGATCTCGTTCTCCGCCACATACTCGCCGATCTGCCGCAGCTTGCCGGAGCCAACGAAGGTGACGGCGTGGGGCATGTCGGCCTTCTGTGTGAAGCGTCGGACGGGCTCTATGCCGGCCGTCTCGGCCAGGAAGGCCAGCTCGTCTAAGTATTCCTTCACTTGCGCCTCGCTCTGTTCGGGGGTGATGAGTCCGACGAGCACGGCGCGCTCGGTTTGTTCTTGTGTGATGATAAACTCTTTCATAGGGCGGCAAAAGTAGGCGGGAAGGGCGGCTGGTCAATGTGGGTGACGCAAAGCCTGCATTGTGAGTGTCGCAAAGCCTGCGTTGTGAGTGTCGCAAAGCATGCGTTGTGAGTGTCGCAAAGCATGCGTTGTGAGTGTCACAAAGCATGCGTTGTGAGTGACGCAAAGCATGCGTTGTGAGGGCGGATTTGTACAAGCACCTTGTGAGGTAGCGCACAAGCGCCTTGTGAGGTAGCGCGCAAGCACCTTGTGAGGTAGCGCGCAAGCGCCTTGTGCAGTAGCGCGCAAGCACCTTGTGAGGTAGCGTACAAGCGTCTTGTGAGGTAGCGCGCAAGCACCTTGTGAGGTAGCGCGCAAGCGTCTTGTGAGGTAGCGCGCAAGCACCTTGTGAGGTAGCGCGCAAGCACCTTGTGAGGTAGCGCGCAAGCACCTTGTGAGG
>CAUPYF010000014.1:0-17244 GCA_963515435.1 uncultured Tannerella sp. | reverse complement strand
CGGACGTTGCGGATCACAGGCATGACGGCCGTCGGGCGGTCGGGGGTGTTTCGGGCCGAAGCGGGGGCGGAAAGGCTGACCACATGTACTGACGAAGCGACGCGTCCACCCTCGATGCGCAGCGCCGTCCGCTCGTCGTGCTGCGTGGTGTTGGCCACCTTGAGGATGATCGTGCGGCTGCTCGGTTCGGAAGTGGCGACGGCCACAAGCGACGGCAGCGAGGGCACCGTGCCCTCGATCACCCTTACATTATTTATATATCCACGAATCACCTCGTCCGCACATTCCACCTTCGCCTCCATCCAGCCCGCCGCAGGCATGACGGCCACGGGGCCGGCCAAGACGCGCTCCAAGGTGCCGGCGAGGTGGATGAGCTGCGCTGTGCTGTCGGTCAACTCTAATGCGATGGCGTCGCGGCGGGCGCCGGGGAGACCGTTGTCGCGCACCCGAAGGCGGACAGAGCCGCTACTGCCGGGCGACTTGCGCAGGAGGCGCGCCGTGAAGGTGTAGTTACATGCCTCGGCGCTGCCCACCGTGTCCGCCGACTCCACCGCGAAGGCGTCGCCGATGACCGAGACTGACGCACGGCCATAAGTGAGAAGCGGTTTGCGGGCCGTCGTGATGTCCGTGGCAAGCAGGCGGCGGCCACGGTGGTCGGCAAACAACTGCCATATATAATAGGAAGGCGTCCGGACGAGGCTGCCCCGCTCCGTGAGGAGGAGGCCGCCCACGAGCGGCGTGTACGCGATCCCCCGCATGGCGCCCGGCCGACGCTCCACACCGATGAGGAACGCGGCCTCCCCCACGGCCGCGCGCATCGTGGCTCTGTCATTCGTAGCGGCCGCTCCGAAGGCGTCAGCATAGGTCTCCGCCGCGGCATAGCGCCCCGTGCTGTCTGAGGTAAAGAGGTCGCTGTGGGCCATCAGCATGTCGGCCCTCATGGCGTAACGCCGCCCACCGTCAGTGGCTGCTATGATAACGGGACGCACGTTCAGGTCGTGGCACAGTTGTGCGTATTCGCGCGCACCGACGCGGTTCGTACCGTCTTCCGCGGGCATCCGTCCGGAGAAACGGATAAAGCGCGGATGCAGCTTGGCTACAGCCTCGATGAGATCAGCCCTTAGTCCTTGCGCCCGGCCTCGCCACGTCGTCTGCGGGGAGAGCGAGACCATGTCTAACCCAAACGATGCGCCGCTGTCAGCCTCAAACACAAGTGTGGCATTGCATGCGCTATCAGCGGCCGTGAAGGAGTGTCGGAACTCCGTCCAAACGTCGGGGAGGGACAGGCGGAGCGGCTCGGCGAGCAGGCGGTCGGCGGCGGAGTCACGCAGGGAGACGGTGAGTGTACTACCGACGGTCCCGTGCAGGTAGCACGTCAGGTTGAAGCGTTGGCCGCGCGCCACGGCAATACCGTGTGAAGTGTCAGCCACGGCCCCACCTCGCACAAAGAGCGACCGCCGGTTGGTCTCACTTAGCGGCGAGCGCGTGTCGATCATCAGTGCGGAAGCGTTCGTCAGCGGCCGCCAGCCCACGACGGTATCCGTCGCGGTCGGGTCGCTCAGCTCAAAGCTGCCGTTTCGGATCATCTCAGCAGACCATCCGTTTGCGTCGACCGGGGCATCCGCATCCTCAGGTGTTACCCCGTAGAGGTCGCGGTCGACGGCCACGGAGGGTTTATTCAAATCAATAGTAATGGTAGAAGTAGTCGGCATTTCGGGCCGGCACGCCCAGAGCATGCCTCCTGCCAGCATTACGGCCACGGTGTATCGTAAGTTCATCTTGTAGGCAATCTTATTGGGCTACAAAAGTACGCCGTGCGGAAGTGAGAATCTAATAACGAATAGCCCTGCAGCGGAAGGGGTGATATGTTAGTAACGAATAAGGAGGAACGCCCGGCGTCGTTTAATGTTTTATGTCAATTGACACGGCTTACTTAGCCCATACAAGTTAACGAAGCGAAATGCAAATAATCTGTTCGATAAAAAAGCTACACACATAAGTTTTGATTTGTAAAATACCCGCATATCTTTGTTGCGTTGTTCTAAGAGAAATTTAGTTGAATCATTAACCAAAACGATGTATCTATGAAAAAGAGTACAATGCTTTTCCTATGCCTATTGCTGAGCATAGGATGGACCGTTGCTCAAACGGTCAAAGTGAGTGGGACGGTAATATCCGATGAAGATGGGCAACCCATCATCGGTGCAGCCGTCACGGTGAAGGGCGCCTCCAACGTGGGGACTGTCACCGATGTGGACGGAAAGTATGCGCTGGACGTCCCGAGTTCTGCCAAGACGTTGGTCATCTCTTACGTCGGTATGCGATCGGAAGAGATCCCCGTCACGGACAAGCATGCGACGACCGTGCTGCGCGCTAACCTTGCGCTGGACGAAGTCGTGGTCACGGCAATGGGTATTTCGCGCGAAAAGAAAGCCTTAGGCTATGCCGTGCAAGACGTCAAAGGGGATCAGCTGACCCAGGCGGCCAACACCAATGTGGCCTCCGCCCTGCAAGGCAAGGTCTCCGGTATCGACATCGCCCCGTCGTCGGGTATGCCCGGCGCCTCATCGAAGATGACGATCCGCGGATCGCGCTCGTTTACGGGCGACAACACGCCGCTCTACGTCGTGGACGGTATGCCGATCACCTCCTCGAGCGACATCGGTACGGGCAACTCTGTGACCGGTGCTGACTATGCGAACCGCGCTGTGGACATCGACCCGAGCGACATCGAGAGTATCAACATCCTGAAGGGGCAGGCCGCCTCAGCGCTCTACGGTATGCGCGCCACGAACGGCGTGATCGTTATTACGACCAAGAGCGGCAAGGGCGCCCGCAAAGGCAAACCGGAGATCACAGTAAACTCTGGGCTTTCGTTTGACAACATCTCTACGATGCCGAAGTTCCAAAAGGAATACGCGCAAGGATATGGCGGTCAGTATAAGTTCGACGACTCCCGCTCATGGGGGCCGAAGATTGCCGACTTGGCTAACGATCCGACTTACGGTGGTAACACGGACAATGAATACACCAAGAAGTTCGGCAAGAAACCTGGTCAATACTATGTGATGCAGCGCGCACGGGCGGGCTTAGATCCGTGGGCTACGCCGCAGACCTATAACAATGCGAAAGAATTCTTCAGGACAGGCGTGACATGGAATAACTCCGTCAACGTGGCTCAAACGCTCGATAAGGGGAACTATTCGATCTCCTTAGGTAACACCACGTCCGAGGGTATCATACCCTCCACCGGCCTCCTGCGTTACAACGCGAAGCTGACGGCGCAGGCCACGCTGAACGACCACTGGACAAGTGGCTTCAGCGGCAACTTTTCTACCTCCAAGATCAAGAAGCAGACAAGCGCCAACAACGGCATCATCCCCACGATCTATGGCGCCCCCTCCAGCTACGACCTGAAGGGCATCCCCTCCCACATCAAGGGCGACCCCTACACGCAGAACACGTTTAGGAAAACGTCTGTTTTCGACACTCCGTACTGGGCCGTGGAGCACAACTCCTTCTTGGAGCGCACGCAACGCTTCTTCGGAAATGCGTATGCACAGTATGCCACGAACTTCGGTGAGAACCATAAGGTGACAGCCAAATACCAGTTAGGCATCGACGCCTACACCACGAACTACACCAACACGTGGGGTTATGGACATACCAATAAGACAGGGCAAGTGGAAGAGCAAAGCGTGACAAACAACGAACTGAACTCCCTCTTCACCCTCACGTGGGACTGGACGATCAACGAGGACATGAATTTGGACGTGCTCTACGGTAACGAGTTCGTGCAGACGGCCAGCAAGTACAAATACAATTTGGGTGACAAGTTCAACTTCCCCGGATGGAACCACATGAGCAACGCCTCGGTGTATTCCTCGTCCGGTACATTCCACCGCACCCGCACGGTCGGCAACTTCGCCAGTGCTTCGTTTGCCTATCACAATATGCTCTACCTGAACGGGACGATCCGCAACGACATCGTCTCCAGCATGCCGCGCAACAGCCGTTCGTTCACCTACCCGTCCGTTTCGCTCGGCTTCATCTTTACCGAGTTAGACGCGCTGAAGAACAACGTCCTCACGTACGGCAAGCTGCGCACCTCATACGCTGAGGTGGGCCAGGCAGCCACGTACTACGAATCGTATTATGACACCCCGGGATACGGCGGAGGATTCTACAATGGTGCTCCGATCCAATACCCGTTCAATGCGCTTTCAGCCTTTACGCCGCTCTATAAGATCTATGATCCGAACCTGAAGCCGCAGAACACGCGATCGTATGAGGTCGGCCTTGACCTTTCGTTCTTCAACGACCTCGTTTCGCTGAACTACACCTACTCGCGCCAGAATGTTAAGGATCAGATCTTCGAGGTGCCTCTGGCCTCGTCCACCGGTTATCAGCAGTTGGTAACCAACGGTGGATCGGTACACACCGACGCGCACGAGGTGACGCTGAACATCGCCCCCATTCGCAAGAAGAACATCCATTGGGAAGTGGGCGTGAACTTCACGAAGCTCGACAACTATGTGGATGAGCTGGCTCCGGGCGTAGAGAGTATCATGCTCGGTGGATTCGTTGATCCACAGGTACGATTGAGCAAGGGAGACAAATTCCCCGTGATCTATGGAACAGGCTTCCTGCGTAATAAGAATGGTGACATCGTGGTGAACGATCAGGGCCTGCCGCAGGTCGGTGAGAACCAGGTGCTGGGCAATGTGGCACCCGACTTCCGCATGGGCTTCAACACGACATTAGAGCTCTTCAAGTTCCGCCTCTCCGCCGTCTTCGATTGGAAGCAGGGCGGCTGCATATACGCTGGAACGGCTTACACACTCGACTATTACGGTGTGACGCAACGCTCGGCCGACTTCCGCAACAAGGCCGACTTCCTCTTCGAGCGCCCGGCCGTGAAGAAGCTGGCCGATGGCAGCTATGCCCCGAACGATATCAAGATCAAGGGTGAGAATGCCTATGATTATTTCAAGGCCTTGTCCAACATCTCGGAAGCGGGCGTATACAAGTCCTCGTTCCTCAAGCTGCGCGAGGTATCGCTGAGCTATCCCGTCTTCAACAAGCCGTACCTGAGCGTGACGGCGAACGTCTTTTTGCGCAACGTCCTGCTTTGGTCGGAGATGGACAACGGCATCGACCCCGAGTCCACGCAGGGTAATAACAACATGGCCGGCGCCTTCGAGCGTTTCTCACTGCCGGGTGCGCGCAGTTACGGCTTCGGTTTATCAGTCAAATTCTAAAACCATTACACAGAGATGAAAGCAATCAATAGCAATATTTGGAAGAGCATCTTGTTCGTTGCCTTAGGGCTCACAGCCTTGGCGTCGTGCTCGGAAGATGCAATGGATCGGGTCAATGAGGACAACGATCATACGAAGAGTGCACCTGCGAAATTCGTCCTGGCGGACGTGATCACCGCCACGGCCTTTAGTGGCATCGGCGGCGATCTGAACACCTACTTCTCCATCTACACGGAGCACACCGTGGGCATCGACAACCAGTTGTATAACGCTGAAATACGCGACGGCGAGCCTTCTGTCTCCTCGACTTTCAACAACGTCTGGGGCGAGCTTTACTCCACGCTGAAGAATGCGCGCATCACGATCAAGCTGGCCTCGAATGAGATTGACGCCAACTACACCACGCGCGGAATCGCTGAGGTCTTAGCCGCCATCAACAGCGCGCTGATCACTGACGCCTTCGGCAACACGCCTTACACACAGGCCTCCCTGCCCGATCTCAAAGACGGCAAGCCGCAATTCATGAACCCGGACATTGAAGCGCAGGAAGCGATCTATCAGTCCGTCATGAAGTATTTGGACGATGCCATCGTAGACCTGCCCAAGGGCGACAAGAAGGACAAAGTCGGGGCCTACGACTTCATCTATCAGGGCGACGGCAAGAAGTGGATGAAGCTGGCCTACGGACTGAAGGCACGCTACACGATGCGCCTCTTGGCCCGTTCGAAGGATCGCGAGGCGGACCTCCGGAAGGTGCTCGAATACATCGACAAGTCATACAAGAGCCGCGACGAGCAAGCCGCCTTCTCTATTTACGACGACAACAACTGGAACCCGCTCTTTGCCTTCTTCTATGCTCGCGAAGCGCTGGCTGCCAGCAAGAGCTATTGGGACAAGCTCGTGGAGCGCAAAGACCCGCGCCTGCACCGCATCTTCTGTGACGCGAAAGGCGCACAGATCAAAGGCGCCGACGACAAGGCGCTGCTGATGGCCGCGAACGGCACAGCCGATGGCATAAAGAACCATTACAACATGCCCGTCTTTGTCTACTCTTATTCCTGCCCCACGCTGCTGATGAGCTATCACGAACTGCTCTTCCTCAAAGCCGAGGCGCTGGCCCGACTGGGCAAGACGGCCGAAGCCGAAGCGGCCCTGAAAGAAGCCGTCGTGGCCGCCATCGCGAACGCAGAGATGGGCATGAAGTCAGCCGTTGATTACGGCTTAGAGACCTCATCGGAGGCCATCACCGAGAAGGAGGCCGAGGAGTATTTCGACAAGAACGTGAAGCCGCTCTTCACCGCCAACCCGCTGTGCGAAGTGATGATCCAGAAGTACCTCGCCATGCTGGGCGCCTTTGGCGAATCCACCGAGTGCTACAACGACATCCGCCGCATGAAGGCGCTGAAGGAAGACTTCGTGAAGCTCTCCAACCCCAAGCCCTTCCCGCTGCGCGCGCCCTACGGCAACTCCGACGTCTTGGCCAACCCGAAGGTGAAAGCCGCCTACGGCAACGGGCAGTACGTCTATAGCGACCCCGTCTGGTGGGCCGGCGGAAGCCGTTGATCGAATAGCCGACAACTAATATGTAACGATGCCGGGTGCATGCGTGGGCTTTGCCTTCCATGTACCCGGCTGTTTTTGTGTTCAAAAACTGTTTTGAATTTATTTCGAAGGCTACCCTATAGGATGTTTTTATGATGTTTTGTTTTATCATTTGACGTACACATCCTGACCACGTCCATCGACGTATCTGACCCGGCTCGAAGTCTATCCCAATACGTCCACCAACGTATCTGAACCGGCTCCCTGTTCCGCTGACCATGTCCACCAACGTATTTGTTCCGGCTCGGAGTCTATCCCAATACGTCCACCAACGTATCTGTCCCGGCTCGGAGTCTATCCCAATACGTCCTCCGACGTATCTGAACCAGCTCGGAGCCTATCCGACGGCACTCCGAACCTATCCGAACCTACACGGAACGTAGTCGACCACGTCCACCAACGTATCTGACCTGGCTCGGAGCCTATCTCAATACGTCCACCAACGTATCTGACCCGGCTCGGAGCCTATCCAACTACGCTCCTGACGTGTTCAGATACATCTGACAGTCTGTCCGACACGTCCGCCAACACTACACGCTCAATGTTTAATTGTTGATGATGAATGGTTACCGGGGGTACTCGCGGGTGCCTGGCATTTTTGTGTCTGTACGGATGGCGCTCGTCCGAGCACGCACAGCAGCTTCCAGCAAAAGCACGCATACTTTTGCCCCCCCTACACATATTATTTATAGACCCTATGAATAGAGCAGTCATCACCGGCCTCGGCATCTACTCCTGCCTCGGCACCGACTTAGACACCGTCGCCCAGTCCCTCCGCAGCGGCCGCTCCGGCATCGTGGCCGACCCCGAGCGCAAAGCCCTCGGCTTCCGCTCCGCCCTCACCGCGCGCCTCCAAGATCCCGAGCTCAAAGGCGAACTCAGCCGCAGCCAACGCGCCTACATGCCCGAAGAAGTCCGCTACGCCTACGTCGCCACCCGCGACGCACTCCGTGCCGCCCGCCTCGACCCAGACTACCTCCAGTGCCACGAAGTCGGCATCCTCTACGGCAACGACAGCACCGCCGACGCCGTCGTCCGCAGCATGGACACCCTCCGCCAGAAGCGCGACACCGCCCTCATCGGCTCCGGCGCCATCTTCCAGTCCATGAACTCCACCGTCACCATGAACCTCGCCTGCATCTTCCACCTCCGCGGCATCAACCTCACCATCTCCGGCGCCTGCGCCAGCGGCGCGCACGCCATCGGCCTCGGCGCATTGCTCATCCGGCAGGGCCTTCAGGAGTGCATCATCTGCGGCGGCGCGCAGGAAGTCAATCCCACCGCCGTGGGCAGCTTCGACGGCATCGGCGCCTTCTCCGTCCGCGAGGACGACCCCACGCGCGCCTCCCGACCCTTCGACCGCGACCGCGACGGGCTCGTCCCCAGCGGCGGCGCCGCCACCGTCATCCTCGAGAGCGAAGCGCATGCCCGACGCCGTGGCGCACCGATCCTGGCCGAGGTTCTCGGCTACGGCTTCTCCTCCAACGGCGAGCACATCTCCGTGCCCAACGTCGACGGCCCCCTGCGCTCCCTCCGCATGGCCGTGGCCGACGCCGCCATCCCGCTCGAACGCATCGGTTATATCAATGCCCACGCCACCTCCACACCAGTCGGCGACCGCAACGAGGCCCGCGCCCTCACCGTCCTCCTCGACGGCCATCGTTGCCCGCCCGTGACGTCCACCAAGTCCATGACCGGACACGAGATGTGGATGGCCGGCGCCTCCGAAGTCGTCTACTCCCTGCTCATGATGCAAGGCCAGTTCATCGCTCCCAACCTCAACTTTGAGCACCCCGACGAGGATTCCGCCCCCCTCCGCATCCCCGCTGAGCGCATCGACGATTACGCCTTCGACACCTTCCTCTCCAACTCTTTCGGCTTCGGCGGCACCAACTCCACGCTCGTCATCGGGCGCATGCGCGAATGATTAATGATCAATGGTTATACGTTCCCACGACACACCCGCATAATCATTCATAATTGACAATTAGAAGAAGATCATGTACGACACCATCATCATCGGCAGCGGTCTGGGCGGCTTAGCCTGCGGCGCCATCCTCTCGCGTCAGGGAATGAGCGTCTGTGTACTCGAGCAGAACGCCCGGCCAGGCGGTTGCTTGCAGTCCTTTCGTCGCGACGGCAACACGTTCGACACCGGCTTCCACTGCGTCGGCGGACTGCGCCCAGGTGAGGTGCTCCACCCCTTCTTCCGCACCCTCCGTCTCCTCGACCTGCCTTGGGTCCGCATGGACGAAGGCGGTTTCGAGGAAATCGTTTTTGGCGATAAGAGTTACTTCTTCGCCCAAGGCTACGAGCGCTTCGTGGAGACGCTTGTCAGCGACTTCCCCCGCGCACGCAGCGGACTGAAGGCGTTCGTCAAGATGCTCAAGGGCGTCGGCGACACACTCCCCCGCCTCTTCGATGCCGACGACACAGCGCGCCGTCGCACCCGCGAACTCTTCTCCTACTCTGCCCGCGACTTCCTCCGCGAAACGGTGAAGAACCCTCTCCTACGGCGTGTCATTGCCGGCGCATCGCTCAAGATGGAGCTCCACGCCGACACTCTTCCTCTCTACATCTTTGCGCAAATCCACAACTCCTACATCCAAAGCGCCTGGCGATTGCGTGGCGGTGGCGAACCGATTGTCCGCCGCCTCATCGAACAGATCGAGGCCGCCGGGGGGACCGTCCGCACCAGCTCCTGCGTCACGCGCCTCATCGCCGCCGACGGTCGCCTCTCCGCTGCCATGCTCCCCGACGGCGAATGCATCGAGGGCCGCTTCTTTATCTCCGACATCCATCCCGCCCACGCCCTTACTCTCGTAGACACCGAGCATCGCCTCATGCGCCAGTCCTACCGTCGCCGCGTCGCCGAATTAGAGAACACCTTCGGCTTCTTCACTCTGCAAATGCACGCACCCGACGGCACGATGCCCTACTTCAATCGCAACATCAGCGCCTACGACAGTGACGTCGATCCGTGGGACATCACCGTGGATCGCACCAAGCAGCGCATCCTCGATAGCGGCGTGCTGATCTCATGCCGCCCGCCCGAGGTGTCCAGGAATCGCTTTACCACCTGCGTAGACATTCTTCTGCCCATCCCCAATCACCTATACCAATCTACCTTCGTCCGCTTCTCCACGCAGGAGGGCTACTCCGCACTCCCAGCCTACAAGCTGGTCAAGAAGATCTGGAGCGCCTTCAGCCTCGTCTCATCGATAAGGCATATCCCCTGGATGCCCCCCACGTTAGATCGTTTCACCTACACCGCTTCCACCCCATTGACTTACCTGCGCTACACCGGCACCCCCGACGGTTCGGCCTACGGCATACGCAAGGACTATCGCGAGCCGCTCCGCACGCTCCTCTCTCCCCGTACGCCCATCCCTAACCTCCTGCTCACGGGACAGAACCTGAACGTGCACGGCGTCCTCGGCGTCACCGTGACCGCCTTCCTCACCTGTGCCGAGCTCCTCGGCCGCGAGACGATACGCAAGATGCTGGCGGGCGAAGAGGACAAGCCCATTATGGATAACATACGGTACGCTCCCGCATCCCGTCCCATCTGATTCCTGACGCCCGTTTACCCAAAGAAAAAAGGAGATCGCCGGAAGTGCTACCCCGACGGTCTCCTTTTCAATTCAGTAAATAAGCAGCGTCCGCGCTCAGTACAACCCTTGATAGTCCCCGACAATGATCGTCATGTCCGTTCCCGAAGTGTAGGTGAATGGGAAGGTCTTCCCGTTGTTGATTTGGATCAGGTAATCGCCGTATTCTATCGGGATCTCATACTTCAGGTTGTAGGGGCAGATGCATTTGGCTTGCGCCTTGGCGACGTCGCGCTCCTCGATGTGGATCAGCTGACCCTGGCGGGTAGCGTGCAACTCGATATCCGCAGCGCACTGATAGACTACGCTATCGTGGCGGATCTGTAGCTTGCCGTTCTCAAGTGCCTTCAGGCGGAGCACCTCATGCCGACCGATGGTGGTCGTAGTGTCGTCCGCACCATCCGACCGGAGGTTGGAGAGGCAGCCTGAGTTAGTGAAGTGATACACTTTCAATGGGGTCGAAGCGAAGTGATCATCCTCCGTTTCTTCACTCATGCTGCACCCACCGTTGCCGAGCAGCAGTACCGCCAGTGTCATGACATAGAACAAAAACGTTTTCGCTTTCATCGTATTTCAGATTATTTGATGTTTCTGCCCATAAAGATGTCAGGGAGTGGGCGGGCGCTGCGTGCACACGGAGATCTTTTTCCCTTTCTACTCGATGATCGTCACCCAACCGAATTCATCCGGCTCGTCGCCGCACTGGATAGCGCGCAGCTTGTGATACAGCTTCTCGCAGACGGGACCTACTTTGCCATTCTTAGCGATGACGTAGGACTTATGCTCGTCCAAATCGTCAATCGAGGAGATGGGAGCGACTGCTGCTGCCGTACCACACTCGGCAGCCTCGTCGAAGGTGGCGATTTCCTCGAAGGGAACGGGCCGACGCTCTACTTTCATGCCCATGTGCTCGGCGATCTGCATGAGGCTCTTGTTTGTGATCGAGGGCAGGATGGAGTTCGAGGCGGGCGTGATGTACGTGTTGCCGCGCACACCGAAGAAGTTGGCCGGTCCGCACTCGTCGATGTACTTCTTCTCTTTGGGATCGAGGTAGAGCACAGCGGCGTAGCCCCCGGCATGTGCCTTGGAGCCGGCTGCGAGGCTGGCCGCGTAGTTGCCGCCCACCTTCACCATGCCTGTTCCGTGAGGTGCGGCACGGTCGTAGTCGCGCATCACGCAGACCTTGGAGAGGCGGAAGCCCTCCTTGAAATACGGCCCCACGGGCGTGACGAAGACGATGAAGAGATATTCCGAAGCGGGTTTAACGCCCACCTGTGGGCCTATACCGATGAGCAGGGGCCGGATGTAGAGCGACGCTCCGCTTCCGTAGGACGGGACGAAGCGACGGTTGAGCAGAACGACGCGGCGCACAGCCTCTTCAAACTTCTCCACCGGCAGTTCGGCCATCATAATGGCGCGGCTCGAGGACTGCAACCGCTTCGCGTTTTCATCCATGCGGAAGACGCGGATGCGCCCGTCTTTTCCCGTGAAGGCCTTCAGGCCCTCGAAGGCCTCTTGTCCGTAGTGCAGACAGGTGGAGGCCATGTGGATGTCCAGATTCTCCGACGACGAGATCTCAAGCTCGCCCCATTTGCCATCGCGATAATAGCATCTCACGTTGTAGTCCGTCTTCATGTAACCGAACGGAATCTCTGACCAATTGATTTCTTTCATGGTTGTGTCTTGTATTAAATGTTTGGAAAATAAATGTCCGCAAATGTAACAAGCTGCATGAAACAGTTGTCGGGTGCTACCAACCGTTCGAGGTAGGACTTTCTGCCAATTGGCGGAGATCTCTTACGTCGAATTCACGTTATAGTCAATCAGAAATGGTTTGCGAATAATCAGGCGCCCCCGGGTAGCTCCATTTCTTTTCGCGATCCACTTCTGCTTGACTATAACGATTAACTGGTCCCGAAAGGCCGTCCCACCATGCAAAGGATTCGAGACGGGCGTACAAAACCCTCCAGTTAGCCGGTTATTCTTGTTAGGCAGCCCCTCCTTTTCTATATCGAAGCCTTTATTCCATTAATCATGATATGTTTTACTGCTTGTACCCAGAGACAGGAATGGCCCCACAAAAATTGGAGGTGTCCCTGTAGCCTGAAGGGGCACACCCAAGTAAATTTCAAGTAGGGATCTACATTTGTCGCCCTATAAAAACACCCTCAATGAATTATACAGAAACGAACATCCCTGGCGTGTGGATCTTGGAACCGAAAGTGTTTCACGACGCGCGGGGATATTTTATGGAAGTGTACAAAGAGGCCGAATGGGAACACTGCCTCGGACCGACGCACTTCATTCAAGACAACGAATCGTATTCTTCGCGCGGTGTGCTGCGCGGCATGCATTATCAGCTGGCGCCCTACGCGCAGGCAAAACTTGTCCGCGTAATCGTCGGCACCGTGCTCGATGTGGCCGTCGACATCCGCCGCGGATCGCCAACCTTCGGGCAGTACGTGATGGTGGAGCTGTCGGCCGAGAATCATCGTCAGTTCTACATCCCACGCGGCTTTGCTCACGGTTTCTACGTCAAGAGCGAGACGGCCATCTTCACGTATAAAATCGATAACCCCTACATGCCTACGCACGAGCGCGGCTTCCGCTTCGACGATCCTGCTGTGGGCATCCGGTGGGGCATCGAGGATAAGGCGTCTATCCTCACATCCGAGAAAGACTGCCTGCTGCCCCTGATGCGCGACGCGGAGATGAACTTCTTTGAGAACTAAAAACGAAAAACTAAAAGTGCCGGGTACGTGCTACAAAGCATCCTGCACCCAGCAGAACCATTAATCATTGACAATTCATTCCTATGTATTACCTAATCACCGGCGGAGCCGGATTCATCGGCGCCAACTTCGTCAAGCACATGTTGGCCACTCACCCCGAGGACACGAGGCTCGTCGTCCTCGACCTACTTACCTATGCCGGCAACCTACACACGATTGAGGGCGACATCGACGGCGTACGCTGCCATTTTGTCAAAGGTGACATCGGCGACCGCACGCTTGTCGAGAGACTTTTTGAAAAGTACCCCATCGACTGTGTTGTCAACTTCGCCGCCGAGAGTCACGTGGACCGCAGCATCGAAGATCCGCAACTGTTTCTGATGACGAACATCCTCGGCACGCAGAACCTGCTCAACGCCGCACGCCGCGCCTGGACCACCGGACGCACCGAGACGGGCTACCCCACGTGGCGCCCCGGCGTACGCTTTCACCAAGTCTCCACCGACGAAGTCTACGGCAGCCTCGGCCCCGACGGCTTCTTTACTGAGCAGACGCCGCTGGCTCCGCACAGCCCCTACAGTGCCTCGAAGACGAGCGCCGACCTCGTGGCAATGGCCTATCACGACACCTATCGCATGCCCGTCAGCATCACCCGCTGCTCGAACAACTACGGCCCGTACCACTTCCCCGAAAAGCTGATCCCACTCATCATTAACAACATTCTCGAGGGTAAGCAGCTGCCTGTCTACGGCGACGGATCGAACGTCCGCGACTGGCTCTATGTGGAGGATCATTGCAAGGCCATCGACACCGTGATACACCGCGGCCGCGCGGGCGAGGTCTACAACGTGGGCGGACACAACGAGCGCAAGAACATCGACATCGTGCGCACGATCATCCGCACCGTCCGTTGTCTGATGACTGAGCAGCCGGCCTACCGCGACGCCCTCCGCAAGCGCATCGCCGGCCCGGACGGACAGCCCACGGTCGACTGGATCGACGACAGCCTGATCTCCTTCGTCACCGACCGCCTCGGCCACGATCAGCGTTACGCCATCGACCCCTCCAAGATCACCGCCGAATTGGGCTGGCGGCCGGAGACAGACTTCGAGACGGGCATCGTCAAGACCGTCCGTTGGAACCTCGAAAACCAAGACTGGATCCGACAAGTCATTAGCGGGGATTATGTGGGCTATTACGAACGCATGTACATGGGCCGCGAGCTGAAGCAACAATGAATCGCGCTTACCCATCTGGCCTCCTCGAGAATGCCGTCGACGAACTGTCGGCGCTGCCGGGCGTCGGCCGGAAGACGGCACTCCGACTTTCGCTCTACCTGCTCCGCCGCGAGCCTGAGTATGCCGAGCGACTCGGCACGGCGCTGCAAGCCTTGCGACGCGACGTGAAGTATTGCCGCACGTGCCACAACATCTGCGACACGGATCTGTGCGACATCTGTGCCGACCCGATGCGCGACCGCTCCATGGTCTGCGTCGTGGAGAACGTGAAGGACGTGATAACGGTGGAGAATACGGCGCAGTTTCATGGCCTTTACCACGTCCTTGGCGGCATCATCTCGCCCATCGACGGCATCGGGCCGGCCGACTTAGAGATCGACAGCTTGGTACAACGCGTCGCCGCGGGCGAAGTGCGTGAGGTGGTGCTGGCGCTCAGCACCACGATGGAGGGCGACACGACGAATTTCTTCATCTATCGCAAGCTTTCGGACTATCCCGTTCGTGTGACGGTCATCGCCCGCGGTGTCTCCATCGGCGACGAATTGGAGTATGCCGACGAAGTCACCCTCGGCCGCTCCATCCTCAATCGCGTGGAGTTTAATGATGCGAATAAGGCGTAGGGGTAACAATTCATCATTGACAATTATAAATTACCACCCATGCTGCTTTCCATCATCATCGTCAACTACAATGTGAAGTACCTCCTTGAGCAATGCCTGCTGTCCGTGCGGGCGGCCGTGAAAGACATGGAGGCGGAGGTGATCGTCGTCGACAACGCTTCGGCCGACGGCTCCGTCAGCTACCTGCAACCGCTTTTCCCCGAGGTACATTTCATCGAAAACACCGGGAACTCCGGCTTTGCTACGGCTAATAACCAAGCCTTGCGTACCTGTCGCGGCCAATATGCTCTGCTGCTTAACCCTGACACGATAGTAGCTGAGGATACCTTGCGCCGTGCCTGCCGCTTTATGGATCGACACCCCGAAGCAGGTGCTGTCGGCGTGAAAATGATCGACGGTCATGGCGCCTTTCTGCCTGAAAGCAAACGCAGTTTCCCCACGCCGTGGGTCTCCTTCTGCAAGCTCTTCGGCCTCTCGCGCCTCTTTCCCAATTCGCCCCGTTTCGCCGCCTATAGCTTGCCCTACCTCTCGGCCGACGACATACACACGGTGGACGTCCTCTCCGGCGCTTTCATGCTCCTCCGTAGCGAAGCGCTGCAACGCATCGGCCTTTTAGACGAAGCCTTCTTCATGTACGGCGAGGACATCGACCTCTCTTATCGCATGATTCTCGCGGGGTACCAAAACTTCTACATCCCCCTCTGCATCTTGCATTACAAGGGCGAGAGCACGCGCTACGCCGACCGCCGCTACTTAGACGCCTTCTACGGCGCCATGCTCATCTTCTATCGCAAGCATTACCTCCGCGCCGGGCGCCTTGCTCTCGGACTCGTCAGCCTCTCTGTCCGCCTACGCAAGTTCCTCTCCGGGCTTTTCGGCTGGAAACGTTCGCGCCGCCGTCGGGCGGGGAAGGAGGACTTGCTCCTCCTCTGCAATGCACCCCACGCTGCTGATGTCCGCGACCGTGTGCTCCGTCGCTTCCCTAACGCTGAGGCCATCGCTTGGCGCGACGTCTTGCAGATCGACGACATCCCAGCGGGCACATACACCGACGTCATCTTTTGCTACCCGGATCTCCGCTTCGGCCGTATGCTGAACCTGATGGATCGTTGTCCAGACAAGTCGAAGACGTACCACATCTTTTATTCCGATACTGGCCAATGGATTTCCCCCACTCGATGACGCACCTTTCCACCCGATGGTTCGACGGCCGCCGTGTCCGCCTGCGTGCACTCGAACCCGAAGACCTCGACGCGCTCTACGCTTGGGAGAACGACACAACCATCTGGGAGCAGGGTTGCACTCTCGAACCTTATTCGCGCTACACACTCCACGAATACATCGCTGCCGATACCGACCTGTACATCCGCCGCCAGCTCCGTCTTATGATCGTCGATAAGAACACCAACGAGGCTGCGGGCACAGTCGATCTTTACGACTTCGATCCACACCATCGGCGGGCTGGCCTCGGCATTCTCATTGACGCTGCATCACGCCGCTGCGGCCTCGGTCGTGAGGCCATCGATCTCATAGCCGCCTACGCCTTCGACTGCCTCCACCTACGCTTCCTCTACGTCCACGTCCCCGCCGGCAACACGCCCAGCCTGCGCCTCTTCGCCTCAGCTGGGTTCACGTCCTGTGGCACCTTGCCCGGATGGCTCTGCACCTCCAAAGGCTTCGTTGACGTCGTCATCATGACGCGCCCCAACCTGCGAGAATACAGCCGGTAGAGATATCCCTTGCAGGAATCGCACAAGTGCCGCAGAAAACGGGAAGATGTTTGCAACAATGCAGCAAACACCAAAAAGTTTTTCACGGCTCTTGCAACACCCTTGCACACGCACCTTACGCAGTAGTGTACAAGCATTATTCTACCCAAACAAAATGGATTACGAAAAATGGGAGGTGCCTCAGAGCGTCTGGAAGGGCCGCTCCGGAGGTTCCGAATTATTCGTGGAACCAGTTAAAGCGCTGAACTACACTGTCGGCGGCGTTTTACGAAAATGTTAGGCCGGAACTACAGTGTAGTTCGAGGCTTTCGATTCTTTTAGTCAAGCAGAAATGGATTTCGAATGTGTACCCAATGCGATTGGGTACACATTCGAAATCTATTTTTATTCGACTATCAAAAGGAAAATCCCCCGGCGAAGAGTGGATTGGCCGCCTTTTCGCCGGGAGGG
>CAUPYF010000013.1:0-17550 GCA_963515435.1 uncultured Tannerella sp. | reverse complement strand
TCTCGTAAT
The DNA here is from genome assembly GCA_963515435.1 of uncultured Tannerella sp. GTDB lineage: Bacteria > Bacteroidota > Bacteroidia > Bacteroidales > Tannerellaceae > Tannerella. The sequence continues at coordinate 17,541 of CAUPYF010000013.1, read as the reverse complement.
CGCCGCCGTGGCGCGGTCGGAACTGGAAGATGCGGTCGGTGACGAGCTGGCCGTAATCCTTGTCGGGCGTCATCATATAGACGTCGAACTGCTCCTGCGCAGCCTGTGTGGCGATGGTGCCGATCACGTCGTCAGCCTCGTAGCGTGCGACCTCGAAGATGGGGATGCGCCGCGCCGCGATGAGTCGGCGGATGTAGGGCTCGGACGCGTGAATGTCCTCGGGTGTCTTCTCGCGCTGCGCCTTGTATTCGGGGAAGGCCTCGTGGCGGAAGGTGGGGCCGGCGGGATCGAAAGCGATAGCGGTGTGGGTAGGTGTGAGTCGCCGGAGGGCATCGTCTAACGAGTTGACAAAGCCGAAGATGGCCGAGGTGTTCATGCCCTTCGAATTGACGCGGGGGTTGCGTATGAAGGCGTAATAAGAACGGTAAATCAGTGCGTAAGCATCGATAAGGAGGAGTTTCATTTTAGGGGGAGGGAGGTTAGAAAGAGGGGTTGGGGAACAGCGTGAAAAAAGAGGCGGTATCAGATGATGTCGGCCTCTTCTATTAATGAATAGTGTTTATAGGACGGCGGCAGCCTCGCGTATCTGTGCCAAACGTGCGGCTAAACTGCGGTCTTCTTTGGTTAGGCGCATCGTGTATTCCGTTTGCATATCGATCAGGAGATCGGACGATATGCCCAAGGCGGCTTCAAAAAGCAGTGCGGTGGTGGGGGTTAGTGCACGGCGTTCGTTCAGTATCTCGTTCAGCATGTGATAGGACATACCCATCTGTTTGGCCAAGTGTGTCCGATGGATGCCGCGGTACTCGATCTCTTCTTTCAGCAGTTCGCCGGGATGGATGGGGCGGGCGCATACGTGGTTGCTCATCATTGTTCTATTTATAATGGTTCGACAAATCCAAAATGTTACATATCGTCATGATCGTCTCGGATGCGATTTGTTCTGTTTTGAACTCTATCCGATACTGATCGTTCACACGGATGGATTCAAGACCGTTCTTATCCCCTTTCAACTTCTCATAGCGTAAGGAGCGAATCGCGTATAGATCTTCCGCTCTACGGGATTTTTCAAGGGTTTGTATGCGCAACTGATACCTTTTTATGATGTCCGGCTGGAAGCGATGCTTCTTCTCCGAAGTTTTTCCGAATACATACAACTCCCGCAGATATTCCTTATCAAATCTTATTTCCATACCGTTTCATGAACAAGTGCAAAGGTAAGGGTGCCATAGTCTATCCCAAATCAGCCCGTCTGTTGCTCCTATTTTCTGTCCATTCATTCTTCTCCCTTCAAATTTCCCTCCTCTATCTACTTTTGCCGGGCATAAAAAATACGTATAAACATGATCAATAAACGGGATATAGAGCGGCCGGTGGACGAGGCTTTGGCACAGTTTCGGGATGAGTATGCGGAGGCGCTCCACAGCGATGTGCGTACGATACGCGCGGCTATCGAGACGGTCTATCACTCGGGCGGCAAGCATGTCCGACCGCTGCTGCTGCTCCTCACGGCCCAGGCTGCGGGAGGCGTCCGACCGGATTCGGTGCATGCGGCCGTCTTCATCGAACTGCTGCACATCGCTTCGTTGATCCACGACGATGTGGTGGACGACACGCGGAAACGCCGTGGACAACCCTCAATAAACGCCGTGTTTGACAATCGTATCGCCGTCTTGGTGGGCGACTTTGTGCTCTCCGAGGCACTCATCCGCGCAACACGCACGGGGAGTGCGCTGATCGTCTCCCTCATCGCCTCGCTGAGCCGACAGATGGCCGAGGGCGAGATCAAGCAGTTAGAGAATGCCCGCGAACAGCTCCTTACGGAAGAGGATTACTTCATCGCGGTGGAGAAGAAGACGGCTATGCTGCTGGCGGTCTGTGCCGAGATCGGGGCGGTGACGGCTGGCGCGGAGGCGGAGGTGCAGGCGCGCTGCCGGGAGTACGGCCGACTCTTAGGGTGCAGCTTCCAAATCCGAGATGACCTATTTGACTACTTCGATCTGCCCACCACGGGCAAGCCGGGCGGCAACGACATCCGCGAGGGCAAGGTGACGCTGCCTCTGCTCTACGCTCTTTCCGCAGCTGACGAGGCTGTGAAGGAACCTTTCCTACGCATGATTCGCGAGCAGCGCTTTACGCCGGAGAATGTGGCGGCACTGATCGCTTTTGCGAAGGAGCACGGGGGCATCGCCTACGCGGAACGGCGCATGGCTGAGTATTGCGACCGGGCGAAGGAAGTGATCCGCCAGCTGCCTGACAGCCCGGCGCGCGCAAGTCTGTTAGCCTTGGCGGATTATATCGTGGGGCGGAACGTATAAGAGTAATGCCCCATAGACCCAAATCGGTCATTAGACACGAGGTGCCGGTATTTGTAGGGGCGAAAAATCTTTCGCCTCTACCGGCATCGCGTCGGTACGTCGGGGCGTAACAATTACGCCGCTGTTGCCCCGCCCCCCAGTGGCGCTTTGTAAAAAAACAAAGGCTGAAATCAGTGATTTCAAGGTCATGTGGAAAAACAATAAGCCCAGGGGGGTCGGTAGATTAAGAAAAGAGCGTGCAGCCTCTTATGAGACATCCCAGAGACCGTGTTATTCTATAGTCAATCAAAAATGGATTGCGAATAATTGGGCATTATTCCTCGCCCCAGAGCGGTTTGCCTTCGTTGTTGAGGCGGGTGTGGGTGAAGCGGGCGGGGGTGCCGTAGGGGAAGCCGAAGAAGTCGGGGCGGCCGCTGAGGACGGTCAAGTTGTACGTCTTGCCGCCGTCTGGGGTGGTGAGGCGGAAGGCGCCGCGCGTGGGTGAAGCGAACGCTTTCTCTCCGTCACCCTTAACGAAATCCTCGTAGGTGAGCATGTCGTAGGTGAACTCATAGACACCGGCTTTCGCGCCCATCCTGCTCGGGTGGAGGCGGCCGAAATATTTGTCAATGTCGTCACCGAACGGCATTTCCGGCGGGGGCGGCGTGCCGGTGAGGTACTCGATCTTCCCGTCGGGATAGATGAGTAGCTGATGTTCCTTGCCGTCGGCGTAGCCATAGAGTTGCTGGTAGGGTTTGGGCAGGAGGCAGGGGCGGATCTCATGCCGGGCGCCGGACTTGTCGATGGCGTAGACGGTGTGGGTGGTGCCGCCGGTTTCGGTGCGGAAGCCGGTGATGTCCTTCAGGTCGGGCAGGCGGCCGGAGGAGATGAAGTGACCCGGCAAGGTGGGATCGAAGCCGTAGATGGAGCGATAGGCGAGTGCCTCCACGCCGCCGTCGTCCATGAGCATGAAGAGCCAAGGATCGGCTTCGGCCTCACTTTCGTCGTTGTACAGTTTGCTGTCGCCGATACGACTGAGGTAGAGTCCGACGCAGCGGCCGGTGATGCGTTCAACGGGGTGCGGGCCATTTTCGAGCGCCTGCACGTCCTCCTTGACGAAGATGACCGGGCGACCGTCGATGATTTCAGCGCGGAGGTTGTCTTGCGGGCGGTCGACGGAACGGGGTAGGTGGCTCGTGGGCTGGGGCTGCGTGATGTCGAGAACGGAGCCTTCGCCCTCGCCGACGTTGCCGGGCGTCATGAGTGAGCCGTCGGTGGTGGAGAGTTGCGGGCGGTAGGTGAGCTCTCGTTTGTTGTTGTCCACGATGATGAGTTCGGCGTTTGTCATGCCACCGCTGCTTTGGCACCTGATGAAGAAAGGCGTGCCCTCTTCGCTCTTGTAGAGGATCGAACCGTGAGCGTCGGTGTCAGGGTTGGTGAGGCTCTCGACGGGTACGCTGTTGACGGCTACGGAGGCGTTCGGATCGCGGGGGATGACGAGGTAGAGTTCATCGCCGGTGTGGTCGATGAAGGGGATGTCGTCGGGTAGGGCGTAGTGCTTCTTCAAATCGGTGTAGGTGGGGGTGGCGTGGAAGTCGTCGAAGGAAGTGCAGTAGCCGACGAAGGCCACGGCTACAATGTCCGTCTCGCTCCAGAAGAGTTCGACGGCAGATGGGTTGTCGCTTTGCGCGCCTTGTGCGGTGCGGTGGCAGCTGGCCAGGAGGAGGCAGGCCACGATGAGGAGAAGGGTGAGAGGTTTTGTTTTCATGTCTGTGTCTTATGTTAGGGAGGGGGATGATTGCTCGTTCGTCTACGTCTCTAACTATTGCGCGGGGGCGTCGTCGATTTCATAGCGGGAGAAGGTGTAATGGGCGGGATGGCCAGACTTACTGACGAAGAACCGCGGGTTGCCGCTGAGGATGGTCAGGTCGTAGCCTGCTTCGTCGTTCTTGCGGGTGAGGCGGAAGGAGCCGCTTTCGGTGGAGGGGACGGGCTTAGCCTTTTCATACGCTTCATCGTCGCCGACGGGCGGATAGTCGTAGCGGGTGAGCATGTTGTAACGATACTCGAAGATGCCGTTTTCGTAATCCGTTTTGATCGGGCGTAGGCGGCCGATGTAGGTGTAGGCGAACCCACTTTCTACCCAACCGGCGGTGAACTCGAGGGTCCAGTCGGGATAGATGAGGAGGTTATACTCATCGTTCTCGTAGTCGTGATAGAGTGTCTGGCCGGGATAGACGCAGGGCTCGATCTCGTGTTTGCGCCCCCCACGGTCGATGGCGAAGATGGTGACGTAGGAGGCGAACTCATCGCCGACGGTTCCGTCGCAAAAGCCGATGATGTCCTTCAGCTCCGGTAGGCGTCCGGAGGAGGTATAGCTCGGGCAGGAATAGTAGGCATGGGGTGCGGTGCCGAGGCTTTGGTAGGAGAGGAGCTCCACGCCGCCGTCGTCCATGAGCATACAGAGGAAGGGATTCGTCTCCTGCCCGATGTCGCCGACGAAGAGCCCGACGCAGCGGCCTTGGAGACCTTCGACGAAGTGGGAGGGCGTGGGCCAATCGAGGTCTTTTTTGGCAGTGAGGCGCACGCGTCCGTCTATGATCTCGGCACGGATGGGGTCTTCCTGTCGGTTGATGGATTGAGCGATTTGCGACTTGGCGGCAGCGGTTTTGGGAGTGTTGGCCGATTTCTGCGCGTGAGCCGCGGGGGCGATGGTCAGTAGCCCGATCAGTAGGGCGAGGGCGAGTCGAAGCGTATTCGCCCGAAAGAAGTTTGTTGTTTTCATATCTATTTCAATTAGGGGTTAGTGAGAGATAGTTCGGGTGAGGGGAATTATTGAAGGAAGTCGGAATCGGCAAAGCGTGATTCGACCCATCCGGTGACTTGTGTGCGTAGGTGGCGCACTTTCAACCATCCTTCGCGGGCATCCAAGAGCAGCCAAGGGAATGGGTGGATGTGTCCGTTGTTGATGTATTCGTTTTCGATGGTTTGGATGGGGCGCGAGGTGCGGGTGGGTTCGGCGAAGAGGGTCATGGCGACGCTATCGTGCCTGGAGTGTAATAAGACGTAGAGCGAGGGACAGTCTACCCAGGCCTGATCGTATGATGGTTCGACAATGGGATCGTCGGACATTTGAGCGTAATGGATGTACGCCCTTCCCGCCTGCACCTTTTTCACTATGACGTCGTAACAGAAGTTGCCGGGCATGATGGTATGGATAGCGGGGCCGTCAGGTTCGTTATAGAGCGGAATGGGTTCGTCGGATTTTCCGATGCTATCGAAAAAGTCCGGGTAGCTGTCGGATTCTCCGAAGCGGGTCTTGAAAGTGGCCGGGAAGTTGCAGTTATTCCAAAGGCCGGCCGCGGGCTGCCGATAGCGCTTAGCGGCGCCGACCAGGATGAAGCTGTCGCGGCCATTCCAGCGGAGGGCGAGGGGGGCGGGGCCGCTTTCGTCCGGATAGCCTCTCATGTAGATGTCTTTGCCTTGGCGGGGGAGTTGGACGATGAGCTCGCGGATGTCGTCGTAGAAGTCTTTGAAGGGGGGCGCGGGGAGGGGCGTCATGAGTCCGGTGGCGGGGTTGTAGTCGTAAACGAGGAGGTGGTTGCCCATGTAGTTGTTGCTGTTGACGGCTACTAAGCAGTGGCCCGCCTTGGTGCGCCAGTAGCACATTTCCATCGTCGAGTAGTAGGTCCGGTTGCAGGTATTCTCATGGAAGCTGTATTTCAGATAGCCGTTGGGGGCATCGAGGATGTATTCCAATTTGCAGTTCTTCTGCTGTGGTGCCTTGCCGTCGAGCTTGGCCAACATGTCGGCGTTGAGCGGGTCGGGGTATTGCTTGAGGAAGGCGCGTGCAAAGTCGGCGATGGTGGGCCGCTTACCGGAGGGGGTGACGACGCGTAAGGGGCGTTGTTCGTTGGCGTCTTGTGCCAGGGCGGCGGTGGTGAGGGTGAGCCCGATAAGAAGGGCGAGGATGAGGGGAAAGGTTTTTGTTTTCATATCTGTGTGAATGATCAGTGGTCAATGATGAATGATTGCCCGGTGCGTGTGGTGGCGGGCGTAATCGGGAGAGGAAAAAATGCCGGGGAACATTTTCATGCCCCCGGCATAACTATTAATATATTAAAAACTAAACAATGAGAATTATTCCTCGGGCAGGTGGATGTCGTCGTCATCGTCGCCCGGCTTGGGCTTCTTCGGGTCGTTGGGCTTCTTGCCTTCGTCCGGTTTCTTCGGGTCCTTCGGCTTCTCGTCCGGCTGCTTGGGATCGGGCTGCGGCTTGGGATCTTTCGGATCCTTCGGGTCGGCGGGCTTCTTCTGGGCGTCCTTCTTGTGTTTGGTGGACTTGTAGAAGGCGGTGACCTTGTTCAGCTCGCGGATGAGGGTGGCGATGGCTTGGCGATCCTCGTCGGTGGTGGCGTGGAGGAAGGCGGCCTCGATGTAACGGCAGACGACGTCGTAGACCTCGTCGGTCTCGGCGCGGGCGACCTTCGAGGTGGGCAGATCGCCCGAAGGATCTTCGACTTGTCGCTGGAGGCGGAGCTTGGCGAAGGACTCATTGAGGGTGAAGAGGGCGGCGAAGTCGTCGGTAAGCCCGAGCGCGGTGATGTCGGCCGAGAGGGTGCTGACGTCGTCCTTGAGTCCGCGGAGGTTAGCCGTCTCCTCGTCGAAGGCGGCCTTCTGCGTGCTGGCGTAAGGCTTGAGGGCACGGGCGAGGCGTTCGGCGGCTTCGGCTTTGGCCTTTGTACGTGAGCGTGTCGATCCGCGGACGACGCCGAAGATGCCCGTGAGCACCTCGTCGCGCTGCTTATCCAGCTCGTCGAGTTGCTTGACGAAAGCCGATTCCGCGATCGTCTTGTTCACCTTCACTTCCTTCCCCAGGCGTCCGTCCCAGAGGTCCATCAGTCCGGCGGGGAGTTTCAGCTTCGTCTGATCAAAGGCCTTGACCTGTGTGTACTGTGAGGTTTGATACTCTACGTGCAGCGGCAGGGTGTAATCCCGTCCACTGCGATTCTCGATTTTCTCGACCCATAACAGGGCATTGTTTGGTTTTGTCATTTCTGTATGTGATTAAAAACGTGGATTTCAATGATCGAATCATTTTTCTGACCCCAATCACGGGCGTGTTTGGCTTCGCGCACACTGCGCGGCCCCAATTACGGGCGTGTTTGGCTTCGCGCACACTGCGCGGCCTCAATTACGGGCGTGTTTGGCTCCGCGCACACTGCGCGGCCCCAATTACGGGCGTGTTTGGCTTCGCGCACACTGCGCGGCCTCAATTACGGGCGTGTTTGGCTCCGCGCACACTGCGCGGCCCAATTACGGGCGTGTTTGGCTCCGCGCAGTGTGCGCGGCCTCAATTGAGTACTTGATTGGCTCAGCGAAAAACCGCCGATAGATCGATGGCGGGCGCGTTTCTTTTCCGCCTTAATGCCTGCAAGGCTCGATCTTCCTCATCTCCTCTGCGCGGCGGATCATGGAGATGTTGAGGGCGTCGAGCTCGGTAAGGCGGTCGGAGACGTCGTCGGCCTCGGGGTGATACCAGTCTTTCGATTCGAAATGCCGCTGCATCTCCCCGCCGCCTGCGAAGCGCAGTCCGCGGCGGGCATAGATCTCGTTGCGCATGAGCCGGAGCTCGCCCTGGGTGAACTGGCTGAGCGTGCCCGTGGTGAGCGGCTCCAAGACGGCACAGGGGAAGTCGCCCGGCACCCAGCTGACGGCCGAGACGAAGCCCGTGCGCCGCGCATTGCTGACGACGACTTGGCTGTCGTCCGACCATTCGTATGGGCCTTCGGTCGTCTTCCGGATCGTCAGCCCCTTGTCCGTCTTCTCCACGCGGTAGGCTGTGCCGTCGGGCAGGATGACGATGTTCGTCGGCGTGTCATACTCCTCGCCGAAGGTGTAACGCACCGCCTCGCCGTCCTTCGTGAGGCCTTTCACCTTGCGCTCATTGGGGTTGATCGCGGAGCCGGGGTAGAAGGTGATCGTGCGGCCGTCCCGCGTGCGATACTCGCCAGCGAGGTAGTAATCCGCGAGTTGCTGCTCGATCGTCTTTCGGAGGTCGTCGATGGGCGCCAGCACATTGACCGGCAGATCCTGTGCGTTGTACACGACGAGGTAGACGCCGTAGCCGTAGGAACGCACCCGGACGATGTTGTCCTTCTCGCCGATGGTGATGCTTGGGGAGTCGTCGCCGGGGTAGGGCTGCAGGCGGTAGAACTCGCCGCCCTCAGGCTTGAGCGCGAAGGAGTATCCGCCTTCGTGTAGGGTGCCGCCCTTGAAGAGCAGCATCCCATCGGCGCCCCGCTTGGCGTCGTAGGACTCGAAGCCGTTGCTCCAGGTGTGCTGTGTGAGGTCCGTTTTCTGGCTCTTCGGGGCGCTGCCGGTGCTGTTTCCTTCGGTCTGATCGGTGACATAGTCCTTATAGCCGTCCATGTAGTCGAAGATGATCTGCTTGGCCTCGTCGCGCATGTCGTCCTTGAGGCGCTTGTTGCGGCGTACGGCGTCGGTCAGTTGGTAGACCTTGCCCCAATCGCTGTCGAAGGCCTCTTGTGCCTCGATGAGGGCGCAGATGATGTTCACGGTGTAGCTCTCCGGGTGCATTTCGCGGGCCTTGCGCGCCATGCGTGCCGCGTCCTTGACGTCGAAATAGTTGTCTAATGCCTTGAGGTAGGCCGCGCAGAGCAGCAGGTCGCCCGGGCGCTTTTGGTAGAGGTCGCGCTCTGATTTGCAGATGCCTTTCTCCTTGAGGTAATTCAGAAAGACTTGGCAGCTATTCTTCCCCTCGAAGGCCCATCCGATCTTGTTGATGACGGCCATCTTGACGGCCACGGGATTGTTAGGTGCAGCCAGATAGGCCCAAGTTTCGTCGGAGGGCGTTCGGCCCTGCACGATCTGCGCCACGATGGGTTCGTTGGCATAGGCCTCGTGGAAATCCGTAGAAGTGATCGGCGAATCGGCCGCGGCGCGCTGGATGCTGAAGCAGATCAGTGCGATAAAGAAAGCGATGATGCGATGCGTTGTTTTCATTGTGGGTTATGGGATTAATGGGTTATGGGTGATTGTCATTGATCATTAGAACTCGGAGCAATACTTCTCGATCATGGCCCAGAGGCGCGCCTCGTCGACGGTGAGGATGATGCGGGCCTGCTGGCTGCCGACGGGCTGATTCGAGTCGAAAGCCAGGGCTTGTCCGTAGGAGAAGCCGAACTGCGAATTGACGTCCACATAGCGCGTCACTTCTTCCTTAATTAAGGAGGGATCGATGAGGATGGCGGCCGCGATGACGTCCCATAGGTAGTGCGTGTAGTTGGGTTCCTCGAGGAATTTTACGTTCAGGAAGTTGCGCTTCATCATGCCTTTGATTGCCTCGTTGCGGACGAGGCCCGTGATCCGCTCGTAGCGATCCTTGCGGAAGGCCATCTTTTCGCAGACGTCGAGCCCGACGATCACCTGCTCTTTGAACGGCGTGCGGACGCAGATCTTGGCCGCCTCCGGGTCGAGCCACCAGTTGAACTCGGCTGTGGGCGTAGTGTTACCCGGGCGGAAGAAGGAGCCGCCCATATAGACGACGCGCTTGATCAGCGGTACAATCTCCGGTGCCACGCGTACGGCGGTGGCGAGGTTGACACAGGTGCCAATGGCCAGGATGGTCACCTCGCCGGGGTTGGCCTTGACGCGGTCGATGATGAAGTTGACGGCCTTCATGTCGAGCGGCTCCACACTCGGTTCGCGGCCATATTTCTGTAGGTAGACAGCGCGCCAGGAGGCAGGTTCGGGGTATCCGGCTGCACCCACATAGGCATCGCCAATGCCGAAGAGGATGCGCTCGTTCTTGATCGTCTCAAAGCGGTTCGGATAGATCGGCTGGCGGATTCCGGGCACGACGGGTATGTCCGTCCGCCCGACACATTCGAGCTGGCGAATGCCGTAGGCTGTGCCCTCGGGCACCCAGGTGTTGCCGATGACGACGGTGACACCCAGGAGGTCGATGTTGGGCGCCTTGGCCAGCATCATCATGGCCACGCCGTCGTCAAAGACCTCCACCATGTCGGTGTCGAGGATCACTTTCTCTTTCTTCTGCGCCGTAGCGCGTTCTTGAGTCATGCCCGTGAACCCGATGAGGGCCAGAAGGCATACGGTAAAGAATCTCGTTGTTTTCATTGTCTATAAGAGGCTAAGGGAGAGTTGAGTTTGTGTGAGATGGCCGTTTTCAGTCAGCGTATTGTTCGAGAGAAGCCTTGAAAGCGAGATACTGTTTCTTGTATTTGTCGTACGCCTTTTGGGTGGTGTAGCGAATGCCGATCACGTGCATGGTGTTGCCTTGGCGCGTCGACTGATAGGAGCGTGAGTAACGGCCGTTCTTGGCGACGATCGTCCAGAAAGTCACCGTCTGTCCGCCTTTTCCGCGGCTGATGGAGCGCGAGCACTCCTTTTCCCGGGGCTTTAGGTCGATGTCCGTGGGGTCGCCGTTCCACTGGGGGGAGTAGACGTAGAAGGACACCGTGCCGTCGGGCGAAGTGAAGGTGGCGCTGTCGAACGCGTCGTCCTCGTCCGAGGTGGAAGACGCGAGGGAACCTTTGGCCGTAAAGTCGGCGGGATACTTGATGGAGAACCAAGCGCCTCGGAAGGTTTTCGTCTGAGCCGCCGCATTTGTGGCGGCCATCGTCAGCCCGCAAAGGGCTACGATCAGCATGAGGAGAGATCTTGTTGTTTTCATTTGATTAAGTTGAGAGGTAAGACAGAATGGAGAGAATAGTAAAGGATGCAGTCGGCGCAGATGGAAAAGCGGCCAGCGGAAAAATTCCTCCCCTCCCTTCGGGACACGACGCCGGAAGGGTGGACGAAGAAAACGTCACATAGACAAACATCATTTTAGCTCATTGAATCCGACCGATCGAGGGATCGGATCGTTGTGCTCGCACGCGGCGGCGAAGATCGTCATATATGCGACAATAGCAAGCGACCATTGCCCTATCGTTTGTCGGGATTCTTTTTCGTAGCCGTTCGATACTTGCGTGGGTTGAGCTGGCTATACGCGTTCAAATAGTGTTTATACACATCGATCAACCTCCTCAGCGAAACCTTCGCTTTCTCTCGCTCGCGGAGCCTCGCAGGGGGCAGCCGATTGCTTGCTTTGTGTCTGTCGTTGTTCATGACTTTGGTCTTGTGTGAATAATGCGATGCTTCATACTCTCGTCTTCGGGGGCTCGACGGGAGCAAAGGTAGGGGGGCAGGTAGGGGCATGTCAATACGTAAATTTACGTATACCGCAATAAGTGGGGGGATTAGAATCCCCCACTTATTTTTGCGCTGCTGTGCTCCCCTTGATACTACTACCTTTTATAATACACACAGACAGAGATGAGAAGAATGATACACCATGCCGGCATCGGCTTACTCTTGATCCTTACGCCCCTCATGGCCGTGGCGCAGAGCAACGAGGAGGAAGCGGAGATCCTCACGCGCAACTTCGAGGAGGCAAGCCCGGGTGCCCGACGCGCAGAAGCAGCCAACCGACTGACAGCATTCCTAACCCGCAAAAAGGCACTGATGAGCACTTACCACTTCACCCGCAACACACCCGAGGACAGCCTCCAATCCGTCGTCTACGACGGCCTCGGGAGATATTATTATGACCGATCTCTCTTTCGGCAGTGTATCCGCATGACGCAGCTGGCCATCCCGTCCACATGCGCGCTGAAGGACACCACCGCCTGGTTCGCCCTCCTGACCCTACAGACCGAGGCTTACGCTCGCACGGGCGACTTCGACAAGGCGCGGCGGTCGATCCGCTCCTGCCTCCACGTGGCCGAATGCCAGCACGACCCGCAGCGCCTCGCCGCCTCCTACCTCAACATGGGCAACCTTTATCACCTCATGCGCGACGACTCCTTTGCCGTCGTCATGTATCGCAAGGGCCTGGAGACGCTCCGCCCGTTTAGCGAGGAGGAGCCGAGCCTCAGGGGCACCTTGCTCCGCAGCTTGGGCGGAGCCTACGCCGAGATGAACCGGCCGCAGGAGGCTATGCAGGTGCTCCGCGAGGCGCTGGCCATCGAAACGGAACGGGCCGACACGGCACGCCTGGCCATCACGCTTTCCTCGATGGGGCTGGTCTGCATGAGTACGGGCGAAACGGACAAGGCGAAGCAATACTTCCTCCAAGCACTCGACGGCGCCCAGCGGACGAGAAACCCCGTGGGCATGATCTATTGCCTCAGCTACTTGGGCGAAGTCGAGCAGAAGCAAGGCCACATGGCAGAGGCGGCCGCCTATCACAAGCAGGCCGACGAAATGGCCCGTGAGCTGGGGATAACAGAGCTGGAAATGAAGGCTTGCGGACAGCTTTACGGGATCTATCGCACGTCGAACCCAGCCTTAGCGCTCAGCTACTTGGAGCGCAACAAGGCACTCGGTGATTCGCTCTATCGCGTGGAGGCAGAAGCGCAATACAAGGCCTTCCGCGTGGAGTATGAGACGTCGGAAAAGGAGCACCGCATCGCCATGCAGAACGAGGAGCTACAGCGACGCAACCTGCAACGTTGGCTGCTGGCCCTCGGCATTGTGGCCTGCCTCGCGGTGCTCTTCGTCGTCGACCGTTACCGCCGCCTCGTCCGCCGCCGCAACCGCGAGTTGCGCGCCATGAACGCTACGAAGGACAAGCTCTTCTCCGTCATCTCCCACGACCTCAAGTCGCCCGCTGTAGCCCAAAAGATGGCTATGGAGGAGATCCTCGCCAACTTCGAGGATTATGACTCGGACACACTCACGCGTTACCTCAGCCTCTTCTATCGTGCCTCCGAGGCGCAGGTAGACCTCCTACACAACCTCCTCAACTGGGCCCACACGCAGACTGATCGCATCACTTACGACCCGACACGCTTCGACCTCCGAGACGTCATGAGCGAGGCGATGGGGCTCTACATCATGTCAGCCGAAAACAAGGAGATCGCCCTTGCGACTGACTTCACCGACGCGCCCTGCCCCGTCAATGCTGACCGGCAGATGATCCACACCGTAGTGCGCAACCTCGTGAACAACGCGCTGAAGTTCTCCTCCGCCGGCAGCGAGGTGCGCCTCATCGTCACGCGCGCCGGATCGACCGTCGCCGCCTTCGTCCGCGACACCGGGCAGGGCATGACCGAAGCGCAGATCCACTCCATCCTCCACACTGACGCCCTCCAGTCTACGCCCGGCACACGCGGCGAAAAAGGGAGCGGCCTCGGCCTAAACATCTGTCGCGAGCTGCTCCGCCGAAACGGCAGCCGCCTGATCCTCCGCAGTCGCCCCGGCGAAGGCACCGAAGCCGGCTTCGAAATGGCGTGTGTGAAGCAATGATTCACGTATGGACCGCGTGACAACGAAACAGAAAAGTCCCCGACCCATCCGCGTGGTAAGTACGGATCGGCCGGGGACGATTCACATAGAAGCATCACTGTTTCCTCAGGGCCTTTCGTTCTTCTCCTTGTCCCGTAACCGACGCTCCAGAACATAAGAGCACAGCAGACCCAGTCCGCCGAAGATGAGCACAGGCGCGCCGTAAGCCACCTCGAAGAGTTGTTCCTCGGACCACTTATTCATGCTGTATCCACCGTGCGTCAGCATCGTGTTGATGATCAGACCTACCAACAGCCCCACGCCCACGCCGATCAGCAGGCAGCCCAAACGCAATCCGCTAAACGACCGTTTCGACGCACCGCCGATGTTCAACATATTCGGCGTGACACCATCCGTCCGCCCCATCCTCTCAATCATCATCTCCCGCTCCCTCCTTCGCGAGGGCAGCTCGATCATCTTGTACGTAAAGTAGAAGACGATCCCCACAACAAATATTGGCACTAAATTTCCCATAACACATTGCTTTGATTACGCTGATTAAACTTCATGTTTCGTCTTTGTTTGCCCTATGGACGCAAAGGGAGGATTCAGGTTACAGATGAGCGAAAAGCTAAGCCGGGTTCGGCCGGGAGGGGGGAGGGACCGCCTCGCGCACTCCGAAAATCGCCGCGTTTTCGTTTACTCCGCTTCGTCTCATCCCTATATTCACCTCGTTCACCCCTTCGCCGAACGGTCTAACCCCGCGTCACGCCCCGTTTGAGCCTTCCCCTCCCTGCGCGGCCCCTCAATGGGGCGTAAATCGGAATGTTTTACTGTAAAAGGCTGTTATTTGCTCTGTAAATCAAATGCTTTTAATATAATATGTAATAATTTACATCGTAAAATGCAGTCTTTTAATATGGATCTATATAATTTATCATGTAAACATATGTCTTTTACTGTAAAAGCATTTAATTTACGATGTAAATTATATCCTTCTAAAATAATGCTATTTAATCAACTGTGTAAATTTAGTAGCTTCAGTATGAAACTATTCAATTTACGATGTAACTTTATACTTTTGATATGATAGAAGATTATTAACGGTGTGAATCGAGCGCTTTTAATGTGATAGAATTCAATTTACGGCTGATTTATGCTTGCGCCTGCCGGTTGAATGCAACGATGTGGCGCGGCGCGGGGTTAGACCGTGCGGCGAAGGGGTGAACGAGGTGAATATAGGGATGAGACGAGGCGGAGTAAACGAAAACGCGGCGATTTTTGGAGTGCACGAGGCGATGCATTGTAACCTAAAACGCACCCTTGCGTCATACGCCCGAGAGCAAGATCTATCGCAGCAAAAGAAAAAGAATGATTGACGACGAATGCATCAACCGCGTACTGGACGGCGACCCGTCCGGCTTCGCCCCCCTCATGGAGCGCTACAGCCGGCCCGTCTTCGCTCTCCTCGTCGGAATGACGCGCAACCGCGCCGACGCCGAAGAGCTGGCCCAGGACGCCTTCCTGAAAGCCTTCCGTTCGCTCCGTTCCTTCCGCCGAGACAGCAGTTTTGCCACATGGATCTACCGCATCGCCTACAACACGGCCGTCTCCTCGCTGCGTCGCACGCGCCCTGACCGCCCCGCCTCCTTCGACGACGCCGCCGAGCGCCTGCCCGACCCGATGGACGACACCGACGCTGACGCGGAGGCCGCCGCAGAGGCGCGCCTCGACCGCCTCGACCGCGCCCTCGAGCAGCTCCGCCCTGACGACCGCGCGCTCGTACACATGTTTTATAAGCAAGAAAAAACAATCGAGGAGCTGGCCACCATCACCGGGCTGAGCCTCTCGAACGTGAAAGTGAAGCTACACCGCACCCGTAAGAAATTGATGAGTTTAATGCAAGCTATGGAGGATTGACCCATGATGGAAGAGAAAGAAAAAGACCCCTTGCGCGACCTGTTCGCCCACCTGCCCGACTCCGCGCTGCTGCCCGCAGACTTCGCCGCACGCACGATGGAGCGCATTTATAGCGAAGCACGCCAGGCAGAGGCCCGGCGTAGGCGCTGGGAACGCATCGGCATGGCTGTGCTGTTCGCACTGCCCGTCGTGGCGTTGATCGTCATGTTCCTCGTGCTGAAGATCACATTGCCCTGGCCCGACTTCCGCACCGCCCTGCCTGACATGGCAGCCTGCCGCTTCTATTTCTACATCGGCATGCCCGTCTTCCTCCTCTGGACGGCCGACGCCTTCCTTCGCCGCTTCATCGGTCGCTCCATCGGCCGCTCGCGGCGATGACCGTTGTTTTGAGAAGAAAGATGTTGAGAAGAGCCTGCCGCCCCTGACGGAAAGGATCCGCTTTTCTTTTTTCACTATTACTCATTCGTTTACTCCTCCGTTCAAAAAGGCCTATATCTTTGTGCCCTCTATTTTTGAGAGATATACAGAGAGTAATAACAAGATTGGTTTAATTTTTTAAGTAAACGGAGTACTAACTTTTTAAGATGGAAAATTTGAAAAACATTGTCCCCGACGAAAATTTCAACTGGGAATCGTATGAAAAAGGCGACTCGGAATCGAACGTGAACCGAGAAGAACTCGTCAAGACGTACGACGAAACGTTGGGAGCTATGAAAGACAAGGAGGTTGTGATGGGCACCGTCACGGCGATGAACAAACGCGAAGTGGTGGTCAACATCGGCTATAAATCGGACGGCATCGTGCCGATGTCCGAGTTCCGATACAACCCCGATTTGAAGGTCGGCGACGAGGTGGAAGTCTACGTCGAGAACCAGGAAGACAAAAAGGGGCAGCTGATCCTCTCCCACAAGAAAGCCCGCTCGGCTCGCTCGTGGGAGCGCATCACCGACGCCTTCGAGCGCGACGAAATCCTCAAGGGCTATGTCCGCGGACGCACCAAGGGCGGCATGATCGTAGACATCTACGGCATCGACACCTTCCTGCCCGGCTCGCAGATCGATGTGAAGCCGATCCGCGACTACGACGTGTTTGTCGGCAAAACGATGGAGTTCAAGGTCGTTAAGATCAACAAGGAATATCGCAACGTGGTCGTGTCGCATAAGGCACTGATCGAGGCGGAGCTGGAACAGCAGAAGCGGGAGATCATCTCCAAGCTGGAGAAGGGTCAGGTGCTCGAGGGCACGGTCAAGAACATCACCTCTTACGGCGTCTTCGTCGACTTGGGCGGTGTGGACGGCCTGGTACATATCACGGATCTGTCTTGGGGGCGCGTATCGCACCCGGACGAGGTGGTACAGATCGACCAGAAGCTCAACGTCGTGATCCTCGACTTCGACGACGAGAAGAAGCGCATCGCCCTCGGCCTGAAGCAGCTTACGCCGCACCCGTGGGATGCCCTCGACCCGAACTTGAAGGTGGGCGACCACGTGAAGGGCAAGGTCGTGGTGATGGCCGACTACGGCGCATTCTTGGAGATTGCTCCGGGTGTCGAAGGCCTGATTCACGTGTCCGAGATGAGCTGGACGCAGCACCTGCGTAGCGCACAAGACTTCATGAAGGTGGGCGACGAGGTGGAAGCCGTCATTCTGACTATCGACCGCGAAGACCGCAAGATGTCGCTCGGCGTGAAGCAGCTGAAAGAAGACCCGTGGGATAAGATCGAGATCAAGTATCCCGTCGGATCGAAGCACACGGCGCGTGTGCGCAACTTCACCAACTTCGGTGTCTTCGTGGAAATCGAAGAGGGCGTAGACGGATTGATCCACATCTCCGACCTCTCCTGGACGAAGAAGATCAAGCACCCGAGCGAGTTCACGCAGATCGGTGCCAACATTGACGTGCAGGTTCTAGAGATCGACAAGGAGAACCGTCGGCTCAGCCTTGGCCACAAGCAGTTGGAGGAGAACCCGTGGGATGTGTTCGAGACGATCTTCACCGTCGGCTCTGTGCA